>CAZKZQ010000241.1:0-2667 GCA_964557235.1 uncultured Nocardioidaceae bacterium
CGGATCTTCTCGCTCTGCCGCTTGGAGAAGCCGGGGTCGCGGAACGGCGTGATCGTGTGGGCGGCGGAGTCCTGGGCGACCTGGTCGCGGATCGCGTCGAACTCGCGGGTGCCCACGGCGACGCGCAGGGCGGCGCGCGCGGGCCCGGCCGCACGGTCGATCGCCGGACCCATCGCCTGCTCGAGCATCTGCTGGGTGCGGTCGCCCCGTGGGCCGTAGAGCAGGAAGTCGCCGATGTTCTCCAGCGTGACCACGTCCTCGGCGATGATCCGCGCATAGACGTCGGCGACCTGGGCCTGGCGGCGCAGGAAGAGCCCGTGCACCTTGATCCCGAGGATCCGCTTCTCCTCGACCGGCTCGAAGATCAGCCACATGCCGAGCAGGTTGGTCGTCCACCCGACGATCACGCCCAGGAAGGGCAGCAGCCACCAGACGCCGAAGGTGTGGTCGATGACCGCGACCGGGATGCCGAGCAGGAAGCCGAAGACGAAGCCGAAGTTGACCATCAGCTTGAGCTCGCGGCCGCCGACCTCGTAGAAGATCCGGTTGACCAGCGCCGGGTTCTTGCGGAAGTGCTCGATGACCATGATCTTCGGGTCGAGCAGCTGGTCGATGTGCTCGCCGATCTCGTGGGTGATGTCGCCGACGATGTCGGGCAGCTGCGCACGCACCCGGGAGATCACGGCCTCACGGATCCGCGGCGGCAGGTTCTTCCACAGCTGCGGCTGCTGCCGCTCCATCACGCCGTCGACGATCGCCGGGACCTGCGGCTCCATGATCGTCACGATGTGCTCGGCGATCGCCGGCGGGTCGAGCTGCTGGTAGAACTCGCCCGGCGTCCCGATCTTGGCGATCGTCTTGTCGACCGCGATCGAGCCCATCTTGGCCGCCCGGGCCGGGACGATCCCCTGCCACCCGATCTTGCCGTAGAGCAGTCCGGGGACCTCCTGCAGCTTGTGGGGCAGCAGGCGGGCGAGGTCGTCCAGGCCGGGCACGCGGACGCCGTACAGCTTGACCGGGTTGAACAGCATGATCACGCCGGTCCAGTTGATCAGCCAGCCGATGACCGCGGTGAACACCGGAATCGTCCAGAACACGACCCACTCGTTCGAGAAGAACTCGGAGATCGCGTCCACGCAAGACTCCTCAGCGGCAGGCCCACGAATGGGTTCAGGGTCGCCGAAGATTATCGGACCGCAGGCCTCCGCAGGGAGGGGAAATGTCCGCCCTGGGATGTGATGCTCGTCCTGCGAGCCTCAGTCGATCTGGCGACTTCTCGCTTTGTCGACAAAGCGTCTTGTCGCTGGATCGATCAAGCGCTCTGTTGATCCATCGCTTCGTCGTGGTGTCGACGCTCGTACGACGGGTCGATCGCGCCGATGATCCGGTCGAGGTCCTCCAGCGAGGCGTACTCGATGGTGATCTTGCCCTTGGAGCGACCGAGGTCGACCTTGACGCGCGTCTCGAAGAGGTCCGAGAGCCGCTCGGCCAGGTCGAGGAGGGCCGGTGAGGTCGGCGTCCTGCGTCGCGGCGCCCTGGGCTCGTCGTCCTCGTGGTCGCCGAGCGCGACGATCTCCTCCAGCGCGCGCACCGAGATGCCCTCGGCCACGACGCGGCCGGCCAGCCGGTCCTGGGCGGAGGCGTCCACGACGCCGAGGAGCGCTCGGGCGTGACCCGCGCTCAGCACGCCGGCCGCGACCCGCCGCTGCACCGAGGGAGAGAGCTTGAGCAGGCGCAGGGTGTTGCTGATCTGGGGACGGCTGCGCCCGATGCGCGAGGCGAGGTCCTCGTGGGTGCAGCCGAAGTCCTCCAGCAGCTGCTGGTAGGCCGCCGCCTCCTCGAGCGGGTTGAGCTGCACGCGGTGGAGGTTCTCCAGCAGCGCGTCGCGGAGCATGTCGTCGTCGCCGGTCTCGCGCACGATCGCCGGGATCGTGTCGAGGCCGACCTCCTGGGTGGCGCGCCAGCGGCGCTCGCCCATGACCAGCTCGTAGCGCGCCTCGGTCTGCTCGCCGTCGCCGTCCGCGGCGGAGAGCCGGCGCACCACGACCGGCTGGAGCAGCCCGACCTCGCGGATCGAGTGGACGAGCTCGGCGAGCCCCTCCTCCTCGAAGACCTGGCGCGGCTGACGGGCGTTGGGGACGATCGCGGTGACCGGGAGCTCGGCGAAGTAGGCCCCCGCGACCAGCACCGGCTCCTCATCCGCACCACTGGTCGCAGCAGCCCCGCCGGTCCCGTTGGTCGGGACCTCCTCGGCGGACTGGGGCTGCGCCTGGTCGTCGAGGTGCCGTCCCGGTGCGCCCTGGGCCGGCGGTGCGCCTCCGGGCATGCGCCCGATCCAGTCCGGGGAGGCGGTCACCCGGTCGACGACCGCCGTGCCGGCGTGACCGTCGGCCGGAGCGGCCGGCGGAGCCGTCGGCGCGGTGGGGATCAGCGAGCCGAGACCCCGGCCTAGTCCACGACGGGGAGGGGTGGTGTCGGTCATGCGGATCCTTCCTCAGGGGCGGCGGGAGTGCTCGCGAACGGGGCACCGACGGCGGCAGGAGTGGCAGCCGGGCTGGTGACGGGGCTGGTGACGGTCTGGGTGGTGGCCGACGCGGGCAGCGCGACGGTGATCGTGACCGGGCCGACCCGCTGCTCGCCCACGGCCGGGGGTGCCGGGGCCTCGGT
>CAZKZQ010000241.1:2767-6136 GCA_964557235.1 uncultured Nocardioidaceae bacterium
CTCGGATCCGCTCGCGACGATGCCCTCGGGAGCGGTCTGAGTCGCGTTTGCGCTGGTCACACCCCGTGCGGCGATCTCGCGGGCCGCCTCGAGGTAGCTCAGCGCACCCGGCGAGTAGGGGTCGTAGGCGATGACGCTCTGGCTGAAGCTGGGTGCCTCGGAGACCCGCACCGAGCGGGGGATGTAGGTGTTGAGCACCTTGTCCCCGAAGTGGGTGCGGACCTCGTCGGCGACGGCGGCCGACAGTCGCGTGCGGGCGTCGTACATCGTGAGGAGGATCGTGCTGATCTCCAGCTCGGGGTTCAGGTTGGCCCGCACCAGCTCGACGGTCTCCAGGAGCTGGCCGACGCCCTCGAGCGCGTAGTACTCCGACTGGATCGGGACGAGCACCTCCTTGGCGGCGACGAGGGCGTTGAGCGTGAGCAGCCCCAGCGACGGCGGGCAGTCGACGAGCACGTAGTCGAAGCGGTCCTCCGCGGTGGCGTCGAGGCCGGGCAGGGCGTCGAGCGCCTTGCGGAGGCGGTTCTCCCGGGCGACCTGGCTGACCAGCTCGATCTCAGCGCCGGCGAGGTCCACGTTGCTGGGCACCACCCAGAGGTTCTCGACCTCGGTGGCGGGGCGGGCGAGCTCGGCCAGGGAGGCGCCGTCGACCAGCGCGTCGTAGATCGACGGGAGGTCGCGCCCGTGATCGATCGCCAGCGCCGTGGAGGCGTTGCCCTGGGGGTCGAGGTCGATGACGAGCACCTTGAGACCGCCCTGGGCCAGCGAGACCGCCACGTTGACCGCGGTCGTGGTCTTCCCGACCCCACCCTTCTGGTTGGCCACGACCAGGACCCGCGGGGCGTCGGGGCGCGGCAGCCGCACCTGCTGGGGCACGGCCATCGCGGCACGCGCCTCGGCGTGAGCCTGGTCATCCGCCTCGAGCGTGCTCGTCACGCGGTCGCCGTGGTGCGTGGAGGGGGCTGTTTCACGTGAAACGGCGCTCTCCTCGACCTCGGGAGACTGATTTTTCCTCCCTTGTGGAAAAGCCTGTGCACGAACCGGCGTCGGCGCCGGCGCGGGGCTCGCCACCGGGGGGCTCGCCGGCACCGGAGCAGACTGCGCGGGCGCCGCGGCCGCCGCGGTGGCCGACGGAGCGCTCGGTGCCGAGGTCGGCGCGGTCGAGGGCGCGGCGGGCGTGGAAGGAGCAGCGGAGGAGGTGTCTCGGCGGTCCCGGCGACGGGAGCTGAACCAGGCCCGAGCCCGGGCACTCCGGTCGGCTTGGGCGGAATGGCGAGCCGACACGGGGCACTCCTCAGTGAGGGCGACGAGCCTTCCGCCGGGTGCTGCGGTCACGGGTTCGCCGCGGTGAACGGGACGTGGCCCAACCTAGGTCGCGCGCGCGGGCGGCTTCCACTCGCACCGCCGTGCTGGGGAGAACTATCTGGTCTGCACCGAGGGTGAGGACCGACACGGTCCCGTCCGAGACGGGCCAGGGCAGCTGCGCGACCTCCTCGGCGGCGCTCGATCCCTTCATCGCCAGCACGATCCCGGACGGTCCGCAGAGCGGCAGGCACCACCCGAGGAGCTTCTCCAGGGGGGCGACCGCGCGCGAGGTCACCACGTCGAACTCTCGCGTGCCGTGCAGCTCCTCGGCGCGCCCGCGGACGACCTCGACCTGGTCCAGGCCGAGGTCCGACACGACCTCCTCGAGGAAGGTGGTCCGCCGCAGGAGGGGCTCGACGAGCGTCACCCGCAGGTCAGGACGTCGCAGCGCCAGGACCAGGCCGGGGAGACCGGCACCGCTGCCGATGTCCGCGACCGTGGCACCGTCGGGGATCGCGTCGGTCACGACCGCGCAGTTGAGGAGGTGGCGCTCCCACAGGCGTGGGACCTCGCGCGGACCGATCAGCCCCCGGACCACGCCGGCGTCGGCCAGCCAGCCGGCGTACCGCTCCGCGAGGGGCAGCCGAGAAGCGAACACCCCCGCCGCCTCGGGAGGCGCCGGGGGTGTTTCACGTGAAACGTGCTCAGGCATCAGGCGCTCACGACGCGGAGATCACCACGTAGCGGCGCGGCTCGACGCCCTCGGACTCCGAGGTGAGGCCCTCGGACGCGACGACGTCGTGGACGACCTTGCGCTCGAACGGCGACATCGGCTTGAGGGAGACCGGCTCGCCGGACTCCTTCGCCTCGGCGATCGCGTCACGTGCGATGCCCTCCAGCACGGCGCGACGCTGCGCGCGGTGGCCACCGACGTCGAGCATGAGGCGCGAGCGCTCGCCCGTCTCGCGGAGCACCGCCAGGCGGGTCAGCTCCTGGAGCGCGTCGAGCACCTCGCCGTTGCGCCCGACCAGTCGGTCGAGGTCGCCGCCCACGATGGACACGGCGGCACGGTCGCCCTCCACGTCCATGTCGATGTCACCGTCGAGGTCGGCGATGTCGAGCAGCTCCTCGAGGTAGTCCGCCGCGATGTCGCCCTCGTTCTCCAGCGCCGCGCGCCGGTCCTCGGGCGACGACTCACGGGACTCGCTCGCGGCCTCGTCACCGTCCGTGACCACCGACTGCGCGTCCTCGGCCACGTCCGTCTCGTTCGTCATCTCAGTTCTCCTCCGCTGGACCCGACTGCTTCGGGTTCTGGTTCTTGGCCTGGGGGTTGTTCTTCCGTCGCTGCTCGCGGGTCTGTCGCTTCGGCTGCTGCCGTGGCTGACCGGGCTGCGGGGTCTCGGGACCCGCGGTCGTCACCTCGGGGGTCTCCTCGAGCGGCGGGAGGCCCTTCTTCTTGCGCTTCTCCGCGTCTCGCTGTGCCTTGGCCTTCTCGGCCGGCGTGCCCGGGGCGGGGTTGTTCCGGATCACGTAGAACTGCTGGCCCATCGTCCACAGGTTCGAGGTGGTCCAGTAGATGAGGACACCGATCGGGAAGGCGATGCCACCGACGGCGAACACCAGCGGCAGGACGTAGAGCAGCATCTTCTGCTGCTGGGCGTACTGACCCTGCAGCGCGTCCGGCGGCATGTTCTGCGTCATCAGCTGGCGCTGGGTGAGGAAGGTCGTGGCCGTCATCGCGATCACGAGGATCGCGGCGAACAGCTTGACCTGGCCCGCGCTGTCGCCCGACGCCTTGGTGAACGTGTCGGCGATCTGCGCGCCGAAGATCTTGGCCTGGGAGAGCGAGTCGGCCTGGCGCTGCGTCAGCACGCCCTTCGCGCGACCGTTCGCTGCCTGGTCGATCACGCGGAACAGCGCGATGAAGATCGGCATCTGGATGATGAGCGGCAGGCAGGCGGCGAACGGGTTGGTGTTCGTCTCCTTGTAGAGCTTCATCGTCTCCTGGCCGAGACGCTCCCGGTCGTGGCCGTACTTCTTCTGCAGCTCACGCACCTTGGGCTG
>CAZKZQ010000242.1:0-6108 GCA_964557235.1 uncultured Nocardioidaceae bacterium
TCAGCAGCACTCGACCCGCGGCGAGGCGACGTCGCAGCAGTCGCGGGCGCCGAGCTCGGCGACCAGCATCGACGACACGATCACCAGGCCGCCCAGCCAGCCGACCCATCCCAGGACCTCGCCACCCAGGGCGGTGGCGATCACCGCCGCGAAGACCGGCTCCATCGTCATCACGACGGCCGCCGTCGTCGCGTCGAGCGCGCTCTGCGCCCAGGCCTGCACCACGAACCCGAGACAGGTGGCGACGAGCGCGAGGTAGGCGACCGATCCCCAGGCGGCGGCCGTGGGCGGCAGCGTGAGCCCGCCCACGAGCAGTGCGGAGGCCGCGCAGACCGCAGTCGCGACGGCGACGCTCCACGCGGTCAGCGCGTAGGCGTTGCCCGGCGTGGCCCACTGGCTGAGCCCCGCGATGTGGACCGAGAAGCAGGCCGCCCCCGCGACGGTGAGGACGGCCCCGGTCGACGCCTCGGTGCCGCCGCCGGCGAGCAGCGCCAGCCCGAGCGCGCACACGACCACCGCGAGCCAGCCCGCCCGGCCCACCCGGTCTCCGAAGACGATCGCGGCCACCACGGGAGTGAGCATCACGGCGGTCCCGGTCAGGAAACCCGAGACGCCTGCCGGGGTCTCACGGAGCCCGAGCGTCTGGAGGAGGAAGCCGGTCGCCAGGGCGAGGCCGAGGACGACCGCACGCCCGCGGTCCTGGGCCGGCAGCTCCACGACCCGAGCCGGGCGGGCGAGCAGGAGGACGGCGGCGGCGAGCCCGAAGCGCCAGACGAGGAACGACGCGGGCGAGATCTCGTCGAGGGACTGCTTGGTCACCAGGAACGTCGAGCCCCACGCCGCAGTCGCCCCGACGAGCGCGAGGACCGCCGGGAGGTGCTGAGGCGAGGTCCTGACGCCGGTGAGGGTCACCGACGGCGGAGGCGCGCGAGCCAGCTCCGCCGCGGGGGAGCGGCGCTCCCGGCTCCGGCCGTCTTGTCGGCCTCGGCGATCGCGTCGATCCCGACGACGATGCCGCGCTTGCCGTCGGCGCGCACGGGCGCGCGCAGGGCGCCGACCTTGTCGAGCTTCACCGACTGGACGTTCTTCCACAGTTCCGAGCCGAAGCCCTTGTCCGCCATGGCGCCTCCTCGCTGGAGAGCCAGTATCACCCGTCGACGGGGCCGGCGCCCAGGCCGAGGCGGTTGCCGTCGGGGTCGGTGAAGGTCACCTTGCGGACGCCGTTGTCGTAGGTCTCGCGCAGGGTCGGCTCGATGCCGTGTGCAGCGGCGGCGGCGACCCGCTCGTCGAGCTCCCCGGACTCGGCGAGGAACAGCGTGACCTGGCCCTGGCCCGGGGTGCGGCCGTCGAGGGCCGCGTCGAGGTAGACGTAGGCCGAGCCCACCTGCCACACCACCTCGGCGTCGTTGGGGCGCATGAGCGGGTCGGACCCGAGCGCTGCGGTCCACCACTGCTCGGCGGCGGAGAGGTCCGAGACCAGGAGCCCGGCGAAGAGCTCGGTCATCGGCAGCTCACCGGAACGCGCCGCCCTGGCGACCGCCCGGCCAGTCCTCGAGGTGGTGCCACGAGCTGGGGGCGAAGGTCAGTCGCGTGCCGTCCTCGTCGGTGATGACGAGCAGCCCGCTCGGGTTGAAGGCATAGGCCGCCCGGTCGCCGTACTCGGTCACCGCGCCGCCGTGCTCATAGAGTCGAAAGGCCATGCGGGCAGCCTAGGTGCCGCAGTACGTCGTGTAGGCGCCGAAGCTGTCGGGCGCCGGCTCGAGGTAGCGCTCCAGACCCTCGCGCTCGTCGAAGGGGGAGGTGACCGCGTCGAGCAGGGTGTGCAGCGGCGCGAGGTCGCCGTCCGTGGCGGCCGCGAGCGCCTCCTCGACGAGGTGGTTGCGCGGGACGTAGGCAGGGTTGGCGCGGTCCATGACCGCAGCGTCGGGGGACAGGGCGAGCCAGGTGTCGAGCCACGCGTCGATCGCGGGCAGGTCGAGCACGAGCGAGCGCGCGGGCTCGCGGGAGCCGCGGGCGGCGTCGCCGAGGCGACGGAAGAACGAGGTGAAGTCGACGTGGCCGGACTCGAGGATCCCGAACAGGTCGGTCGACAGCGGAGCGAGCACGTCGTCGGCGAGCCCGTCGGGCAGGCCGAGCTTGGCGCGGAGGCCGGAGTACCACGCGGCGGAGTAGCGGTCGCGGAAGCGGCCGAGCACGTCGGTGGCGAGGGAGGCGGCCTTGTCGGCGTCGTCGTCGATCAGCGGCAGGAGCGTCTCGGCGAGGCGGGCGAGGTTCCACTCCGCGATGACCGGCTGACGGCCGTAGGCGTAGCGGCCGCCGTGGTCGATCGAGCTGAAGACCGCGGCCGGGTCGAAGGCGTCGAGGAAGGCGCAGGGGCCGTAGTCGATGGTCTCGCCGGAGATCGTCATGTTGTCGGTGTTCATCACGCCGTGGACGAAGCCGACCAGCATCCACTGCGCGACCAGGGACGCCTGCGCGGAGACGACGGCGTCGAACAGCGCAAGGGCGGAGTCGGCGTCGGGGTGGTGGCGGTCGATCGCGTGCGCGACGAGGCGGGACACCAGCGCGGTGTCGCCCGACGAGGCGGCGTACTGGAAGCTGCCGACGCGCAGGTGGCTGCTGGCGACCCGGGCGAGGACGGCGCCCTTCTCGAGCCGCTCGCGCCGCACGTCGCGGCCGGTGGCGACCACGGCGAGGGAGCGGGTGGTCGGGATCCCGAGCGCGTGCATCGCCTCGCTGACGACGTACTCGCGCAGCATCGGTCCGATCACCGCGAAGCCGTCGCCGCCACGGGAGAACGGCGTGCGCCCGCTGCCCTTGAGGTGCAGGTCCACGAGCGAGCCCGACGCAGTGGTGAGCTCGCCGAGCAGCAGCGCGCGTCCGTCGCCGAGGCGCGGCGACCAGCCGCCGAACTGGTGTCCGGCGTAGCCCTGCGCGACCGGGGTCGCACCGGGCGGGAGAGAGGTGCCGAGCAGCAGCCCGAGGTCGGGGCCGCTCAGCTGCGCGGGGTCGAGGCCCAGCGACGACGCCAGCTGGTCGTTGAGCGCGAGAAGTCGCGGCGCGGGGGCCGGCTCGGCCTGCCACGCCAGCGCCAGCTCGGGCAGCTCGGTGGCGAACCGGTTGCCGAGGCGCAGGGCGTCGATGGTGGTGCTCACACCACCGAGCCTACGAGCGGGGTGCGCGCTCGCAGGCTCGGCAGAGGTGCGGTCAGCGGGTGAAGCTGCTGTCCGGGACGCGGACGATCATGCCCGCGCCGGGACCGGCGAGGCTCATCGACGTCGAGTACAGCTTGCCGTCGCGCAGCAGGATGCCGGTCGGCATCGGGACCGGGGCGAACGTGCGCTTGCCGTCACGGATGCGGACGATGCGCCCGGGAGGGCCACCGGCGTTCTCGTGGAGGACCTGCGAGAAGTAGATCGTCCCGTCGCGGCGGACGGCGACGCCGGTGGGCGCCGTCAGGTTGGTCCACTTGTTCATCACCTTGCCGGTGCGGGCGTTGACCTTGTAGACCCGACCGGCGGCCGGGGCCTCCGCGCCCAGGGTGCTGATGTAGACGGCGTTGCCGACGACGTGCACACCGGTCGGGACCGGGTCGCAGCCCTTGGTGCCGGGGTTGGCGTTGGCGTCGGGCTTCTGGCACGCCTTCTCGGTCGTGACGGTGCGCGGCACGAAGAACGTGGTCACCTTGCCGGTGCGCGGGTTGACCTTGAGCACGTCGTTGGCGCCACCGTCGGCGACGAACAGGCCGAACCTCGACCAGGTCATCGCGAACGGGTTGGACAGCGCGTCGACCGGCTTGCCGTCGACGAACTGCACCTGGCCGTCGGGGTTGTGCCGCAGCTCGTAGCGCAGCAGGTTGGCGATGACCGTCTTGCCCTTGCCGTTGTAGGTCATGCGGATGACGCGGCTGGGGCCGTACTGGCCGCCCGAGGGGGCGCCCTCCTCGTTGGGCCCGCCGATGACGGCGAACACGCGACGCGGTCCACCGGCGACGCCGGCGACACCGGGGACGCCGTCGAGGATGTTCTTCTTGCGGCCGTCCATGAAGACGCGGGTCACCTGGCCGCTGTTCTGCGCGACGAGGAGCCCCTTGTGGGCCCGGGCGCTCTGCAGCCCGAACGGGAAGCTGAGGCCCGAGGTCAGGGTGGTGATCGCCGCACGCTGGTCGGCTCGCGGAGCGGCCGTGGTGGTCGGTGCGGCGACGAGCGCGCCGGCTGTGCCGAGCGCCAGCACTGCGATCAGTGCGGATCTACTCCGAGAAAGCATGAGGAGTTCCTTCTGTGTCGGAAGTGTGAAGGTCGTGCTAGCCCGGTCTACGGGTGGTCGTGTCCCGCTCGACAGAGTCAAGGGTCCTCTTCGGCAGGGACTCCCCTTCTGGGTGAAGATGATGCGGTGGACGACCTGAAGGCGGAGATGCTCCGCGCCTACGACACCGACCTGCGCCGCGACGCCGAGCTGGTGGGGGCCACGCGGGTCACGCCGCTCGGCCCGCTGCTGCTCGGGGAGTTCGACGACGGCGGCGGCGGCTTCGTGTCCTACCGCGACCTCGGCGGGCTCGAGGGCGAGGCGCTCGACCGGCTGATCGCCGAGGTGGTGGAGCACTTCCGCGACCGCACCGACATGGACAGGTTCGAGTGGAAGACCCGCGGCCACGACCTGCCGACGGACCTCGCCGACCACCTGCTCGCGGCCGGGTTCGAGGCCGAGGAGGAGGAGACCGTGATGATCGGCGAGGCCGCCTCGCTGGTCGTCGAGCTCGACCTGCCCGACGGCGTCGTCGTACGCCGGCTCGCGGAGGGCGACCCGTCGCTCGACGACGAGCTTGCCGCCCTGCTGGCGATGCAGGCCGACGTCTTCGGTGAGTCGTGGGGATCGGTCGAGACGGCACGCAAGGGCATGGAGCGCGGCGACGAGTACTGGGTCGTCGAGGCCGACGGCCGCATCCTGTCCGGCGGCCGGCTGGTCTGCGTGGAGGGCACGGCGTTCGCCGGCGTCTGGGGCGGCGCGACCGTGCCCGAGTGGCGGGGCAGGGGGCTCTACCGCGCGCTGGTCTCCGCGCGAGCGCGCAGCGCGCTCACGCGCGGGTACCGCTACATCCAGTCCGACTGCACGCCGATGTCGCGCCCGATCCTCGAGCGCAGCGGCCTCCTCGCGGTGACCACCACGACGCCGTACCTCTGGACCAGGTGAGACACGTGTCCAGCCAATCTTGATCAGATCAAGACTGGCTGGCAGGGTGGGGGCGATGACCCCCCACGACAGCCCCGACGCCTCGGCCCTGCTGGCCGACCGGCTCCGGTCCGTGGGCCTGCGGGTCACCCGCCCCCGCCTCGCCGTGCTCACCGCGCTCGAGGCGCGTCCGCACGCCGACACCGAGACGGTGATCGCCGCCGTGCGCGACGAGGTCGCGGAGGTCTCGCACCAGGCGGTGTACGACGTGCTGCGGGCCCTGACCTCGTCCGGGCTCGTCCGCCGCATCCAGCCCTCGGGGTCGGTCGCGCGCTACGAGACGCGCATCGGCGACAACCACCACCACGTCGTGTGCCGCTCGTGCGGCGCGATCGCCGACGTGGACTGTGCGGTGGGGGACACCCCCTGCCTCACGGCGAGCAACGACCAGGGCTTCGTCGTCGACGAGGCGGAGGTCGTCTACTGGGGCACCTGCCCGGAGTGCACGACCGCGCTCCCGCCCGGCTGACCCGGACCCCTGACCCCCTGTGTGACAACCCTGAAAGGAACGAGATGAGCGACAGCCCCGAGAACGCCAGCCCCCAGGGCGTGGACCGCAAGGCCGAGGAGGGGTGCCCGGTGATGCACGACTCGGCGACGGCCCAGGGCAGCGAGAGCGAGAACCCGGTCATCGACTCGCCCACCGCGAAGACCGGTGGCCGGCCGCACAGCCTCCAGGACTGGTGGCCCAACTCGCTGGACCTGTCCCCGCTCAAGTCCCACTCGGAGAAGGTCGACCCGCTCGGCCCCGACTTCGACTACGCCGAGGCCTTCGCCGGCCTCGACGTCGAGGAGGTCAAGCGCGACATCGTCGAGGTGCTCAACACCTCGCAGGACTGGTGGCCCGCCGACTTCGGCCACTACGGCGGCCTGATGATC
>CAZKZQ010000243.1:0-6086 GCA_964557235.1 uncultured Nocardioidaceae bacterium
CTGTTCGTGGGCATGGGCGACGCGATGACGTTCATCTGCGTGCTGCGGCTGGTCAACACCTGGTTCGCCCCGCGGCGCATCCCGCTGATCACGCAGCTGACCGGCGTCCTGGGGCAGCTCGGCGCGATCATCGCCGCCGCGCCGATGACGGTCGCGCTGCGCGAGCTCGGGTGGACGCGGGCCTACCTCGTGGCCGCGTCGTTCGGGATCGTCCTCGTGGTCCTGCTCGTCGCGCTCGTGCACGACGCCCCCGGCCTGCGGTCGCACCGCGGAGCACCGCTGCGGCCGGCCGAGGTCCGCGCGTCGCTCGCCGCCTCGTGGGAGCACCCGGGCACGCGCCTGGGCTTCTGGATGCACTTCTCCACGCAGTTCAGCGCCACCACGCTCGGCATGCTGTGGGGCTACCCGTTCTTCGTGCGCGGCGAGGGGCAGAGCACCGGCCGGGCCGGCATCCTGCTGACCGTCATGGTCCTCGCCGTGATGAGCGCCGGACCCGTGCTGGGCTGGCGGATCACGGTCCGCCCGTGGCACCGCTCGACCCTGGTGCTCGCGATCGTCGGCTCGATCGTGACCGTGTGGACGGTGGTGCTCGCCTGGCCCGGTCAGGCGCCGTTCTGGCTGCTCCTGCTGCTCGTCGTGGTCACCGGGGTCGGCGGCCCCGCGTCGATGATCGGCTTCGACCTCGGCCGCACCTCCAACCCCGCCGAGCGCCTGGCCTCGGCCACGGGGATCATCAACCAGGGCGGCTTCTACGCCAGCCTCGTGCTGGTCGTCGCGATCGGCCTGATCCTCGACTGGCGCACCCCCGGCGACTCCGCGGCGTACACCCCGGAGGCGTTCCGCTGGGCGATGTCCTTCCAGTACGTCCTGTGGGCCGTCGGGCTGACCCAGGTGTGGCGCTACCGCCGGCGCACCCGCGCCTGGCTGCGCCGGCACGACCCGGACTGGGTGGCCGAGCACGCGCGACCGCGCTGAGGTCGCCGGTATCGTGGTGCGGATGTCCACGTCCGCTCCGCGCTCCCTCGCCGACCAGCTCCGTGCCTGGCCCGACGAGGCACTCGTCTCCCTGCTGAGGGCGCGCCCGGACCTCTCCCTCCCGGCGCCGCAGGACTCCGGCCAGCTCGCCTCCCGCGCCTCGACGCGGGCGTCGGTGATGCGCGCGCTGGACCAGCTCGACCGGCTCGAGCTGACCGTCCTCGAGGCCCTGGCGGTGCTCGACGGCCGCGGCACCGCCGCCGACGTCGCGGCCCTGGTCAACGCCACCTCGATCGACCCCGCGCTGGACCACCTGCGCGCGCTGGCGCTGGTCTGGGGCACGCCGGAGGACCTGCGACTGGTGAGCGCCGTCTCCGACACCCTGGGTACGACGGTCAGCGGGCTCGGGCGGCCGCTCGCGCAGCTCGCGGACGGGCTCGGCCCGGCGCGGGTCGCCGAGGTGCTGACCGACGCCGGCGGGAAGCCGTCCGGCGACCGGGCCGGCGACCTCGCGCGTCTCGGTGCGCTGCTGCGCGACCCCGACCACGTGGCCTCGCTCCTCGCCGCCTGCGACCCGGCGGCCCGCGCGATGGTCGAGCACCTGGCCTCGTCCGGGGCCGAGGGCGCCTCCTCCACGGAGGGCGGTGGGGTGCGCGCCGCGTCGGCACGGACCCCGGTCGAGCAGCTGCTCGCCCGCGGGCTGCTCGTGCCGGCCTCGCGGGGCAAGCTCGCCGTCCCGCGTGAGGCCGTGATCGGGCTGCGCGGCGGGCGGACCACGATCGCCCCGGTCGACGTCGCCCCGCCGCTGGGGACCGGCACGCGGAGCGCGGAGCTGGTCGACCGGGCGGCTGCCGGGGCGGCCTACGAGCTGGTCCACCGCACCGAGCTGCTGCTCGACCGCTGGGGCGAGGAGCCGCCGCCGGTGCTGCGGCAGGGCGGGCTCGGGGTGCGCGAGCTCAAGACCGTGGCCGAGCTGCTCCACGCCGACGAGCGCACCGCCGCGCTGGTGGTCGAGGTCGCCGCGGCGGCCGGGCTGCTCGGGCGCGGACCCGCGGGCCGGGTCGAGGACGCCTGGCTCCCGACCGACGCCTCCGACCGCTGGCGCACCCGCACCCTGGCCGAGCGCTGGACCGACCTCGCCGACGCGTGGCTGCTCACCGACCGGCTGCCGGGGCTCGTCGGCGGCCGGGTGCAGGGCAAGCCGGTCAACGCGCTGGCCCCCGACCTCTCGCCGCCGTGGTCGGCCGACACCCGCCGGGCCACGCTGGAGGTGCTGGCCTCGCTCCCGCCGGGCGAGGTGCTGACCTCGCTGCCGTCGCTCGTGGCCCACCTGCGCTGGCTGCGGCCGCGCCGCCCCTCGGCCCGCGACGAGGCCGTCGCCTGGACCGCCGAGGAGGCCGCGGTGCTGGGCCTCGCCGGGCTCGGCGGGCTGGCCGCGCACGGGCGCGCGCTGCTGGCGTCCGGACCGGCCGCAGCGGCGTCCGCGCTCGCGCCCCTCATGCCGCCGCCGGTCGACCACGTGCTCCTCCAGGCCGACCTGACCGCGGTCGCCCCGGGCCCCCTCGAGCAGGGCCTGGCCCGCGACCTCGCCACCGTCGCGCACGTCGAGTCGCGCGGCGGGGCGACGGTCTATCGCTTCACCGAGGCGTCGGTGCGGCACGCCTTCGACATCGGCTGGTCCGCGCTCGAGGTGCACGAGGTGATCGCCAGGGCCGCCCGCACCGAGGTGCCGCAGCCGCTGCGCTACCTCGTCGACGACGTGTCCCGCACCCACGGCACGCTCCGCCTCGGCGTGGCCGAGTGCTTCGTGCGCAGCGACGACGAGGCGGCGCTCGCGGGGCTGGCCGCCCAGGGCCTCGGGCTGCGCCGCATCGCCCCGACGGTCCTGGTGTCCTCCCTGCCCGCCGACGAGCTGCTGCCGCTGCTGCGCGAGGCCGGCCTCTCCCCCGTCGTCGAGTCCGCCGACGGCGTGGTCCAGGTGACCCGCCGCGAGACCCACCGGGCCCGCGCGGGCGTGGTCTCGCCGACCTCCCCCGGGGCGGTCGCCGCCCGCTCCGCAGCCCGCGCAGGTGCGACCGCGGCCGCCGTACGCGCCGGCGACCGGGTGGCTGCCGTGCGTCCCCAGACCCGGGCGGACCGCCAGACCCCCGCCTCCGCCCTGGCCCTGCTCCGCGAGGCCGCCGAGCAGGAGGCCACGGTCGTGATCGGCTACGTCGACGACGACGGCACGATCCACGACCGCGTGGTCGACCCGCTCTCCGCCGACGGCGGACGGCTCCGGGCCTTCGACCACCGCTCCGAGCGCACCCGCGCCTTCGCCGTCCACCGGATCACCTCGGTCCGCGAGGTCACCGAGCACGGCTGACCCGGGTGGCCGGCCGTAGGTTGAGCACATGAGCGACCCCGCGACCCCCGAGCCCGACACCAAGGACTGGACCTACGTCCTGACCCAGGGCTGCTCCGAGTGCGGGTTCGACCCGGCCTACGAGGTCCGGGGCACCGGCTCCTGGCTGCGCGGCACGCTCCCCCGGTGGGACGCCGTGCTCGCGCGGCCCGACGCGACGGCCCGCCCGGCGGCGGAGGTCTGGTCGCCGACGGAGTACGCCGCCCACGTGGTCGACGTCTTCCTGCTGTTCCGGGCACGGCTCGAGCTGATGGTGGCCGACGACGCCCCGGAGGACGGCGCACCCTTCGACAACTGGGACCAGGACGAGACGGCGCTGGCGCGGCGCTACTGGGAGCGGGACCCTGCCGAGGTGGCCGGCGAGCTCGCGGTGAGCGGCACCGCCCTGGCCGACGCGTTCGACGCGGTGCCGGCGGACCGGTGGGACCGGGTCGGGCTGCGCAGCAACGGGTCGGTGTTCACCACGTCGACGTTCGCGGCCTACCTCCGCCACGACGTCGAGCACCACCTCTGGGACGTCGACGGCTGAGCCGGTCCGGGCTCAGCCCGCGACGTACACCTTGCGGATCGTCTCGGTGACCCGCCACTCGGTGCGCTCCCCCGCGTGCAGCCGCACCATCGTGCCGGGCGCGAGGTCCAGGCGCTCGCCGCTGTCGAGGAAGACGATCTCGCCCGAGCCGGACAGCACGACGAACACCTCGTCGGTCTCGACGTCGGTGACCGCTCCCGGGGTGATCTCCCACAGCCCGACCTCGGCCCCGGCGACGTCGCCGAAGACGTCGGCCCGGACCTCCGGGCTCCCCGCCACGACCGACCCGGGGTCGAGGTCGGCGCAGGACAGCGCGATCGCGTGGACGTCGCTCACCTGGGGCCGGGTCACGAGTCGAACCCCAGTCCCAGACGGTCCAACGACCGGAGCCACAGGTTGCGCCGCCCCTGCCGGTGGTCGGCCCGGTCCAGCGCCCAGCGGGTCGTCTGGATGCCGACGGAGGCGACCGGCTCGGGCGGGAACGGCGTCGGCATCCGGCGCACCATCTCCAGCGACGTGCGCTCGGTCTCCTCGCCGGCGAGCAGGTCGAGCATCACGTCTGCGGCGAAGCGGGTCGCGCCGACCCCGAGGCCGGTGAACCCGGCGGCGTGCGCGACCCGGCCCTGCTTGGCGAGGGCGTAGAACGCGCAGAACCGCGTGGAGGTGTCGATCGCGCCGGCCCACCGGTGCGAGACACGGATCCCCTCGAGCTGCGGGAAGGTGGTGAGCAGGTGCGAGACGAGCGTCCGGTGCGTCTCGGGGCGGTGCTCGTAGTCCGCCCGCACGCGCTTGCCGAAGCGATAGATCGCGTCGTAGCCGCCGAAGAGGATCCGGTCGTCGGCACTGAGCCGGTAGTAGTGGAAGTGGTTCGCCAGGTCGTCCAGGCCCTGCCGGTTGCGCCAGCCGATCGCGTCCTTCTGCGCCTCGGTCAGCGGCTCGGTCATGATCGCGTAGTCGTAGACCGGGATCGTGAACGCGCGGTGCCTGCGCAGCAGCGCCGGGAAGACGTTGGTGCCGAGCGCGACCCGGTCGGCCTGCACGCGACCGGCCGGGGTCACCACGGTGACCGGTCCGGAGCGGCCACCGTCGAGGCGGAGCGCGGGCGTCTCCTCGAAGATCTCCACGCCGAGGTCGCTCGCCACCCTCGCGAGCTCGCGGACCATCTTGACCGGGTGCAGCAGCGCGGTGTCGTCGGCCTGGTAGCCCGCGAGGTACGTCGGCGACGCCACCTCGGCGCGCACCTCCGCCTGGGTGAGCAGGCGGCCGTGACCGCCGGCGGCCATCTCCTCGATCCACGGCACCTGGTGCGGCTCGACGGCGACGCTGAGCTCGCCGGTGCGCTCGAAGTCGGCGTCCATGGCATAGCGCGCCACGGTCTTCTCGATCCCGGCGAGGTTCTCCTGGCCGAGGCGCTCGAGGACGGCGTACTCCTCGGGCCAGCGCTGGCGACCGTTGTCCTCGCCGTGGGTCAGCGAGTCCGAGCAGAAGCCGCCGTTGCGTCCCGACGCGGCCCAGCCGAGGCGTCGGGCCTCGAGCAGCACCACGCGGCGGCCCGGGTCGCGCTCCTTGGCGCGCAGCGCCGTCCAGAGGCCGGTGTAGCCGCCGCCGACGACGACCAGGTCCGCCTGGTGCGACCCGCTCAGCGGGGGCCGCGCGTCGATCGCGACGTCGTCGAGCCAGAAGCAGCGGTCGGCGACGCCGGTCAGGGCGGCGTCGACGACGTCGGGGCGCGGCGCCTGCCGCTCGAAGACGGTCGGCTCAGCCGTCGGCATGCGCGTCGCCCAGGCTCAGAGCGGCGTCCAGGATCGCGAGGCCCTCGCGTGCCTCGTCGTCGGAGATGTTGCAGGGCGGCACGACGTGGATGCGGTTGAAGTTGGCGAACGGCAGCAGCCCGCCCTTCTTGCACGCGGCGACGATCTCGTTCATCGCCGGGCTCGTGCCGCCGTACGGCGCGAGCGGGGCCTTGGTGCCCCGGTCGCTGACCAGGTCGAGGGCCCAGAAGGCGCCGACGCCGCGGACCTCGCCCACACAGGGATGCCGAGAGGCGATCGCGGCCAGCTCGGGCCCGAACACCTCGCGGCCGAGCCGGTCGGCGTGCTCGACGATGCGCTCCTCGCGCATCGTCTCGATGGTGGCGACCGCGGCCGCACAGGCCAGCGGGTGGCCGGAGTAGGTCAG
>CAZKZQ010000244.1:0-6042 GCA_964557235.1 uncultured Nocardioidaceae bacterium
GGGCCTACCAGCCGCTCCCCACGTCGAGCTTGCCCTCCATGATCCGCAGCTGCTCGCGGGTGCAGACGTCGCAGAAGCGCTTGACCTGACCGCGCTCCATCGAGAGCGACCAGGTCAGCGGAGGGGCATCCCCCTCGTGCGTCGCACCGCACAGGTCGCAGACCACCATCACGCCAGCGTACGTCGGCGACGGCCCGGCCGGACGTGAAGGACCCCCGCCGCCGCGATGTCGCGACGACGGGGGTCAGGGTGGGATCACAGTGCTCGTGCAGCCGCGAGGCGGGCCCTGTGGGCCGCGCGCTCGGCACGTTCCGACAGCCGGTGGGCCATCAGGAGGCGGCGCTCACGTCGCTGTGCGCGCGCCTCGCCGAGGCGCTCGGACATCTGTGCGCGAGCCAGCTCTTCGTGCATGAGGTTCATGGCATTGCTCCAGTTCAAGAAAGTGGTCATCTCAGGTGTTCTGTGCTCGGTGCGGTCGGGGTGGTCGGCTAACGGTCGGGGCGTTCAGGTCTCGCCCTTCACGCCGCCACCTCGCTCTTCCTCGGGCGTCCACGGGGTCGTTTGCGGGGGATCACCGCTCCCTGGAGGAGCAGCTGCCCACCCCACACGCCCCACGGCTCACGTCGCTCGATCGCGCTGTCGAGGCACGCTGCCCGGATCGGGCAGGACTGGCACAGGGACTTGGCCAGCTCGACGTCGCTGGGCGACTCCGCGAAGAAGAGGTCCGGCTCCTCACGGCACGGCAGCTCCATGAGCTCGGCCGACGAGGACGGCACCTCGAGCAGTGCGGTACTCATCTTCATTTCCTCCTGGTGCTTCTTCACTTCGGTGGTGTGACAAACAGAAAGGCCGCGGATCCCGGGTTTCGGGTTCCGCGGCCTGGAGGCTGCCGAGCTGGAGCTGTTGCTCCTAGATCGGTGGACTCCAGGCAGAGGGACCCATGGCGGTGTTGTGGCCATCGACGAGGCGCACGCCGGCCCAGACACGCGTGGCGTCGAACTGGTAGCCGAACGGCTTGACGGAGGTCGAGACGAGGGCGCAGGAGGACGCGGCCGAACGCGGCGTGGACAGACGGGTGCCACGCGTGGCGTTGATGTCGGTGATGGTCATCATCGGGTCCACCTCCTCGTCTCTCTCGTCCTGGAGCGCTGGTGCTCGCGGGGGCTCACACGAGGTGCGTGAGCGTGGAAAGCACGGTACTCGCGCTGGTTCTTCGTTGGCAAACGAATTAATGGCGTTGATTTTTCGCGTGTCTTGTCAGTCGCCCGAGGACGCGATCAGGGCCAGCACCTCGTCGCCGTAGCGCTCGCGCTTGGAGGCCCCGATGCCGTTGACCTTGAGCAGCTCGCGCTCGGTGCGGGGCTGCACCTCGGCCAGGGCGCGCAGCGTCGCGTCGGTGAAGACCACGAACGCGGGCACCGACTCCTCGCCGGCCTTCTCCAGGCGCCAGGCGCGCAGGCGCTCGAACAGCGCCTCGTCGTAGGGCGACTCGCAGGTCTCGCAGCGCCCCAGCTTGCGCGCCAGGGTCGTGGTGAGCGTGGCGCCGCAGACCCGGCACGTGGCGGGCTTCTTGCTCTTCGAGGTCGCGGCCGACCGCTGGGTCGTGACGACCGAGGCGGGAGCGAGGGCGTCGAAGAACCGGGACAGCTTGCGGCTGCCACGACCGCCCGGGTTGCGGGTCAGCGACCACGACACGAAGAGGTGCTCGCGGGCGCGGGTGACGCCGACGTAGCAGAGCCGTCGTTCCTCCTCGATCGCCGCGGGCGAGTCCATCGCGTAGGTGATCGGCAGGGCGCCCTCGTGGGCCCCCGCCAGGAACACCGCGTCCCACTCCAGGCCCTTGGCGGTGTGGAGCGTGGCGATCGTGACGCCCTCGGCGACCGGGGCGTGCTGCTCGGCGGCCCTGCGGTCGAGGTCGTCGACGAAGTCCCCGAGCCCGGACTCGGGCTGGCCCTCGGCGAAGGTGCGGGCCAGCGTGAGCAGCGCCTGGAGCGACTCCCAGCGGTCGCGGACGTTGCCGCGAGCGGTGGGTGCCTCGTCGGTGAAGCCCATGCCGCCGAGCACCGCCCGTGCCCGCACGACGAGCTCCTCGCCGGTGGCGCCCGCACCCTCGCCGGAGCGGGCGCTGCCGCGGAGCAGGGTGACGGCCTGGCGCACCTCGGGCCGCTCGAAGAAGCGCGCGGCGCCGCGGACGACGTAGGGGACGCCCTCGGCCGCGAGGGCCTCCTCGAACGCCTCGGTCTGGGCGTTGATGCGCACCAGGATCGCGACCTCGCTGGGCGGGGTGCCGCCCGCGAGCAGCCGCTTGATCCGGCCCGCGACGTAGGAGGCCTCGGCGACCTCGTCGGGCTGCTCGGCGAAGGTGACCTCGGGGCCCGCGGGTCGCTGCGCGCGCAGCTGGACGCCTCCGGTGGCGCGGGAGCCACCGAGGACCGCGTTGGCTGCGGCCACGACCTGCGGGGTCGAGCGGTAGTTGCGGACCAGCTCCACGCTCGTCGTGCCCGGGTGGCGCTGCGGGAACTCCTGCAGGTGGCGCGCGCTCGCGCCCGCGAAGCTGTAGATCGTCTGGGCAGGGTCGCCGACCACGCACAGCTCGTGGCGGCCGCCCAGCCACAGGTCGAGCAGCGTCGCCTGGATCGGGGAGACGTCCTGGAACTCGTCGACCACGAAGTGGGTGTACTGCCGGCGGATCTCGGCCGCGACGCGCTCGTCCTCGCTGATCACCGCGGCGGCGCAGAGCAGGACGTCCTCCATGTCCATGCGCCCGGCCTCGCGCTTGAGGTCCTCGTAGGAGGAGAACACCCGCGCCACGGTCGCGGGCTCGACGGAGATCTCACGCCCCTTGTCGGCCGCGACGCGCTCGTAGTCCTCCGGGCGGACGTTGCTGACCTTGCTCCACTCGATCTCGCTGGCGAGGTCGCGCAGCGTGGCCGGCGAGGTGTCGACCCGGTTGCGGCTCGCGGCCCGCCCGACCAGGCCGAGCTTGGACTCCATCAGCTCGGGCAGCCCGCCGGAGTAGACGCGGGGCCAGAAGTAGCGCGCCTGCCGCAGCGCCGCGGAGTGGAAGGTGCGGGCCTGGACGCCCGACGCTCCCAGTGCTCGCAGCCGCTGGCGCATCTCTCCCGCCGCCCGCGTGGTGAAGGTGACCGCGAGGACCTGCTGGGGGACGTAGATCCCCGAGGCGACGCCGTAGGCGATGCGGTGGGTGATCGCGCGCGTCTTGCCCGTGCCTGCGCCCGCCAGCACCCGGACCGGACCCCGCAGCGCCTCGGCGACGGCCCGCTGCTCGGGGTCGAGAGCAGCCAGCAGGGCGTCGGCCGAGGGTGGTGACGTGGGCGACATCGCGGGCATTGCGGGAACAAGCTCCTTCAGGTTTGGCGTTGGGCCCCTCGCGGGGACGATCGAGTCCCGACCCTAAGTCTTCGGAGGGACAGTTCATGGCCAGCGTCACGATGTACTCCACACCCTGGTGTGGCTACTGCCACCGCCTCAAGGGTCAGCTGGAGCGCGAGGGCGTGGAGTTCGACGTCGTGGACATCGAGCAGGACCCCTCGGCGGCCGAGACGGTCATGCAGATCAACAACGGCAACCAGACCGTGCCGACCCTGGTCTACTCCGACGGCACCGCCCACACCAACCCGCCGGCCAGGACGGTCATGGCCAAGCTCGCCGAGCTCGAGGCGAGCGACGGGCTCAGCGCCTGAGGGTGCTCACCACGAGCCGGGCACGACGCCGCCGTACCACGCCTCGACCAACGACCGGCTGATCGAGAAGCCGCCCGGCGTCACGAGCTCGCCCGACTCGCCTCCCCGGCGTACGTCGTCGCGGGTGAACCAGCGCGCCGCCTCGAGCTCGTCGTCGTCCACGTGGATGTCGGTGGTCAGCGCGCGGCCGAAGAACCCGACCATCAGGCTCGAGGGGAACGGCCACGGCTGGTTGCCGAAGTAGGCCACGTCGCCCACCTGGATGCCCGCCTCCTCCATCACCTCACGACGCACGGCGTCCTCGAGGCTCTCGCCCGGGTCGACGAAGCCGGCCAGCGTGGAGTAGCGACCCGGGGGCCAGGCCGGCTGGCGGCCGAGCAGCGCCCGGTCCTCGCCGTCGGTGATGAGCATGATCACGGCCGGGTCGGTGCGCGGGAAGTGGTGCCGCCCGCAGGACGGGCACTGGAGGACGTAGCCGCCCGAGCCGGGCCCGAGGGCGTGCCCGCAGCGGCCGCAGTGCCGGTGGGCGCGACGCCACTCGTCGAGCGCCACCCCCTGCACCACGAAGCCCTGGTCGGAGGCGGACAGCGCGGGTCCGTGCGAGCGCAGCGTGCCCCACTCCTCCGGGGCGCGGAAGCCGCGCGGCAGGGCGAGGAAGTGCACCAGCCCGTCGCGCTCCCCCAGCAGCAGGCGCTCCGCGTCGGGGACCAGCGCGTCGGTCTCGCCCGGCGAGAGCCACCGCACCGCGGCGTCACCCGCCAGCGGGAACCGGCCACCGGCGACCACGAGGACCCGTGTCGCCGCGTCCGCCCACTGCTCGGCCAGCCACGCCTCGTCGGTCCTGCGGTCACCGATCCGCTCGTGCGAGCGGGAGGAGAGGGCGACGTCGACGGAGTAGGGGGAGGGGAAATCGGTCACCCGCCGAGCCTACGTAGGGTGGCGCCATGAGCACGCACATCGGAGCCGAGCCCGGCGAGATCGCACCCCACGTCCTCATGCCCGGAGACCCGCTCCGGGCCAAGTGGATCGCCGAGACGTTCCTCGAGGACGCCACCTGCTACTCCGAGGTGCGGGGGATGTACGGCTTCACCGGCACCTGGAAGGGCAAGCGGGTCTCGGTCCAGGGCTCCGGCATGGGCATGCCGTCGATCTCGATCTACGTCAACGAGCTGTTCACCGACTACGACGTCCAGGCCGTCACCCGGGTCGGCTCGTGCGGTGCGCTCACCCACGACCTCGCGCTGCGCGACCTCGTCATCGCCAGCGGCGCCTGCACCGACTCCTCGATGAACCGCATCACCTTCGAGGGCCTCGACTACGCCCCCGTCGCGGACTTCGACCTGCTCCGCGGCGCCTGGGAGGCCGCCCAGGACCTGCCCGTCACGAGCAAGGTCGGGCTGATCATGAGCAGCGACTCGTTCTACGCCTCGCGGCCCGAGCTGACCAGCCGGATGGCGGAGTACGGCGTGCTGGCCGTCGAGATGGAGGCCGCGGCGCTCTACACGCTGGCCGCGAAGCACAAGCGCAAGGCGCTGGCCGTCTGCACCGTCTCCGACCACATCCTCACCGGCGCGGAGACCACCGCCGCCGAGCGCCAGGAGACCTTCGGCCACATGGTCGACGTCGCCCTCTCGGCGATGCTGGGCGCCTGATTTTCTCCCTGCTCGCGCAGGCAACCCCGGGCGGGGTGCCGGCGTGTAGCAGGTCATGGACGGAACGACCGTGACGGCGCGGCGACTCGGCGCCCACCCCACCGGCTCGGACGAGGGCTTCGAGGACTGGGTGCGCGCGAGCGCCACCCGCCACAAGCGCCTGGCCTTCCTGCTCACCGGCGACCTGCACGAGGCCGAGGACCTGCTCCAGTCGGCGTACGCCAAGGTGCTGCCGAAGTGGCAGCGGGTCTCGGCCTACGACTCCCCCGACGCCTACGTCCGCCGGGTGATGGTCAACCTGCGCACCTCGCGCTGGCGGCGCCTGCGCGACCGCGAGTGGGCGACGGAGAGCGTGCCCGAACCGCGCGGCACGGCACCGGACCTGTCGTCGTTGGTGGTCGAGTCCGACGCCCTGCTCGCCGCGCTGCAGCGCCTCCCCGCCCGCCAGCGGGCAGCCGTCGTGCTGCGGCACTGGTGCGACCTGTCCGAGGCCGAGACCGCCCAGGTCATGGGGTGCACCCCCGGCACGGTCAAGAGCACGACCTCGCGCGGCCTGTCGGCCCTGCGCACCCACCTCAGCGAACCCAGCGACCTCCGGGAGGGAGGACCGTCATGAGCACCACCGAGCTGCACGAGGCCTTCGAGGCGCTCGCCCGTCTCGCCGACCACGACCCGGTCCCCGACCG
>CAZKZQ010000245.1:0-6020 GCA_964557235.1 uncultured Nocardioidaceae bacterium
ACGTCGACCTCGGCGTGAACTTCCGCTACTTCTTCGCCCGCAAGACGATGTTCGTGAAGTACTCCCAGGGCTACGTCGTCATGCCCGGCGGCTTCGGCACCTTCGACGAGCTCTTCGAGGCCCTCACGCTGCGGCAGACGCGCAAGGTCACCTCGTTCCCGTTGGTGCTGCTCGGGTCGGACTACTGGTGCGGGCTGGTCGACTGGATCCGCGACACCGTCCTGGAGTCGGGCGCGATCAACCCGGCCGACCTCGACCTGCTCCACGTCACCGACGACCCCGCCGAGGCCGTGCAGCTGATGGTCGAGGCCAACCGTGAGGAGCTCAGCCGCCTCGATCCGGGCGATGGGAGCATCACCTCGTGATGTGGTTCTTCTCCGTCCTCGTCGTCGTGGTCATGGGCGTGACCGCGATGGTGGCGGCGGGGCGTTTCGGCGGTCTCGCGGAGACGTACGACGACCGCCCCGACTCGCGCGTCCCCGACGACGGGCCGCTGACCGCGGAGGACCTGGAGGCCGTCCGGTTCACCAGTGCCCTGCGGGGCTACCGCATGTCGGAGGTCGACGCGCTCCTCGACCGCCTGGCCGACGAGCTGCGCGCCGCGCGCGAGGGCGAGCGGGCGGACGAGACCGCGGCCGAGACCGAGACCGGGGCCGAGGCCCGGGCCCAGGGACAGGGCGGGGCCGTCGGTGGAGCCTGAGGCCTCCCCGAGCGGCGCCCGGCCGGCGCCCGACGGCCGGCTGCGGTGCCCGTGGGCGCTGTCGACGCCCGACTACCTCGACTACCACGACACCGAGTGGGGCCGTCCGCTCACCGGCGACGTCGCGATGTTCGAGCGGCTCAGCCTCGAGGCGTTCCAGTCCGGGCTGAGCTGGATCACCATCCTGCGCAAGCGCGAGGCGTTCCGGGCCGCGTTCGCCGGCTTCGACCCGGCCCGGGTGGCGGCCTTCGACGACGACGACGTCGCGCGCCTCATGGCCGACGCGGGCATCGTCCGCAACGCCGCCAAGGTGGCTGCCACCATCCACAACGCCGGCCGGGTGCTGGAGCTCGACGGGTCGTTCTCCGACCTCCTGTGGAGCCACCGGCCCGAGCCGCGCCCCCGTCCGCGGTCCCTGAGCGAGGTGCCGGCGGTGACCCCCGAGTCCACCGCCCTCGCCAAGGACCTCAAGAAGCGGGGCTTCCGGTTCGTCGGGCCCACGACGGCGTACGCCCTGATGCAGGCCACCGGCCTCGTCGACGACCACCTCGAGGACTGCCGGCGCCCCGACGAGGCCTGACGAGACCTGGTCCGACGGAGTGAGTGGTCTCCCGGTCGCGGAGGCCCCGGTTGCGGCACCATGACCGGGTGAGTCCGACCCTGATCACCCTGCTGCTGACCGCCCTGGCCGCGCTGGTCGTCGTGCTGACGCGTGCCCGCATGATGAAGGAGGAGAAGGTCGCCGGGATGACCTCGGTCTCCACCCGGGTGGTCAACGTCCACTCGGTGTGCGGGGTCGTGGCCCTCGCGCTGTGGGTGGCGATGTTCGTGACGGAGAACCGCACGCTGGGCGCGGTCGCGCTGCCGTTCTGGTGGGCGACCGTGGTCGCGGGCCTGCTCATCCTGGTGCGCTGGCTGCCCGCCCGCGGGCGTCACTCCTCCGGGCCGGTGGCCGACGCCTGGGGCGACGGGCCGGGCCTGTCGATCCTGGCCCACGTCGGCATGCTCGTCGGCGTGGTGATCTTCAGCGTCTACCTCGGGCTCGACAAGATCCCCTGACCCGCCCCGGGCCGGTCAGCGGCCGTGGAAGACGGGCTTCTGCTTGGCGACGAAGGCGTCGACGGCGTCCTTGTGGTCCTGCGTGCCGCCGGTGAACGTCATCATCTCGGCCTCGTGCGCCAGTGACTCGGGCAGCGGGTTGGTCGCGGAGAACTCCACCGCGCGCCGGATCGCGGCGTAGGCCTGCGTCGGGCCCTGCGCGAGGCGCGAGGCCAGCTCGTGCACCGCCGACTCGAGCTGGTCGGCGGGGACAACCCGCGTGGCCAGGCCGAGCTCCAGTGCCTCGTCGGCGCGGATCGTGCGGGGCTCGAAGAGCAGCTCGATCGCCTTGCCGCGGCCGATCAGCCGGGGGAGCGTCCACGAGATCCCGGTGTCGCAGGACAGGCCGATGCCGGCGAAGGCGAGGTTGAAGCCCGCGGTGTCCGCGACGATGCGGTAGTCCGCGGCGAACGCCAGCGAGGCACCGGCCCCGGCGGCGACCCCGTTGACCGCGGCGATCACGGGCTTGGGCATGGTCGCCAGCGCCAGCACGGTCGGGTTGTAGTGCTCGGGGACGGTGGTGAACAGCGCGTCCGCACCCTCGGCCAGCAGACCGATGTGCTCCTTGAGGTCCTGGCCGACGCAGAAGGCGCGGCCGCTGCCGGTCAGCACCACGCAGCGCACCGACGGGTCCTCACCGACCTCGCGCACCGCGTCGCGCAGCGCCTCCTTGGTCGCGATGTCCAGGCTGTTCATCGCGTCGGGGCGGTCGAGCCGCACCGTGGCGACCCCGCCGTCGCGGGTCACCTGCACGCCTGCTCGCTCGTCGGTGCTGTCGCTCATGCGGCTCCTCGGGGTCCTCGTGGGTGGTCGGACGATCGTCAGGGGTCGGCCGGTTTCGGCAATGTCACACCGGTGGGAGATACTAGTGACCTATGACGACGAGGGGGGCCCGCGCGATGTCTCACGCGATGACCGACCGAGCCCTTCTGCACCGCACCGACGCGGGGCGTCCGGACAAGGGAGAGGTGTCAGCATGGCGGCCATGAAGCCACGGACCGGGGACGGCCCGCTCGAGGTCACCAAGGAGGGTCGCGGCATCGTGATGCGCGTGCCCCTCGAGGGTGGCGGCCGACTGGTGGTGGAGCTGAACGCCGACGAGGCCGGCGCGCTCGGTGACGCGCTCAAGGAGGTCGTGGGCTGACCACTCCGCCCACGTCCCCCGTGCCCACTCTCGGGACGGACCCCTCGGCCGCGCCCACGATCGCGGTCACCTCGGCGACCCTGCCCGAGGTCACCGACGCCGACGTGGTCGCGGTCGGCTACCGCTTCTCGGGTGAGGACCTGCTCCTGGGTGACCAGGCCGACCTCCTCGCCGACCTGCTCCCCGCGCCCGTGGCCGAGGTCCTCGGCCGCGCGCAGGCCCGGGGCGCCGTCGGCGAGGTGGTCGAGGTGGCGGTCTACGCCGACGACGCACCTCGCGCGATCCTCCTGACCGGCCTGGGGTCCGGCACGGCCAACGACCTGCGCCGGGCCGGCGCCACGCTGGCCCGACGCACGCGCGACCGCGCCCACCTCGCGCTCGCGCTCGGCGCCGACTGCCTGGGTGGCGAGCTGGTCGCCGCCGAGGAGCGCGAGGGCGCCGCCGCGCTCGGGGCCCTCGTCGAGGGGCTCGTGCTCGGCAGCTTCTCCTACGACCTCAAGACCAAGCCCGGTCGGCCCGCCGTCGGGTCGATCACGCTGACGGGCGTCGGCGAGGGCGCCGAGGCGGCCGTCGACCAGGCCCGAGCCCGCGGTCGGGCCGCCTGCTACTCCCGCTGGCTGGCGCTGACGCCCTCCAACATCAAGGACCCCGCCTGGCTGGCCGAGCGCGCCGGCGAGGTGGCCCGCGCCCACGACCTCGACCTGCGGGTGTGGGACGAGAAGGCACTGACCAAGGACGGCTTCGGCGGCATCCTGGCCGTCGGCCAGGGTTCCGACCGTGAGGCCCGGCTCGTCCGGCTCGACTACTCGCCGCCGGGTGCCGGGCGCCGCACGCCCCACGTCGTGCTCGTCGGCAAGGGCATCACCTTCGACACCGGCGGACTGTCGCTCAAGCCGTCGGACTCCATGGCACCGATGAAGCGCGACATGACCGGGGCCGGCGTCGTCCTCGCGACGATGAGCGCCCTGCGCGACCTCGGGTGCCCGGTCAGGGTCACCGGCCTGCTCGCCTGCGCCGAGAACGCCGTCGGCGGGGGAGCGCTGCGCCCCGGCGACGTGATCCGCCACTACGGCGGCCGCACCACCGAGGTCACCAACACCGACGCCGAGGGCCGCCTGGTCCTGGCCGACGGCATCGCCTACGCCGTGGACGAGATCGAGCCGACCGTCGTCGTCGACGTCGCGACCCTCACCGGCGCCGTACGCATCGCGCTGGGACAGCGCCTCGGCGGGCTCTTCACCGACGACGAGGCCCTGGCCGACGAGCTGCTGGCGGCCGGCCGCACCTCCGGTGAGCCGCTGTGGCGGCTCCCGCTCGCGCAGGACTACCTCGAGCGCATCGACTCCACGGTCGCCGACGCCGACAACGCCGGCGGCACGCCCGGCGCCATCACGGCGGCGCTGTTCCTGCAGCCCTTCGCCGGGTCGACCCGCTGGGCCCACCTCGACCTCGCCTCGGTCGGCGACTCGCCGACCGACCAGTACGAATGGACCCAGGGCGCCACCGGCTTCGGGGCCCGGCTCCTGCTGCGCTGGCTCTGCCCCGGCGGCGAGGAGCAGCCCACCACCCACCGCACACGGAGGAGCAGCCGATGAGGGGCCTGACCGTCCGCTGGTCGCTGGTCGGCGCGCCCGCCGACATGGCCGACCGGCTCGCCGACTACGTCGCCGAGACCTCGCACGAGCGCTTCCAGGGCATGGAGGGGCTGTCCTACAAGACCTGGCGCACGATCCCCGGCGAGTGGTTCGAGGGCGTCTACGTCTTCGTCTCCGACGAGGCCCGGGCCCGCTTCCAGGCGGACTTCTCCGCCAAGGCCGACTCGGCCCCCGCCTCGCAGCTGATCGGCCGCGGGCCCGTGCTCATCGAGCCGAGCCGGGTGGTCGCGATCGCCGAGGGCGCCCAGCTCTTCCAGGCGACGCCGCGCGCCGAGTGACCCCCGGGCGCGGCGGCCCTGCTCAGAGCTTGCGCGCCGCCAGGAGCCCGTCGCCGACGGGCAGCAGCACCGGCACGAGACCCTCGTGGTCGCGCACGGCCACACCGACCTCGCGGATCGCGACGGTCTCGGGGTCGCGCTGGGCCGGGTCGGCCACGCGGTCGTGCCACAGGGCGTTGTCGAAGACCACGACGCCACCGGGGCGCAGCAGCCGCAGCGCCTCGGCGAGGTAGTCGGAGTACTCCTGCTTGTCGCCGTCGCAGAAGACCAGGTCGTAGGCCCCGTCGGTCAGGCGCGGGAGCACGTCGAGGGCAGCGCCGTTGATCAGCCGGGCGCGCTGGCTCGGGATGCCGGCCTCGGTGAAGCCCTTCTTGGCCAGGCGCTGGTGCTCGGCCTCGGTGTCGACCGTGGTGAGGACGCCGTCGGAGCGCATGCCGCGCAGCAGCCAGAGGCCGGAGACGCCGGTGCCGGTGCCGATCTCGACGACGGAACGAGCGTCGATCAGCGAGGCGATGAACTGCAGGGCCGCACCGGCGCCGGTGCCGACGGGGGACACGCGCACCTCCTGGGCGCGTGCCCGGGCCGCGGTGAGGACCTCGTCCTCGACGAGGAACTCCTCGGCGTAGGTCCAGCTCGCGGGCTTCAGACCGGTGGACATGACGCTCTCCTCGTGCTTGGCGGCCGCCGGGACGCCTGGACTCTATCGCGGGAACTCGCCGCACCCTGTCGCGCGTTGGTGTGGTGTGACCTCACACCTCCGGCACGGTGATTCGCAGCCGCCGCTCTGCCCACCCTCAGGTCGCTCTCAGCGTGGGTTCCTAGCGTGAGCATCCAGCGGACACCCCACCCCACAAGGGCCCGCCGGAACCGAGCGGATGTGACGACGATGGCCCCCCAGGACCAGCCCATGGACGAGACGGCCACGCCGTCACCGGTCTACACGCGCGAGTCGTGGGACGAGATCGTCCGCGACCACTCAGCCCGGGTCTACCGCCTGGCCTACCGCCTGACCGGCAACGTCGCCGACGCCGAGGACCTCACCCAGGAGGTCTTCGTGCGCGTCTTCCGCTCGCTGGACTCCTACGTCCCGGGCACCTTCGAGGGCTGGCTGCACCGCATCACCACCAACCTCTTCCTCGACCAGG
>CAZKZQ010000246.1:0-5984 GCA_964557235.1 uncultured Nocardioidaceae bacterium
CCCGCGGAGGCGACGGTGTCCGAGCCGGCGCCGGTGCCCGCGCTGCCGCCACCACCCGTCGTGCTGGAGGTGCCGGTCTCCTCGTCGGTGTCCTCGTCGGTGTCCTCGTCGGTGTCCTCGGAGCCGCCGGAGGACTCGCCGGGGGTCGGGGCCGAGCTGCCGGTGCCCGGCGCCGACTCACTGGGGCGGCTCGAGCCGGGCTTGTCCTTGCAGTGGCCGGGGACGCCCTTGCCGCGGTTGTCGTCCTCGCAGTCGGAGTCGTTGCCGCTGCCGTTGTTGCCGTCCTGGTCGGTGGTGTCGACGCCACCCGCGCCGCCCGGCTGGTCGACGCCGCCGTTCTCGTCGCCGTCGGGGTCTGCCTGCGCCTGCCACTTGTCGTTGTGCCCGCGGCCGTCCTTGAGCGAGGTCGAGCGCTGGTCGTGGCCCTTGCCCTGGTGCTCGTGGGCGTGGCCGGCAGCCTGCGCCGGGCCGGCCAGGCCGAGCAGCGCGAGGGTGGTGGCGCTGCCGAGGGCGAGAGCGGCTCGCTGAGTGGTCCCGAGGTTCGTGCGCATGTCAGGCTCCTGAGTCTCCGTGCGCCTCGTCGGATGAGGCGATTTGTCCCGGAAAACGGCCTATGGCAGCATCAGGTCACGCTGGCCTAGTCAGAACGAACCTCACTGTTTGTAGTCATTTCGGGTGGGTATCGTGTGTCGACCGGTTGATGCGCCACGGATCTCGTCGCCCCCGGGACGAGCGCCGGCCGCCGCGTGCGCTTGGTCACCTCGAGGCCCCAGGAGTTGAAACGCCACCTGGGCCCATGCCTTACTGGCTGCTAACAAAAGTTAGCAAGACGCTTGCTGTCCGCTTCCGGACTGGCCTCCGCCACGGAAGCTCTCGGGACAGATCGCCACCGACCGGCGGAGGAGGGGCTTGGAGGAGCCCAGGTCATGCCGCACCGCACCCACTCAGGACGCCGCCGCGCCTACGTGCCCACGCACCGCGCGTCCCGCCGCCTCGGCCCGACCCTCGCGTCGATCGCCGCGGCGTACGTCGTGACCGCCCTGGTCGTCGTGCTCGTCGTGACGGTCGTCCTCCCCGTCGCCGCCCACCACCGGCGCGTGCCGGCCCTCGCTGCCGCCACGCTGACGCACGTCGCCACTCCCGCCACGGCCGCGCTCGCCGAGCGCGACACCGTGCGCCCGTCGCGCAGCATGACCCGCACGGTCATCCGCAAGGCTCCGCGTCCGGCCCCGGTGGCCAAGCGCGTGACGATCTCCAGGATCACCTGGGCGCTGCCGGTCTCGGGCTACCACCTGACCAGCCGCTTCGGGGACTCCTCCTACCTCTGGTCCAGCGGCATGCACACCGGCCTGGACTTCGCGGCCCCGACCGGGACCCCGATCCGCTCGATCGCCTCGGGCGTGGTCACCAGCGCCGGCTGGGAGGGCTCCTACGGCTATCGCACGATCGTGTCGCTGCCGGGCGGCGGTGAGGTCTGGTACTGCCACCAGAGCACCCAGCTCGTCTCCGTCGGCCAGCGCGTGTCCGTCGGCCAGACCATCGGCACGGTCGGCGCGACCGGCAACGTGACCGGCAGCCACCTGCACCTCGAGATCCGCCCGTACGGCGAGGACGGCGACCCGGTCGACCCGTACTCCGTGCTGGTCTCGCACGGCCTGCACCCCTGACCCCCATCGCACCCACCGGAGACCGGTCCGCCTCGGCGGGCCGGTCTCGTCGCGTCGGGGCGGGTCGGGTCGGGTCGCGTCAAAAACCCACGACGCCCCGGACTGGGGATGGCAGTCCGGGGCGTCAGGTCGCGTGACCTCCACCTGGATGGGCCGATGCCCCACGCATCGGGGACCATCAGGGCCACGCAGCCTGCCCGTGGTCTTCTGAGACTGCAGGAAGCGCCTCGGGAGACGAGGACGAAGGGCAGGGGTTCGAGCAAGGGGCACCGGTGAGCAGACCGTGGCCCCGGGGTACCTCCTGAGTGCGAAGTGGTGCGATGTGGGTGCGTTGCCGCAGGGGGTGGACCTCTGCGGCGTGGTCCAAGTGTGGCCCAGACCGGTGGCGGCGCGGAGGAAATCCGCGTAACAAAAGCGTAAAATGTCCGAATCAGGACTTAAGCCACGTAGCGAGGCGGTCGAGACCCGTCTCGATCTCCGTGCGCTGGCCGGCGAAGGACAGCCGGACGAAGTGCCGGCCGCGCTCGGTGTCGAAGTCGACCCCCGGGGTGAGGGCCACGCCGGTCTCGGCCAGGAGGCGCAGCGCGAAGCCCATCGAGTCGTCGGTGAGACCCTCCAGGTCGGCGTACACGTAGAACGCCCCGTCGGCGGGTGCGAGCCGGGTCCACCCCAGTGAGCGGAGCCCGTCGAGGAGGACCGCGCGGTTCTCGGCGTAGCGCGCGACGTGCGCGTCGCACTCGGCGTACGACGAGGCGTCGAACGCCGCGACCGCGGCCTGCTGGGACAGCACGGGCGGGCAGATCGTGAAGTTGCCGGTCAGCACGTCGACCGGCCGGCGCAGGTCCTCCGGCACGAGCATCCAGCCCAGCCGCCAGCCGGTCATGGAGAAGTACTTCGAGAACGAGCAGAACACCACGCCCGTGCGCGACCACTGCCAGGCCGAGGCCGCCGCGGGGGCGTTGGCGTAGGTGATGCCGTGGTAGATCTCGTCGCTCACCAGGCGCACGCCGTTGCGCTCGCACCAGGTCGCCAGCCCGCCGAGCTCCTCCGGGGTGAGCATCGTCCCGGTCGGGTTGGCCGGGCTCGCGACGACGAGGCCCTTCACCGGCTCCCCGGCGGCCACGAGCTGCTCGAGCTGCTCGACCGTCGGCTGGAACCGCTCGGCCGGCCCGGTCGGCAGCTCGACCACCTCGCAGCCGAGGGCGGTGAGCACGTTGCGGTAGCAGGGGTAGCCCGGGCGGGCGATCGCGACCCGGTCGCCGGGCTCGAACGCGGCGAGGAACGCCAGCAGGAAGCCCCCGGAGGACCCGGTGGTCACCACGACCTCGTCGGGGTCGACGTCGATGCCGTGCCAGCGCCCGTGGTGCGCCGCGATCGCCTCCCGCAGCTCGGGGATGCCGGTCGCCACGGTGTAGCCGAGCAGGTCGGAGTCCAGGGCCCGCTTCGCCGCCTCGCGCACCGCGCGCGGAGCCGGGGTCGAGGGCTGGCCGGCGACGAAGTTGACCAGGTCGCCGTGGCTGCGCTGCCGCTCCGAGGCGCGAGCGAGCAGGTCCATCACGTGGAAGGGAGGGACGTCGGCCCGCTGGGCGACCTGCAGTCGGGAGCTCAGGGCGGGGGAGGGGTCCAGCGGCACGCGCCCACCCTAAGCGGGCCCACGGTCCCCACTAGACTCCAGGCATCCCGCCAGCCCGAGCGCACGTCCCCGTGCGAGATCCGAGGTGACGTGACCTTCGACGTCGACCAGCTGGATCGGGTGCTGCTCGTCGGCTCGGCGGTCATCCTCGTCGCGGTCCTCGCTGTCCGGCTGTCGGTGCGGATCGGACTCCCCAGCCTCCTGATCTACCTCCTGCTCGGTGTGCTGCTGGGCAGCAGCGGACTGGGCATCCAGTTCGACGACGCCGGGGTCGCGCACGCGCTCGGCTTCGCCGCGCTCATCGTGATCCTCACCGAGGGCGGCGTGACCACCTCGTGGCGCGACATCAGGCCCGCGATGCGCACCGGCGCCCTCCTGGCGACCGTCGGCGTCGGCGTCGGCGTGCTGGCGATGACGCTGATGGCGCACTACTGGCTGGGGCTCTCCTGGCAGCTCGCCGTGCTCCTGGGCGCGGTGACCGCGCCGACCGACGCGGCGGCGGTGTTCTCGGTGCTCCGACGCGTGCCGCTGCCCCGACGCCTGATCGGGCCGCTCGAGGCCGAGTCGGGACTCAACGACGCCCCGACCGTGCTGCTGGTGGTCCTCGCCAGCGAGGGTGCGCTGTTCGACAAGAGCCCGGCCTACATCGGTGCGCTGATCGTCTACGAGCTCGCCGCCGGCGTGCTCGTCGGCATCGCCCTCGGCTTCGCAGGAGCGTGGGCCATGCGGCGCGCGGCGCTGCCCGCCTCGGGCCTCTACCCCCTCACGGTGCTGTCCATCGCCGTCCTGTCCTACGGCGTCGCGGTCGTCCTCCTGCACGCCTCCGGCTTCGCCGCGGTGTACGCCGCCGCGCTGGTCCTGGGCAACGCCGAGATGCCGCACCGCACGGCCACCAAGTCGTTCATCGAGGGGATGGGATGGCTCTCGCAGATCGGGCTCTTCGTCATGCTCGGCCTGCTGCTCTCCCCGGACCAGCTGACGTGGACGGGTGCCTGGCAGGCCGTGCTGGCCGGTGGCCTGCTCGCCGCGGTCGCGCGGCCGCTCTCGGTGCTGGCGAGCGTGGTCTGGCAGCGCATGGCGTGGCCGGACGCGGTCTTCCTGTCGTGGGCCGGGCTGCGGGGGGCGGTCCCGGTCGTCCTCGCGACCATCCCCCTCGCCGAGGGCGTGCCCGGCGCCCGCGACCTGTTCAACGTCGTCTTCGTCCTCGTCGTGCTCGACACGCTCGTCACGGCGCCGACGCTGCCCCTGCTCGCGCGGGCGCTCGGCCTGCTCGACCCCAGCCAGCTGCGCGACCTCGACATCGAGGCGGCGCCGCTCGACCGGGTCGCGGTCGACCTCCTGCAGATCCGCATCACCCGCCGCTCCGCCCTGCACGGCGTCGAGGTGGACGAGCTGCGGCTGCCCAAGGGCGCCTCGGTGACCCTGATCGTGCGCGAGGGGGAGACCAAGGTGCCCAGCGGACGCACGGTCCTGCGTCGCGGTGACGAGCTGCTCGTGGTCACCCCGCGCCGCGTGCGGACAGCCACCGAGGAGCGCCTGCGGGCGGTCTCGCTGCGCGGCCGGCTCGCGACCTGGCTCGACTGAGCAGGTCCCCGGGCCGGGAGGTCAGCAGCCGGAGCCGGCGGTCTGCGCCTTGATCTTGCGGGGCGCCTTGACCAGGCCGACGAACTTGTCGCCGACGACCACGTCGACGCCGGGGCCGAGGTCCTCGGTGGTCGGCTGCACGAGGGTCTTGGGGCCGAACTGCTTGGCCACCAGCTGCGCGGCGGGGTCGACCCGGCTCGGCGCGAGCACCCGCACGAACTTCACGTCACCGACCTCGCCGGGGGCGTTGCCGACCTCGCCGGAGAGGAAGCCGCGCGCCGTGAGCTCGCCGAGGGTCTGGTCGGCCAGGCCCGAGCGGTTGCCGGCGTTGAACACGCTGACCGTCACGTCCCCCGTGCGTACGACGTCGCCGGCGCTGACGCCCTCGCGGCAGGACGGGCCGGCGCTGGGGGTGTCGTCGGCGATGCCCGGGACCGGCGAGCTGATCGCCCGCCAGCCGAAGATCGCGCCGAGCGCGAGGATGGCGAAGAGGACGACGAACGTGATGCCCGCCAGGCCGGTGCGCCTCACGACCGCGTCCCGGTGCGGGCGTCGAGGTCGAGGACGCGGGCGTGCAGGACCGACCGCTTCTGCAGGGCCGCGCGCAGCGCCCGGTGCAGGCCGTCCTCGAGGTAGAGCTCGCCCTGCCACTGCACGACGTGGGCGAACAGGTCGCCGTAGAAGGTGGAGTCCTCGCCGAGGAGCGTCTCGAGCTGGAGGGTCGCCTTGGTGGTCACCAGGTCCTCCAGCCGCACCTGCACGGGCGAGATCGCGGCCCAGTCACGAGGCTCGAGCGTGTGCTCGGGGTAGGGCCGCGTGGAGCCCACGCGCTTGAAGATCACACACGGAAGGATAGTGGGGGATGTGACCACCACCTCCGAGCGGTTACGTTCGGCGCATGGCTGACAGTGCTGCGGGGCCCGCAGGCTCCCTCGAGGAGACCGTCCGCGCCGGCTACACGTTCGAGGGCCCGGCTCTCGAGCTCGGTGGGCTGATGCTCGACGCCGACCACCTGGCCGCCGTACCCGTGCGGATCCCGCTGGGCATGCTCAACCGCCACGGCCTCGTCGCCGGCGCGACCGGCACCGGCAAGACCAAGA
>CAZKZQ010000247.1:0-5929 GCA_964557235.1 uncultured Nocardioidaceae bacterium
GTCGTGCTCGACCTCAACATCCCCGAGCCCACCGGCGTCGACGTCACCGCGACGCTGGTCGCCGAGGACCCGACCGTGCGGATCCTCGTGCTCTCGGCCTCCGGTGAGCAGGCCGACGTGCTCGAGGCGGTCAAGGCTGGGGCGACCGGATACCTCGTCAAGTCCGCGTCCAAGGCCGAGCTGATCGACGCCGTACGCCGGGTGGCCGCGGGCGGCAGCGTGTTCACGCCAGGGCTGGCCGGCCTGGTGCTGGGGGAGTACCGCCGCCTCGCCGAGGGCGGGTCGGCCAAGGACGACAGCGATCTGCCGCGCCTGACCGACCGGGAGACCGAGGTGCTGCGGCTGGTGGCCAAGGGCCTGTCCTACAAGCAGATCGCCGACCGGCTCGTGCTCTCGCACCGGACCGTCCAGAACCACGTGCAGAACACGCTGCGCAAGCTGCAGCTGCACAACCGCGTCCAGCTCGTCCGCTACGCGATCGAGCAGGGCCTCGACGACGAGCTCTGATGAGCGACCTCGAGACGGAGGCGGCCCACCTCTACGGCCTGCCCGTGGAGGAGTTCACCGCGGCCCGCGACGCGCGGGTCAAGGAGCTGCGCGACGACAAGGCGCTCGCCAAGGCGGTGAAGGCGCTCCGCAAGCCGACCGTCGCGGCGTGGGCGGTCAACCTGCTCGTCCGCGAGCGGGAGGACCTGGTCCGCCAGGTGCTCGAGATCGGCGACTCGCTCCGCGACGCCCAGGCCAGCGCCTCGGGCGACGCGCTGCGCGAGCTGTCCAAGCAGCGTCGGCAGGTCGTCGCGGCCGTCGTCACGACCACGCGCCAGCTGGCCGCAGACAACGGCGTGCGCCTCGCGGACGCGGCCGTCGACCAGGTGTCCGCCACCCTCCAGGCAGCCCTGTCCGACCCGGACGCGGCGGACGCCGTCCTGGCCGGGTGCCTCGCGCAGCCCCTGAGCTCCACCGGCGTCGGGTCGCTGGGCATCGTCACCTCGCCGAGCCCGGCTCCGGTCACGGACACGCGCGCGTCGGTCACCGACATCCGCACCAAGCAGGTCGATCCCGCTGAGCGCAAGAAGGCGGAGCGCCGGGTCAAGCAGGCCGAGGCGGTCCTCGCCCAGGCGGTCAAGAGCCACGAGGAGGCGCAGGAGGAGCACCGGACGGCGCAGGCCGAGCAGCTCCACCTGGAGTCGCGGCTCGACGAGCTCCGGCGACAGGTGGCCGAGCTGGAGACCGAGGCGGAGGCGTCCGCGACGCGGGTCGAGGAGCTCGAGGGCGAGGTCGAGGAGACCCAGGAGCTGGTCGAGCTCGCCGAGGAGCAGCTCGAGGAGCAGCGGGAGGCGCTGGCCGAGCTCGGCGACTGAGCTGGGACCGCGATCTCTATTGAGTCAGGCGCAGGCGCGTGGGCGGTGCCCCCGCTGAGCCCGCGTTCGTCCCGTTGACGGTCACGCATCCCTTTGTTCCGTTGCCGGTGCCGCTATTGGCGACGACGGGACCATTGTCGATCTTGAAGCAGGAGTTGCCGTTGAAGTTGATGGTGCTTGCCACGGCGTAGACGGCGCCGCCGAACGTGATGTTCGTCGAGCCGTTCCCCTGCAGCGAGAGCGGCTTGCTGTTGTTGCGGTCGTAGACGATCGACATGCCGGCCGGCCACCCGGCGTATGGAGCTGTGGTCGGAGCGGTTAGCTCTGCGGTCCCGTTCTTCAGGTCGAGCTCGCCGTTGGGATAGGTGAAGTAGAGCGTCACCCCAGTGCCGACCAGCTTGGTGTTGTTCTTGCCTGCCCACAGGCCGGTCACGTAGTAGGCGCCTGGTTGCAGGGTGCACGTCGAGTTCGGGAGGTCGAGCGCACCGTAGACGCCGGGGCCGTGGGTCGCTCCCGTGCCGCACGGGTCCGATTTTGCTGCACCTGTGGGTCTGACGAAGGGCATCGTCATGCCTGCGAGGGGGTCGGTGGCAGTGCCTTTAGTGGCCGCGGGGGTGTAGTTGCCTGTGGCGACGCCGTTCACCACGATGGTAGAAGGCGAGTTGCACGTCGTCGTCGACTCGCACGCACGGAAGTGTCCCGTCGCGCCTGTCTTGGCCGTGCCCTGGACGGCAATCCCTCCGCCCCCGATCACGCTGTAGTCGGCATTGGCTATGTCGAGCGACCCGAGGAAGCACAGGGCGCAGATCCCAGGATCCGTTCCCAGGGTGTAGGTCGCAGCTGACCGGCCGTTGGTGGTGATCGTCGTGCCGCCGGTGGCCAGCGTCCCGAAGGTCTGGGCGGTGTCACCGTCCGCTGAGTAGAGCGCTGTGACTCCTTTGCCGCCTGCGCCGCAGGTGACCGTCAGGTTGACCCCGCTGACCTTGGCGTTCCCGATGTTCTCCGTCATGAAGGCGTCGGCCTCGGCCTCGGCCCCCGCCAGGAACTGGAGACGTTTGGCCTCGGTGCACGTCCCCGTCATGTTCGTCATGTAGTACTGCGCTGCCACCAGCGATGCTGCGTCCGCGCCGGTCTGGAGCTCTCTCTTCTCGACGTACGACCGGCCGATGTCGACGACGAACGCGGCGAGGACAAGCAGGACGACGGCGAGGACGGCGGACATCACCGCGACTGCACCGCGTTCGTCGGTGCGCCGCTTCACGAGAACTCGCAGCGGAAGACACCTCGGCCGCTGACCTGGCCGGGGATCGGCACCAGCGGCACGATCTTGGTCGTGGAGAAGGTCATCGTGACGTAGAGGTTGGTGCCCGGCGGCTGGCTCTTGCACAACTGGGTCGTCTCGTTGTTGCCGCAGTCGTAGGCGCTGGCAGAGGCATCGCTGGTGCCGCGCCTGACCGTCACGGCCGCGTCGGTGCCGTCCATCCCGATCGTGTCCGCCGAGTCCGTGGCCAGCGTGAGTACCTGCGAGCAGGTGGTGCCTTCGATGACCGCCGACCGGGCGGCCTGTCGAGCCGAGTTGGACAGGCTGAGCATCTGCGCGAACACGATGGCGTAGGAGACGATGCCGAAGAGGATGAGCAGCAAGAAGGGCACGACCAGGGCGAACTCGACCGCCGCAGCACCGTCCTCGTCGCGCCGTCGGACGTGTGTGTCGCTCGATCGAGCACCGGTACTTGCCGGTCGGCCTCCCACAGCGGCCCCCTCACGTCAGCCCCCGCCGTCCCGACCCCGGCTGGGGCCGCACCCCAACGTAGGAGTCGTGCGGAACGCCGAGAAAGGCGTGCGCCTTGAAATCCGTCGCCTGGCGACCGGGTTCTGACGAGACGTCCCTCAGGCTTCGCCCGGACGGTCCCCCGGAGCGAGACCTAGGTCCTGTGCGAAGTGTCACTGGTGGGCCAGCGCACGGGTGGCCCCTTGACTCAGGCCCAGCCCTTGGCCCGCTCGACCGCCTCGCGCCACTGGCGGTGGGCTGCGTCCGAGGCCTTGCGGTCACCGCCGGGCTCGAAGGCGCGGTCGAGCTGCCAGGTCTCGCGCAGGTCGTCGGTCGAGGACCAGACACCGGTGCCGAGGCCGGCCAGGAACGCCGCACCCAGCGCTGTCGTCTCCACGATCTTGGGCCGCTCCACCCGGACCCCGAGCTGGTCGGCCTGCAGCTGGCACAGCAGGTCGTTGGCCGCGGCGCCGCCGTCCACGGTCAGGCAGGTCAGGGGAGCGTCAACGGGCATCGTCTCGATCACGTCGCGCACCTCGAAGGCGATCGCCTCCAGCGTCGCCCTCACGATGTGGGCGCGGGTCGTGCCGCGGGTGAGTCCGATGATCAGGCCGCGGGCGCGCGGGTCCCAGTCGGGCGCCCCGAGCCCGGTCAGCGCCGGCACGAAGACGACGCCCTCCGTCGAGTCGACCGTGCCCGCGATCGCCTGCGTCTCGGCCGCCGATCCCACGATCTGCAGCCCGTCGCGCAGCCACTGCACGGCCGCACCGGTGACGAAGATCGCCCCCTCGAGGGCATAGGTGAGCTCGCCGTCGGGCGACTTCCACGCGGCCGTCGACAGCAGGCCGGCGTCGGAGCGCACGACTTCGGTGCCGGTGTTGGTGAGGATGAACGAGCCCGTGCCGTAGGTGCACTTGGTGTCACCGACCGCGAAGCAGGTCTGGCCGAACAGCGCCGACTGCTGGTCGCCCGCGATGCCGGCGATCGGCAGCTGCAGCCCGCAGAACACCTTGGGGTCGGTGGTGGCCAGCTCGCCCCACGACGGCACCACCTCGGGCAGCGCCTCACGGGGCACCCCGAACAGGTCGGTGAGCTCGTCGGACCAGGCGCCCTTCTCGAGGTCGAAGAGCAGCGTGCGCGAGGCGTTGGAGACGTCGGTGATGTGCCAGGTGCCGCGCGTCATCCGCGCGATGAGGTAGGAGTCGACCGTGCCGATCGCGTAGCGACCGTCCTCGACCATGCCCCACGTGTGCTTCTCGTTCTCGGCCAGCCACCGCAGCTTGGTGCCGGAGAAGTAGGGGTCCAGCCGCAGCCCGGTCAGCTCGGCCACACGGTGCTCGTGGCCCTCGTCCTTCATGCGCGTGCAGATGTCGGCCGTGCGGCGGTCCTGCCACACGATCGCGCGGCGCGGAGCGTTCAGCGTCTCGCGGTCCCAGAGGACGACCGTCTCCCGCTGGTTGGTGATGCCGACCGCACGCAGCGCCGGACCGCCCTGGCCGTCGTACGCCGACAGCGCGGAGCGCGTGGCCTCGATCGTGGCCTGCCAGATCTCCTCCGGAGCGTGCTCGACCCACCCCGGGCGGGGGAAGTGCTGGGAGAACTCCTGGTAGCCGCGGGCCGCGATGGTGCCCTCGGGAGTGACCACCAGGGCGGTCACGCCCGTGGTCCCGGCGTCGATGGCGAGAACGCTCATGGGCCGACCCTAGTGAACGGTTACCGCCGGGTTGGGGTGGAACGTTCCAAGCGCACGGGTCTACGGTGGGGCCCATGCGAGTTGGAGTACTCACCGGAGGCGGGGACTGCCCCGGACTGAACGCCGTCATCCGCGCGGTCGTGCGCAAGGGGGTCGAGGTCTACGGCTTCGACTTCGTCGGCTTCCGTGACGGCTGGCGCGGACCGCTGGAGAACGTCACCTGCGAGCTCGGGGTCTCGGAGGTCCGCGGTGTCCTTCCCCGCGGCGGCACCGTGCTCGGCTCCTCGCGCACCAACCCGTTCAAGGTCGAGGGCGGGGTCGAGCGGATCAAGGAGAACCTCGCGGCCAACGACGTCGACGCGCTCGTGGCGATCGGCGGTGAGGACACCCTCGGCGTCGCCACCAAGCTCTCCGACCTCGGCGTCAACGTCGTCGGCGTGCCCAAGACGATCGACAACGACCTGTCGGGCACCGACTTCACCTTCGGCTTCGACACCGCGGTCAACATCGCCATGGAGGCGATCGACCGCCTCCACACCACCGCCGAGTCGCACCACCGCGTCCTCGTCGTCGAGGTGATGGGCCGCCACGCCGGCTGGATCGCGCTGCACTCCGGCATGGCCGGCGGCGCCAACATCGTGCTGATCCCGGAGAGGCCGTTCGACATCGACAAGGTCTGCGCCTACGTCGAGGAGCGGTTCAAGAAGGAGTACGCACCGATCGTGGTCGTCTCCGAGGGCGCCGTCCCCGTCGAGGGCGGCCACATGACCCTGGTCAGCGGGGAGAAGGACGCCTTCGGGCACGTCCGCCTCGGTGGCATCGGCGACCGTCTGGCCAGCGAGATCGAGCAGCGCACGGGCAAGGAGGCCCGCGCGGTCGTCCTGGGTCACGTGCAGCGCGGCGGCACCCCGACGGCGTTCGACCGCTGGCTGGCCACCCGCTTCGGCCTGCACGCCATCACCGCCGTGGCCGAGAAGGACTTCGGCACGATGGTTGCGCTCCGCGGCAAGGACATCGTGCGCGTGCCGCTGATCGAGGGCACCGGCGAGCTCAAGACGGTCTCGCCGGAGGAGTACGCCGAGGCCGAGGTCTTCTTCGGCTAGA
>CAZKZQ010000248.1:0-5916 GCA_964557235.1 uncultured Nocardioidaceae bacterium
CTTGAAGCCCCTCAGCCGCAGGCTGTTCGTCACCACGAAGACCGACGAGAACGCCATCGCCGCGCCCGCGAGCATCGGGTTGAGCAGGCCGGCCGCGGCCAGCGGGATCGCGGCCACGTTGTAGCCGAACGCCCAGAACAGGTTGCCCTGGATCGTCCGCAGCGTGCGTCGCGCCAGACGGATCGCGTCCGCGGCGACGAGCAGGTCGCCGCGCACCAGCGTGAGGTCGCTGGCCTCGATCGCGACGTCGGTGCCCGTGCCCATCGCGAGCCCGAGGTCGGCCTGCGCGAGGGCGGCCGCGTCGTTGACGCCGTCCCCCACCATCGCGACGACCCGCCCCTCGGACTGCAGCCGCTTGACCACGTCGACCTTGCCCGCGGGCAGCACCTCGGCCACCACGTCGTCGGCGTCGATGCCGACCTCGGCGGCGATGGTCCGGGCGACGGTGGCGTTGTCGCCGGTCAGCAGGACGGGCCGGAGCCCGAGCCCTCGCAGGCGTGCGACCGCCTCGGCGGACGTGGGCTTCACCGCGTCGGCGACCACGACGACACCGCGAGCGGCACCGTCCCAGCCGACCGCGACCGCCGTACGTCCGGACGCCTGGGCGTCGGCCATCGCCTCCTGGAGGGACGCCGGCAGGGTCTGCGACCAGTCGGCCAGCAGCTGCGGTCGACCCACGACGACGGCGTGGCCGTCGACCACTCCCTGCACGCCGAGCCCCTCGACGTTGGCGAAGCCCTCCACGCCGGGCAGCGTGAGCCCGCGCCCACGGGCGCCGTCGGCGACCGCTCGGGCGACGGGGTGCTCCGAGGCGTCCTCGACCGCGCCGGCGATGCGCAGGACCTCGTCCGCGCTCTCACCCGCAGCCGCGACCACGTCGAGCAGCGTCATCTGCCCGGTCGTCACCGTGCCGGTCTTGTCGAGCACGACCGTGTCGACGCGACGCGTGGACTCCAGCACCTCGGGACCCTTGATCAGGATGCCGAGCTGGGCGCCGCGACCCGTGCCGACCATGAGGGCGGTGGGCGTGGCCAGGCCGAGCGCGCACGGGCAGGCGATGATCAGGACGGCGACCGCGGCGGTGAACGCCGCAGCGGCGCCGGCCCCGCTGCCGAGCCAGAAGCCCAACGTGGCAACGGCGATCGCGATCACCACGGGCACGAAGAACCCGGACACGCGGTCCGCCAGGCGCTGCACCTCGGCCTTGCCGTTCTGCGCGTCCTCGACGAGACGGGCCATCTGCGCGAGCTGGGTGTCGCCGCCCACGCGGGTGGCACGCACGACGAGACGCCCGCCGGCGTTGACGGTCGCACCGACCACGGCGTCCCCGGGCCGGACCTCGACCGGCACGGACTCCCCGGTGAGCATCGAGGCGTCGACCGCGGAGGTGCCCTCCTCCACGACGCCGTCGGTGGCGACCTTCTCCCCGGGGCGCACGACGAACAGCGTGCCCACGGCGAGCTCGTCGACGGGCACCCGCACCTCGACCCCGTCGCGGAGGACGGCGACGTCCTTGGCGCCGAGCTCGAGCAGCGCCCGCAGGGCGGCGCCGGCCCGTCGCTTGGACCTGGCCTCGAGGTAGCGCCCGGCGAGGATGAACGTCGTGACCCCGGCCGCTGCCTCGAGATAGATGTTGCCCGCGCCGTCGGTGCGCTCGACGGTGAGCTCGAAGGGATGCGTCATGCCGGTCTCGCCGGCCGTGCCCCAGAACAGCGCATAGACCGACCACCCGAGCGCGGCGATCGTGCCGAGCGAGATCAGCGTGTCCATCGTCGACGTGCCGTGGCGCAGGTTGACCCACGCGGCGCGGTGGAAGGGCCACGCCCCCCACACCACGACCGGCGCGGCGAGGGTGAGCGAGAGCCACTGCCAGAAGTCGAACTGCAGCGCGGGCACCATCGCCATGAGGACGACCGGGACGCTGAGCACCGTCGAGATCACCAGCCGCTGCCGGAGCACGCGGGTCGGGTCGACCTCCTCGGCGGAGGGTTCTCCGGACTGCTCCGTCCGCGGCAGGGTCGCGCCATAACCGGCCTGCTCCACGACCGCGACCAGCTCCTCGGGGGCGAACCCGGAGGGATAGGTGACCTTGGCCTTCTCGGTGGCGTAGTTGACCGTGGCCGTGACGCCGTCGAGCTTGTTGAGCTTGCGCTCGATGCGGTTGGCGCACGACGCGCAGGTCATGCCGGTGATGTCGAGCTCGACAGCCGCCGGTGCCTGCGTGGTGACCTCGGGGGGCGCGCTCATCGGCCGGCCTCCAGGGTGAAGGCGGCGGTGCGCACGACGCCGCGGTGCTTGAAGTCCAGGAACAGGTGGTAGACGCCGTCGCTGGGCACCTCGGCGTGGAACACCACGTCGGGACCGGGCTGCGTCCTCCCGTCGCCGGGCTCGCCGTCGGGGTGGACGTGGAGGTAGGCGAGGTCACCGGCGCGCAGCGCGACCAGGTGGCCGTAGGCGCCGAGGTAGGGCTCGAGGTCCGTGACCGGCTCGCCGTCGCGCTCGACGCTCAGCGTCAGCATCGCCTCGGCCCCGCCGGTCAGGTCCCCGCCGACGCGGACGACGTAGTCGTCGACCATGGCGGTGCGGACCTCGGTGTCCTGCCGCTGCGGCGCGGTCGCGTCACCGGGGACCGTGAGGTCGGCGCCGAGCACCAGCCCCTCGCCCCCGGACGGGGTGAAGTCGGCGAACACCCGCCAGGTGCCGGGCCGCAGGTCGACAGCGGTCGACCAGGTGCCGTCGGCGGCGAGCGTCGGGTGCACGTGCTGGAACCCGCTCAGGTCGCGGCGCACCACGATCAGGTGCAGGCGCTTCTCGTGCGCGACGTCGTACGACGTGACGGGCGCGCCGTCCGGTCCGGTGACGGTGAAGCGCAGGGGCACGTCGCGGCCGGCCGGGCGGACGGTCCGCGCGAGCGCGAGGGTGTAGCCGTCCTGGGACACCTGCAGCCCGCCGGGCAGCTCGGGGGTCTCCGCGGCGGCCTGGTCCCCGTGGCCCGAGCCGCCCCCGTGACCGGACTCGCTCCCGTGACCGGCAGCGACGGCCGGCGCGGAGTCGGGGCCGAAGGCGGACCCGGCGCCGAGCGCGAGGAGGAACAGCGCGCCCAGACCGAGCACGAAGCCCGCGACGCGGACAGGCGTGCTCATGTGAGCTGGTAGCCGGCCTCCTCGACGGCGGCGCGCACGGCGGCGTCGTCGAGCGGCTCAGCACTCGTGATGGTCAGGGACCCGGTCTCGAGCACCACGCGGACGTCCTCGACGCCCGGGAGCTCGGTGACCTCCTCGGTGACCGAGGCGACGCAGTGGCCGCAGGTCATGCCGGTGACGGTGCCCTCGAAGGTGTAGGTCTCGTTGCTCATGGTGGGTGTCCTTCCGGGGTTGGGGAGCTGTCAGGACCGCACGAGGCGGGCGATGGCGTCGGAGGCTTCCTTGAGCTTGAGCTCGGCCTCGGGGCCGCCCTCACGGACGGCGTCGACCACGCAGTGCGCGAGGTGCTCGTCGAGCAGCCCGAGGGCCACCGACTGCAGCGCCTTCGTCATCGCGGAGACCTGGGTGAGGATGTCGATGCAGTACTGCTCCTCCTCGACCATGCGCTGCAGGCCGCGGGCCTGGCCCTCGATGCGGCGCAGTCGCTTGAGGTAGTCGCCCTTGGTGTCGTTGGCGATGTAGCTGTGCTGGTGAGCGATCATGCTGACACCCTACCCCCCTAGGGTATATACGTCCAGACCCCGCAGGACGTCGGTCCCGCTCCCGCCCCGATCGCCACGCGCCGGGCCCTCTCTCCTCTAGGGTCGGTCCGACGTCAGGAGACGAGGCATGGACATCGGGACCCGCGCGCGCCTCGAGCGCCACTGGTGGGTGATCGCTGTCGTCCTGCTGGCCCTGCTCGTCTCGGTCGACGTCGGGCTGGGCAACCAGATCAACGGCGTGTACGCCGCCGCCGCGGTGCTCGCGGCCATCTCGTGCGGACCGCGTCCCACGGCCGTGATCGCGACGCTGGCCGTCGTCGCGGCCGCTGCGTCGGGGGTGTGGAACGACAACCTCGGCCGCCTGGACTGGGGGGTCCGCTTCGCCAGCTGCGTGCTGCTGTGCATCCTCGCCGTCGCGGCGGCCGACCTCAACGCCCGTCGCCGCGAGCAGCTGGAGCGCAGGACGCTGCTCGCCCAGCGGGTGCTCGACGCGCTCGCCGTGGAGCTCACCGGCGCCCGGACGGTCAAGGACGTGGCCGACGGCTTCGTCGGTCACGCGATGACCGCCCTCGGCGCCACCTCGGCGATGGTGATGTCCCTCGACGCCGACGACGTGCTGCGCTCGGTGACCTGGCAGGGACGCACCAGCGGTGCGGCCGACCAGTACCAGGAGCTCCCGGTCGACAGCCCGCTCCCCGGCGCTCGGGCGGTGCGCGAGGGCGTCGACCTGCACTACCGCTCGCTGGCCGAGATCGAGGCCGCCGTGCCGCAGCTCGCCGGCTACTACCCGAGCGACCGCAGCATGCACCTGATGCCGCTGCACCGGCAGGGGACGACGTACGGCCTGCTCGCGCTGACGTTCCCGCCCGACCTCTTCGGCTCCGGCGAGGACGGCTTCCTGCACTCGCTCGCGGGAGCACTGACCAGCGCGGTGCGTCGTGCGCTCGAGCTGCAGGACGCCGACTCCGCCGCACAGCGCACGTCGATCCTGGCCGAGGCGTCGATGACCCTCGCGCGCAGCCTCGACCTCGAGACGGCGTACGCCGAGGTGGGCCGCCTGCTCGTGCCGCGGTTCGCCGACTGGTGCTCGGTCCAGCTCCTCCGGGACGGCACGCTGGAGACCGCGCTGATCCAGCACCGCGACCCGGAGACCACCGAGTGGGCCTACTCCATGACCGGCGCCTTCCCCACGCGCATGGACGCGCCGACCGGTGCGGCCAAGGTCGTGCGCACCGGGCAGAGCGAGTTCTACCCCTTCATCCCGGCGGACCTGCTCGAGGCCGCAGCGCAGAGCGAGGAGCACCTCACGCTCCTGCGCCGGCTCGGCTTCACCAGCGCGATCGTCGTGCCGCTGCCCGGGCGTGAGGGCGTCATCGGCGTGCTCAGCCTCATCCATGCCGAGTCCGGCCGCCGCTACACCGAGGAGGACGTCGGCTTCCTCGAGGCGATCGCCGAGCGCGCCGGGATCGCGCTGGAGAACGCCTCGTCGTTCGAGCAGCAGTCCGAGCGGTTGGCCGGCGTGCTCCAGGTGGCCGAGGTCGCCCAGCGCGCCATCCTCGCCCCGCCGTCGCCGCGGATGGGACCGCTGACGCTGTCGGCGCGCTACCTGTCGGCGGCCGTCGAGGCCCAGATCGGCGGCGACCTCTACGAGGTGGTGCCGACCCCGACGTCGGTCCGGCTGCTCGTGGGCGACGTGCGCGGCAAGGGCCTCGCGGCGGTCCGCACGGCCACCGTGGTCATCGGCGAGTTCCGGGCCGCGGCCGTCGACAGCACCGACCTCGCCCAGGTCGCGCGTGAGGTCGACCGGCGGCTGCAGCCCTACCTGCCCGACCCCGAGGACTTCGTGACCGGGGTCTTCGTCGACATCGACCACGACGGCACGTTCCAGGTCGTCTCGTGCGGGCATCCCGCCCCGATGCTGCTCACCCCCGACGGGGGCCTGGTCCCGCTCGAGCTGGACTCCGCTCCCCCGCTCGGGCTCGGCGTGGACCCCGTCATCACCCGCGGCACCCTGCGCCCCGGTGACCGGCTGCTGATGTTCACCGACGGGCTGATCGAGGCGCGCGCCCCCGGCGGCGGCTTCGTGGACCCCGAGCCCCTGATCGCCGACGCGGCCCGCGCGCCCTTCGACGCCGCGCTGGACGGCCTGCTCGCCGGGCTCCAGCGCGAGACCAGCCACGCGCTCGACGACGACCTCGCGCTGCTCCTGGTCGGCTTCGACCCGGACTGAG
>CAZKZQ010000249.1:0-5897 GCA_964557235.1 uncultured Nocardioidaceae bacterium
ACCCACTGGAGCGACCGAAGCGGACCGTGAGCGCTTCGTCGATCAGTCCGTGACGGACTTGATCAGCACGAAGAACGGGATCAGGACGGCGAGCGAGCCGAAGAGGATCGCGATGCCGAGCGAGAACCCCACGTCGACCCGCCACGGAGTCGCGGTGTTGTCGTACCAGTCTCGGGACACCTCGCGTGCCGACGGATCACCGGACTCGAGCTTCTCGCGGTAGTCGTCCCTCAGCTTCTCGCGTGCCGCCTCGTACTCGGCCTCCGTGCGTGTGCCGAGGTCGTACTTCCGGCGGATGCGGAGATAGAAGAGGAACCCGACGACCAGGCCGACGGCGAGCACCACGACGAAGACTCCGAGTCCGGCTTCGGCGTTCCGCTCGCAGACGTCGCTCACGCGGTCGGGTGAGGTCCGACTGCAGTCGACACCGAGCGCGAGCACAACCGCATGCTTCCCGCAGGTGCCGCACCGCATGCCGGCGGACCCGGCTTGCTGGGTCAGTGTGCGGCGGGAGCAGCCCCGGGGGCGGCGTCGCCGGTGCCGAGGTCCTGGTGACGGATCCGGTTGAAGGCGAACGAGACCAGACCGGCCAGGGCGAGCATGACCGAGCACCACAGGAAGCCGGTGGTCGCGCCGTGCATGAACCCGACCATGCCGAGGGTCCGCTCGTCGGGGGCCTGGCCCGAGGCCGTGATGTTGCGGGCGAGCTCGGTGACCTTGTCGTCGCGGGCGTTGAACGCGATCGTCGCCAGGGTCGCGAGCCCGAGCGCACCGCCGACCTGCTGCATCGTGTTGAGCACACCGGAGGCGATGCCGCCGTCGGCCGGGCTGACCCGGTGCAGGACGCTCATCGTGTTGGCGATGAACATCAGGCCCATGCCCACGGGCATCAGCATGATGAACGGCAGGATGTTCTTGGCGTAGGAGATGTCGACGCCGACCCCGCCGGCGAGCGTGTCGTCGTACGGCATGCGCGACATGCCGAACACCGCGCACGCGGCGATGAGGCCGCCGATGCCGGCGAGGATGCCGGGGTTGACCTTCTGCACCAGGCGCGAGACGACCACGGCCCAGACGACCATCACGACGCTGAACGGCAGGAACATCAGGCCGGTGCGCATCGGGGACTCGCCCATCACGTTCTGGATGACCAGGGTGAGGAAGAAGAACATCGTGAACATCGCGGCGGGCGCCAGCATCATCACGGTGTACGCCGCGGCGCGGTCGCGGTTGGCGAGGATGCGTCCCGGCAGCATGGGGGCGGCGACCCGGGTCTCGATGAGCACGAAGGCCGCGAGGAGCAGGCCGCCGAGGACGAGCGCGGTCACGGTCCACTGGTCGCCCCAGCCGTAGGACCGGTCGCCGGCACGGGTGATGCCGTAGACCAGGGACAGCAGGCCGGTGGTCGCGGTGACCGTGCCGGGGAGGTCGAGCCGTCCGGGGTGCTTGTCGCTCTCGGCCAGGACGGCGAGGGCGCCGAGCGCGGCGGCCGCGCCGATCGGCACGTTGATCAGGAAGGTCAGTCGCCAGCCGTCGATGTCGACGCCGCCGATGGACGGGTTGGAGCCGGTGAGCCAGCCGCCGAGCAGCAGGCCCACGGCCGCGCCGACGCCGGACATCATCGCGTAGACCGCGAACGCACGGCTGCGCTTGGGACCGGGCTCGAACGTGGTGTTGATCAGGGCGAGCGCGTTGGGCGAGGCGAAGGCCGCGCCGAGTCCCTGCAGGGCCCGCGAGCCGAGCAGCATCGCCTCGTTCTGCGCGAAGCCGCCGATGAGCGAGGCGATCGCGAAGACGGTCAGGCCGAAGACGAACGCCTTGCGGCGCCCGAGCATGTCGCCGATCTTGCCGCCGAGGAGCAGGAAGCCGCCGAAGGTCAGCGCATAGGCCGTGATGATCCACGGCAGCGCGTGCTCGGAGAAGTCCAGGTCCTTCTGGATGTAGGGCAGCGCGATGTTGGCGATGGTCGCGTCGAGCACGACCATCAGCTGGGCCGTGCAGATGATGGCGAGCGCCCAGCCGGTGTGGCGGTGTGCGCCGCGCGGCACCCGGGCCGTGGTCTCGGTGTCGGTCACGTCGGTCACGGGGTCTCCTGCGTGGGGGGATGGGGGGATCGGGTGGTACGAGGGGCGGCCGGGATGCCGGCCGCGGGAAGGATGATCGTGTCGACGATCTCCTCCAGGCACGCCCGGTCGACCGGACGGCCGAGCACGAACGAGCGGTGCAGGACGATGCCGGCCAGGCTCGCGGTGAGCAGGCCGCCGTCGACGTCGGTGGTGATCTCGCCGCGGGCGCGGGCCCGGTCGACGACGGCCTCGCCCATGCGCAGGCGCTCGTCGACGAAGCGGGTGCGGAACTCGTGGGCGAACTCCGGGTCGGTGAGCAGTGCGGTGAACACCGCGGCCACGGGACGCGTCTCGGCCTGGCCGGGGCCCATGCCCTTGCCGGCCTTGGGGGCGACGAGCGCGAGCAGGTCGGCGCGCAGGCTGCCCTCGTCGGGGAGGACCGCATGGGCAGCGCCCTTGTGCCGCAGGACCGCGTCGACGACGAGGGCCGACTTGGTCTCCCAGCGGCGGTAGAGCGTGGCCTTGCTGGCACGGGCCGCCTTGGCGACGGAGTCGAAGGTCAGCCGGTCGTAGCCCACCTGGAGCAGCTCGGCGAACGCCGCGTCCAGGATCTCGCCCTCACGCTCGCCGGCGACGCGGGGACGGGTCCCCGCGGTCGGGGGCGTGGTCGTGCCGGACATGCGGACTCCCTGGCGTGGATGAAACGGAACGGTTTCGTTTCATCGAGGGTAGACCCGCCGGGGCGGACCTGCCAAGCCGCGGTCCGGACCGGCCCGCGAGCAGCCGGCGAGCAGCCGGCGAGCCGCTCAGTAGACGGTGGCGACGAAGACGTCCCAGGTGCCGTTGTCGGTGCCCACGGCGTCGAGGTCGGTCGCCTTGGAGACGAACGCGGCGTACTGCCCGTTGGAGCTGATCGAGGGCGAGACCGAGTCGGCGTTGCCCGGCACCCCGCCGACCTGGGACAGCAGCCGCATCGAGCCGTTGCTGCGGTCGCGCAGGATGATCTGGCTCTGGTCGGAGACGACACCCGTGAGGTCGGCGTCGGAGGCGAAGACCACCCAGCGCCCGTCGCTCGAGATCGACGGTGCCCACGAGGCCTCGCCGGCGAGGCCCTGCGCGCCCATGCTCGAGACCGAGACCCGGGCGGTCGAGCCGCGCTCGCGCACGAACACGTCGCGCACGCCGTTGGTGTCGTTGCCGACCAGGTTGGTGGCCGCGGAGGTGAAGACGACGGTCGGGAAGCACGTGCCGCCGGAGCACCGCTTCGCCACCGAGGAGGACGACGACGAGCCGTTGCCGGGCTTCTCCTCGGCCGACTGCGAGACCAGCGAGGTGCGCTTGGTGCCCAGGTCGCGGAGGTAGACGTCGGGGCGGCGGTTGGTGTCCTGCCGGGCGAGCGGCTCGGCGGTCGTGAAGGTGACGAGCTTGCCGTCGGCGGAGATCGCCGGGTAGTCCGAGCGCCGCGTGAGCTGCGCGCCGGACGAGCTCACCGAGACGCGGGTGACCGCGCCGTTGCGGACGTTGGCGACGAAGACGTCGCGCACGCCGTTGGTGTCGCCCCGGACCCAGTTGCTCGCGTCGGAGGCGAAGACCACCCAGCGGCCGTCGGCCGAGATGCGGGGGCGCATCGAGTCGCCGTTGGGCTCCATGCCGCGAGCCACCCAGCCGACGCTGAAGCACGTGTTGGTGCAGGCGTAGACGTCCTGCTTCTCGTTGTGGTCGGAGTTCCACAGGTTCCAGGCCCTCGTCGCGAAGACGACGGTGCCGCCGTTCGCCGAGACCTGGACGTCGGTGGTGGCGCCGTTGGCGTTGCCCCCGCCGGCCTTGGAGGACAGCTTCTTCACGACCCCGTCGCGGCGCACCGAGTAGGCGTCGGCGTAGCCGTTGGTGTCACCGCCCACGAGCGTCGCGGTGGTGCTGAAGAACGCGCGTCCTCCGCCGTCGGGCACGGTCGGCTTCGTCGAGGGGCCGTTGGCCTCCTTGGTGACCGCCCAGACGTCGCCGGCGGCGGCGTACGTCGTCCCGGACGAGACCAGGAGCGGGAGGGTGAGGGCAGCGCCTGCGAGCATGAGAATGCCGGTGCGAGGGAGACTCATGAGGCGATTGTGACTCAGGATGCGCGCGCGCGTGGCCGGAACCGGCAGACCGCCCGGAGCCTCCTCAGCGCAGGAACATGCCCAGCACCTGGCGCCGCACCGTGGCGTTCCAGGCGTGCAGCCCGTCGATCATCGTGTGCCCGCGGTCGCCCATGTCGACCATCTCCACGTGGGCGGCGACGCCGGCGGCGCGCTGCAGGAACGCCTCGGTGTCGGAGTACGTCGTGACGGTGTCGGCGCGTCCGTGCAGGGCGACCAGGTCCTTGCCCGCGATGGGCTCGACCGGCTCGTGCGCGGGGAACCAGGGCGCGAGCCCGACCACGCCGCGGACCAGCGGGTCGTCGGCCACCGCGAGCGCGGTGCGCCCGCCCATCGAGTGACCGAGCAGCACGACGCCCCCGGGACGGGGGTAGCGCTGACGGACCTCGTCGAGCATCCAGCGGGCGTCGCGGACCGGCGAGGGCGGGTCGTCGGTGGCGGCGTTCCAGCCGACCTGGCAGTAGCGCATCAGCCACACGTCGAGCCCGGACCGGTGCAGCGCCGGCCCGACCTGGGCGGCCAGGAGCCGGGCGCGCAGCCAGGGCTTGCTGCTCCAGGTGACCGTGGAGTCGTCGACCTCGGCGCCTCCGTGGAGGACGACCACGAGGCCCCGCGGCGGCTGTCCGACGTGACGGCGGGCGGGTCGCTCGACCAGCAGGGGGAGGGAGGTCGCGGTGTGGTCCTGCTCCCCGGTGGTCACCTCACATGTGTACCTGATGGCCGTGAGTGTCGGTGCGACAGGACAGGATGGGGTCATGGCCGACACCTCCACGACGCCTGGCGACAACCTTCCCGAGAGCGGGGTCCCCGCCGAGGTCCGCGCTGAGCACCGCGACCTGGCCGAGCAGGTGGAGGACGCGCGCTGGCGCTACTACGTCCTCGACCAGCCGACCGCCTCCGACGCCGAGTTCGACGGCTGGATGCGGCGGCTGGAGGAGATCGAGGAGGCGCACCCCGAGCTCCGCACGCCCGACTCGCCGACCCAGCGCGTGGGCGGCGCGGTGTCGACCGACTTCACCGCGGTCGACCACCTCGAGCGCATGATGAGCCTGGACAACGCCTTCTCGCTGGAGGAGATGGAGGCCTGGGAGGCGCGGCTGCGGCGCGAGGGCGTCGAGGACGCGGAGTACCTCTGCGAGCTCAAGATCGACGGGCTCGCGATCAACCTGCTCTACGACGACGGCCGGCTGGTCCGGGCCCTGACGCGGGGCGACGGGCGCACCGGCGAGGACGTCACCCAGAACGTCCGCACGATCGCCAACATCCCCCACCGCCTCACCGGCACCGACGAGTTCCCCGTGCCCAAGCGCGTGGAGGTCCGCGGCGAGGTGTTCCTCTCGGTGGCGGCGTTCGAGAAGCTCAACGCCTCGCTGCGCGACGCCGGCAAGGCCGCCTTCGCCAACCCGCGCAACTCCGCCGCGGGCTCGCTGCGCCAGAAGGACCCCCGCGTCACCGCGTCGCGCGACCTCGCGATGGTCTGCCACGGCATCGGCTTCCGCGAGGGGTTCGAGGCCACGCGGCAGTCCGAGGCCTACGACGCGCTCCAGGCCTGGGGCCTGCCGGTCAGCACCCGCACCAAGGTGGTCAAGGACCTCGCCGGCGTCATGGCCTACGTCGAGCACTACGGCGAGCACCGCCACGACGTCACCGAGCACGAGATCGACGGCGTGGTGGTCAAGGTCGACCAGGTCGCGCT
>CAZKZQ010000250.1:0-1141 GCA_964557235.1 uncultured Nocardioidaceae bacterium
GGAGAAGTCCTCGATCGGCGAGATCTCCTCGAAGATCTCCTGCAGACCGGACTTGGGACTGACGTCCTCCCCTGCGTTGACCCGCGACTGAACCTCGGTGTCCCAGCGCTCGTTGCCGACCAGCCAGTCATAGCTGTTGGTCTGCAGGGCGAGAAGCTTGGGGACCTCGAGGGGCTCGGAGATCTTGGCGAAGGAGATGCGGCGGGGGGTGTTGCTAGACGTGCTGCTGGGGCGCGAGGCGGCCAAGAGGCGTCCTTCCAGAGGCTCGGACTCATCGTTGGGGCGTCGCCGACGCTCACCTGGCTGAGGGCACAAGTGTGTTCTGGCAGAGGAGGGTGGGCAGACGCAAAGAGCGACGATAGCACCGCTGTGCCCATGGCACAACCACAGAGAGCTCGCCTTCGTCACCCCTGCGCGATGCGGACCTCCATATGACCGTCGCGAGGAGCCATCAGCGGCTCAAGACCTGCCGCAAGGATGAGGTCCCCCGCCCCGGCAGTCAAGCGAATCGCCCCAAAACCACCGGACGCGGTGGACCGGTCAGTACGACGTGATGTCGTCGACCAGCCAGCTGCCGCCCCGCAGGACCAGGTCGAACTCGACCCGGTTGAGGGCCACCTGGGGGGTCTTCTTGTTCGTCGCGACCGTGGTCTGGTCGACGAACACCAGCACCCGCACCCGGTCCGGCGTGGCCCGCACGACGGAGGACCCGAGGACCTCGGAGGTCACCTTGGCCTTGTAGGTCCGGGCGGCCGGCGCGACCGCCTTGGTGAAGCTGGCGGAGTACTTCTCGACGAACGCGGGGGTCATGAACCGCTCCGCGGAGTCCTGGTCGGCGTCGAGGGTGCGGTAGTCGTAGGCCAGGATCGCCTCGGCGGCACGCTCCGCGACCGACGGCGCGGTCTGCTCGGCGTCCTCGGTGCGGGCGGCCTCGCGGATGTCGGCGAGCCCGCGGTTGCCGAGCAGGCCGGCGAGGCCGAGGCCGATGAGGGCCAGGACGACCACCAGGGCCACGGTGAGGGCCACCAGGCTCGCGCGCGAGCCCCACCAGCCCCCTCGGGCCGGCCCGTCCACGGCGGGACGGGTCTGCTTCGCCCTGGGCCGCTTGCGGGCCTGGGGCTCCTCGACCGGCTCGGTCGGC
>CAZKZQ010000250.1:1241-5860 GCA_964557235.1 uncultured Nocardioidaceae bacterium
CTCGACCGGCTCGGTCGGCGTGCCCGGCTCGGTCGGCTCGGTCGGCTCGGCGGTCCCGAGATCCGGCTCGGCCGGGGTCTGCTGCGCCGCGGTCTCGCCGGGCGTGACGGGTGTGCGGCGCTCGCCGGCGATGCGGCGGCGACGGGGCGGCTGCGGCGTGCTCACCTCACACCGCCTTCAGGTCGTCGACGAGCCACTGGTCCTTGACCTTGACCATGGTCAGCTCCCACCGCCAGTGGCGGACCACCGGCTGGCCGCCGGAGACGCGCTGCGCGTCGGAGACCACCATGACCTTGGCCGAGTCGGCGTCGAGGTCGGCGATGCCGATCAGCGGGATGCCGTCCTCGTCGTTGAGGACCTTGCCGGTCGAGGACAGCCCGAGCTGGGTGATGCCACCGATGACGTCCTGCTGGGTGTCGGTGAACTCCTTGCGGAACTTCGTCGAGAGCAGCGGCTCCACGGCGTCGACGTACTCCTGGACCTTCGCGGGGTCGATGGTGTTCCAGGTGACGGTGAACCGCTGCGCGGCCTGGACCACCTCGGCGCGGTCGGTGTCACCGGCGTCGATGTCGGAGGAGCGTCCCCGCATCCAGAGGCCGACGGCCACGCCCGCGACCAGGGCGAGCGCGAGCAGGACCGCGAGGGCGGTCGCCAGTCGGGGTCGCGTCTGCCGGTTGGTCCCCGGGGTCACGGGAGAACCGGCTGCAAGAGCAGCTGCATCCACGACTGGTCACCGTACTGCGCCTCCGCGCCGCCGGTGTAGACGACCCTCGTGGAGGAGTCCCCGTAGGTGAACGTGCCGGTCTCGCGGTCGTAGCTGCCGATCACCGGAGCGTCGACCCCGGGCTGTCCGGCCTCCCCGAACGGCGCGACGCGAGGTGCGTACTTCGCACCGCGAGGCGTGATGTTGGGGTCGGGGTCCGAGCAGCGCGCCTTCTCGTTCATCGGCCGGTTGGACCCGTCGGACGGCTCCCGCTTGTCGGTGCTCTCGTAGCCCTTGGTGCACACGGGGGACGGGGTCAGGACGAGCCCGAAGTGGGCGTTGTAGGGACCGCTGCCACCGTTGTCCGCCACGACGAGACCGCCGGCGACGGCGTAGGGATAGATGATGAGGACCTGCTGGATCCCCTTGAGGTTCTTGACCTGGACCTCCCCGGTGACGACGAGGTTGCTGATCAGCTTGCCGAGGTCGACGTCGTTCTCCTCGAGGAACGACCGCAGCTCGCTGGCCGTGGCACTGCCGTTGGCGATGATCTTGCGCAGGTCGCCGTCCGAGGAGGCGAGGGTGTCGGAGAACGCCGCGAGGTCGCGAGCGAAGCTGCGGATCGCCGAGGCCTTGTCGAGCTGGGTGCTCAGCACGACGTTGCTGTCGCGCAGCAGCTGACGGGTGATGTCGAGGTTGTCGCTGGCCGCACGGATGAAGGAGTCCTGCGAGTCGATCAGGGTGCCGAGGTCGTCGCCCCCGTCCTTGAACGCCGCTCCGAACTCGCTCACGACGGTGCTGAGGTCCTGCTTGGGGACCGAGTTCACCAGCTTCTGCGTGTTGTCGAGCCACTCGGTCGGCTGGATCGGGATGCGGGTCGCGGACTGCTCGATCTCCGAGCCGTCCTCGAGGTAGGGCTTGTCGTCGGAGAACGGCTGGAGCTCGACGTACTGCTCGCCCACGGCCGACCTGTTGCCGACCAGGGCCTCGGTCTTGGCCGGGATCGCGTCCTGGCCGTTCTCGATGGCCAGGTTGACGTCCACGCCCTCGCCGGTGAGCTTGAGCGACTCCACGCGCCCGACCGTCAGGCCGCGGTAGGTCACCTCGGCTCCGGCGAAGATGCCGCCGGAGTCGGCGAAGTGCGCGGTCACGTTGTAGGAGTCGTCCAGGATCAGGCGGTCGAGCTGGGCGTACTTGGCCCCGACGAACGACACGCCGAACAGCGTGATGAAGACGAAGATGACCAGCTGGATCTTGGTGCGCTTGGTGATCATCGCGCGAGCACCCCCCATCCGAGCAGTCCGGTGAGCTCGCGGTCGACCGTGGACACCGTGGCGACCGAGGGCGACGACGCGTTGCCCGTCGCGGCCGGACCCACCGCGGCACGGCCGAGACCGAGTCCGCCGAGCAGACCGCCACCGCCGCCACTGCCGCCGTTGCCGCCACCGCCGCCGGTGCCGCCGCCGTTGTTGTTGCCGCCGAGGCCCGGGAGGCCGCCGGTGGGCAAGCCGCTCGGCAGGCCACCGCCCGGCAGACCACCGCCGCCTGGGACAGGGATGCAGACGTTGCCGACGCAGACCTCGCCGCCGTCGCCGGAGTCGCTTCCGCCGTCGGTGCCGGTGAGGAAGTTGCCGAGGTCGAGGCTGAGGTCCATCGACAGGTTGGTGTAGTCGCCCATGTGCAGGTCCCTCGCCTGAGCCGCGGTCTTGCCGACGACGGCGTCGATGAAGGGATAGGTGAGGAACACCTGGAGCGCCTTGGGGAAGGCGTCCCCGGCGTCGGCCAGGCCCCGCAGGGTCGGGAGCAGCGAGTTGAGGCTGTCGATGGTGCCCTGCTTGGAGGCCAGGATGACGCGCGTCGCGGTGCCGCTGAGGTTGGCCAGCGCCTTGAGCATCTTGATCAGGTCCTCGCGCTGGCCCTCCACCGTGCGGATCGCGTCGGGCAGCTCGTCCAGCGCGAGGTCGAGGGTGTCGGTGTTGGCGTTGACCGACTTCGACAGCGTGTTGACCTGCTCGAGCGCGGTGAGGATCTCGTTGCGGCTGCCGTCGAGCTGGGTCATGAAGGTCCGCAGCTGGCGGAGCAGCGACTTCACCGTGCCGGTCCGGCCGTCGAGGGCCTTGTTGAGCTCCTCGTTGATGATCTTGAGCTGGCCGACGCCACCACCGTTGAGCAGCAGCGACAGGGCTCCGAGGACCTCCTCGACCTCCGTGTTGCGACCGGACCTGTCGAGCCCGATCGTGTCGCCCTCGCCGAGGGTCCCCGAGGACGGGTTCTCGGGCGTCTTGAGCGAGACGAACTTCTCGCCCAGGAGGCTGGTCTGGCGGATCTCGGCCTCGGCGTTGTCGGGGAGCTTGGTGTCCTTGCGGAGCAGCAGGGTCACCTCGGCGGTGTAGCCCTTGAGCTTGACGTCCTCGACGCGACCGACGGCGATGTCGTCCACCCGCACGGCGGACTGGGGCACGAGGTCCAGCACGTCGCGGAATTCCACGGTCACGTGGTAGGCGCCGTCACCGACGTCCGCGCCACCCGGCAGCGGCAGGTCGTAGATCTGGAAGTCACAGCCGGACAGCGAGATCGCCGCGGTCGCGGCCACCGCCGCTGCCGCCGTACGACGGGAGCGCAGGCTGGTCAGGAGGCCCTTCATCGCGTCCCCCCGAGGATGCCGGCGAGCGACGTGTCCACGTATTCGATGGCGACCGGGTCTGGGCTGACCGATGGCCGGGACTGCTTGCCGGGGGCGGAGCGACCCAGGACGCCCTTGAACGCGTCGCACAGCTGTCCGTTGGTGTCGACACCTTCGACGAGGGTGCACAGCGTGAGGGCGGGATCCGTCTCGAGCTCGGTGAGCTTCTGGCCGAGGTTGGCGACGGTGTCGAGGGTGCCGTAGCGGGGGTTGTAGGTGTGGTAGAGGTTCGCCAGCGCCGCCGGTGCCACCTGCAGCACCTCGTCGAGCGCGTCGCGCTGCTTGACCAGCACGTTGGTCACCTTCACCAGTCCCTTGACGTTCTTGCTGAGAGCCTGCCGGTTGTCCTTGACGAAGGAGCGGACCTCGGTCAGCGCGGTGCTCAGGTTGCGCAGCGCAGCCGCCAGGTCCTCCCTCTCGTCGGAGAGGAGGTCGGAGGCCGAGGCCAGGCTGTCGTTGAAGTCCCGGACGGTCTGGTCGTTGTCCGCCAGCGCCTTGACGAAGACCTCGATCTGGCGGCTGGCCCCGAAGAGCTCTTCCTTGTTGTTGTCCAGGGTCGAGGTGAACTTCGAGAGGTTGCGGATGGTCTCGTTGAACTGCTTGCCCTGACCGCCGAAGTTGCGAGCGGTCGAGCGGAGCAGGCGCGTGAGCGCGCCCTCCTTGTTGGCCCCGTCGGGGCCGAGGCCCACGGCGAGGTCGTTGAGGTTCTGGTAGATGTCGTCGAGCTCGAGCGGCACCGCGGTGCGGTCGCTGCCCAGCTTGGCGTCGTCCTCCATGACCGCGCCGCCCTTGTAGACGGGTGTGAACTGCACGAAGCGGTCGCCGACGACCGACGGGGCGATGATCGCGGCCTTGGCGTCGGCGGGGATCTTGACGCCCTCGTCGTAGGACATCACGACCTTGACCGTGGTGCCCGTGGGGGTGACGGAGTCGATCTGGCCGACCTTCACGCCGAGGACCCGCACGTCGGAGCCGGGATAGACCGAGACGGTGCGCGGGAAGTCGGCCGTGACCGTCTTCTGTCCACCGCCACCGCGCACGAAGGACGCGACGGCGGCGATGACGATCGCGCCGATGACGAGGAACGGCAGGATCCGGCTGAGGCCGGAGAGCTTGGGCATCGAGATCGCCATGTCAGCCACCCGCCCCGGGAGCCGGCGGGAAGTTCTCGATGATCGTGTCGAACCACGGCCCGTTGCCGAGGGTGTTGGCGAAGACGCGGTAGAACGGCGC
>CAZKZQ010000251.1:0-2266 GCA_964557235.1 uncultured Nocardioidaceae bacterium
AGGTCTGCTTGGCCTGGCCCTTGATCTGGGCCTCGGTCTCGGCGTACATCCGCTGGATGAAGGCCTCGAGCTCGTCGCGCTCGATGCGCCACTGGCCGCGCCCGCCGATCTTGAGCGCCCGGATGTCGCCCCGCTGCACCAACGCGCTCACCTGGGCCAGGGAGGTGTTGAGCACCTCGGCCACGTCGTTGAGCGTGAGGAACCGGGGACCGTCGGTCATGGGGCCATCGTGACACCTGTGACGGGAGAACGGGAGAATTTGCCCCACGGCTGTGGACAACCTCGTTCCGCCGGTCGAGGACGGGGTATCAAGGCCGCATCATGTCTCGCGTGAGCCCGCCGCCCGGCATCTCGACCAGCACCCCCGCCCGCCCGCTCGGGCGCCCCGACGCGCCCGTGCCTCCGCCCGCCGTCCGCCTGGTCCGGCCGGGCTGGCGCGACCCGCGCCTGGTGGTCGGGCTGCTCCTCGTCTGCGGGTCGGTGCTGCTCGGCGCGCGGCTGCTCGCCACCGGGGACGACACCACCCCGATCTGGGCGACCGACGGCCCCGTCGCGGCCGGTGCGCGACTGGACGAGGACGACCTGACCGTGGTGCGGGTGCGCTTCGGCTCCGAGGACGACGCGGGGCGCTACCTCGACGCCTCCGTGCCGCTCGGCTCCGGCCTGGTGGCGGTCCGCGACCTCGGTGAGGGTGAGCTCGTCCCGGCCGACGCCGTGGACGCCGACGCCGAGGCGCTGCGCGAGCTGCCGCTGACCCTCCCGGCCGGGGCCGTGCCGCCGGGTGCCCGGGTCGGCACCCGCGTCGACGTCTGGTCCGTGCCCCGCGACGCCGCCGCGTCCTCCTCCACCGGCGCTCCGGCCCGGGGCCGCCTGCTCCTCGAGGACGTGCCCGTGCTCGCGCTGGGCCGCGGCGGCGTCGGCGGGCCCGAGGCGCTGCGGCAGGTGGTCGTCGGGGTCGAGGCCTCGACCGACATCGGCGACGTGGTCGACGCCCTCGGCCGCTCGACCGCGCTGCTCGTGGGTCGGCCGTGAGCGAGCGAAGCGAGCGAACCAGAGGGTCACGCCTGGCTCCGCCGCCGAGCGGAGCGAAGGCGGTGGAAGCGTGACGGCTGGGCCCGTCGGCGTCCTGCTGTCCGGCGACGGCGAGGACTGGGAGCGACCGGCCCTCGACGCCCTCCAGGGCTCCGCCGACCTGGTGCTGCTGCGCCGCTGCCTCGACCTCACCGAGCTCCTCGCCTCCGCCACGAGCGGCAGCGCCCAGGTCGCGGTGGTCGGCCACCGCAGCCACGGGCTCGACCGCGACGCCGTCGACCGGCTCGGCGCCACCGGGGTCCGGGTGCTCGTCGTGGTGGCCGACGGCGGCACCGCCGCGTCGTCGTACTCCCAGGAGCGCGAGCGGCTCGAGCGCCTCGGCGTGACCGAGGTGCTGCCCGCAGCCACGGTCGCTGCGGACCTGGCCCGCGCGGTGCGCGACGCGGTGCGTCACGAGGTCGCTCCGCCGGCGGCCGCACCGCTGGTCCCCAGCGGCGGGGCCGGTCGCCTGGTCGCGGTCTGGGGCGCCCACGGCGCCCCCGGACGTACGACGGTCGCCGTCGGCCTGGGTGCCGCGCTGGCCGGCCGTGGCGTCCCGGCCGTCGTGGTGGACGCCGACCCCCACGGCGGGGCGGTCGGCCAGCACCTGGGCGTGCTCGACGAGGCGTCGGGACTGCTCGGCGCCGTCCGGCTCGCCAACGCGGGCTCGCTGGACCCGGCCAGGCTCGCCGCGTGCGCCCGCACGGTCGAGCCGGGGCTCGCGGTGCTGACCGGTCTGCCGCGCGCCGACCGCTGGCAGGAGGTGCGACCCGGGCTGCTGGCCGACGTGCTGGCGGGTGCCCGCGTGCTCGCCGACGTGGTGCTGGTCGACGCGGGCGCCGGGCTCGAGCCGCCTGCGCCGCCGGGGCTGTCGGGCCCCCGCACGCGGGAGGCGCTCGTGACGTCGGTGCTCGAGGAGGCCGACGAGGTCCTCGTCGTCGCGAGCCCGGACCCGGTCGGCCTGACCCGGCTCGCCCGGTCGCTGGTCGACCTCCGCGCGGTGCGCGCCGACGGTCCGTCGTGCGTGGTGGTCAACCGGATGCGCCAGGGACTCGGCTGGCGCGAGCGCGACGTGGCCGACATGGTCGCCCGGGTCTGCCCGGAGGCTCCGGTGGTGTTCCTGCCCGACGACCCGGCCACGGCCGACCGCGCGCTGGTGGCCGGTCGCACGGTCGCCCAGCTCGACCCCCGCTCC
>CAZKZQ010000251.1:2366-5831 GCA_964557235.1 uncultured Nocardioidaceae bacterium
AGCTCGACCCCCGCTCCACCTCGAGGCTCGGAGCCGGGCTGGCCCGTCTCGCCGCACTGGTGGAGCAGCCCGCGCCCGCTGGATGAGCCGGACGGTGACCTGGACGGTCCCTCAGACGGTCAGCAGGAGGTAGAGCCCGCCGACGGTGAAACCGACCATCACCATGAGCAAGGGCAGCTGGCCGGTGAGCTGGTGGCGGCGCGGCAGGAGCTTCATCGCCTTGTCGTGCGCGGCGATCACGCCGAGGACGTGCCCGCCGACGATCGAGAGCACCTTGGTGTAGGCCAGCAGGGTCTGGTGCTGCGAGAGCCAGTAGTTCACCTGCAGGTCGGCGGTGCCGAGCAGGTCGGCGCCGGTGCCCATCGGGTCGCTGAGGTAGACCAGCGTCTGCTGGCCGTACTCCACGAGCAGGGTGAGGTAGTGCGCGACGACGTACCCCACGATGATCGGCACCAGCGACGGCGCGAAGCGACCGGGAAGGGCGCCGCGGTCCTCCCCGTCCGCCGACGGGGCGGCGAGGGTGGCCAGCCCGAAGAGCCCGCCGACGAGGAGCCAGAAGGCCATCAGGGCGAGGGTGTCGAGCAGCATCTTGTCCACGTCGATGCTCGTGGTGATGCGCAGCCAGGTCAGCGACTCCTTGAACGAGTCGAACGCCGTGCTCCCGAGCAGGATCGCGGTCAGCGGCAGCAGGCCGGCGACCGTCGGCAGCCCGTCGAGGTTGTGCAGCGGCGAGCGGACCACCAGGGTGCCGTCGTCGCGACGACCGAAGAACGACAGGTGCCCGACGAGGGTGGAGTAGGCCTCGAACGGGTCGGCCGCGGCGATCCAGCGGTCGCCGAAGACGGCGGCGCCGACCAGCACCACGGCGGCGTACACCGCGAACCACAGGCGCACCGGCGCGAGGTAGCCCGACTCCGGGTAGACCAGCTCCATCCAGGTGAACGCCAGGATCCCGAAGGCAGCCGGCCACACGCCCACCCAGGGCGGCAGCGGCGTGACGCCCTCGCCGGGGTCGCCGCCGGTGACCCGCGAGAGCAGCAGGTGGAGCGTCCGCAGCGGGTTGACCGCGCGGTAGAACGGGCCGAACAGCAGCGACAGCGGCACCAGCCCGACCCAGAGCAGGACGTAGACGACCCCGAAGGTCGGGTTGATCGCGGTGTCGGGCCCGGCGACGGCCGCCCACCCGACGTACGCCGCGAACGCGAGGCCGAGCGCGCGGAGCACCCACGTCGCCCACCCGCCGTCGACGGCGCTCGCCAGGGCCGGGGGCAGCGGCCGGCCGCCCGTCGCGGCGTCGAAGCGGGGAGCGCGCCAGGCCAGCACCAGCACGGCGAACGACACGGCGAGCGCCGCCGCGCCACCGGCCAGGGCGAAGGGGAGCGAGATGGGGAGGTCCTGCGCGCCGCCGATGCCGTGCGTGAAGACCAACACATGCGCTCCAGGGTGGTCAGGGGCCGGCCGCGACCGGATCAGTGAAAGAATCCCACGTCAGCGAATCACAACGGAGGAGGGCTGCTGGGTGGAGCGACTACGCCCGGGGGACGTGGCCCTGCTCGACATCGAGTCGGGCAGCACCCCCATGCACGTGGCGACGGTCGAGGTCTTCGACCCCGGCCCGGACGGGTTCGACTACGCCCGCCTGATCTCGCTCGTCGGTGACCGCCTGGCCTTCGTGCCGCGCTACCGCCAGCGGCTCCTGCCGGTCCCCGGCGGCCTGGCGGCCCCGGTGTGGGTCGACGACGCCGACTTCGACCTGACCTACCACGTGCGCGAGTCCGCCGTGCCGCGCCCGGGCACCATGGCCCAGCTCGAGGAGCTGGTCTCGCGCATCGTCGCCCGGCCCGTCGACCGCAGCCGCCCGCTGTGGGAGATGTACCTCATCGAGGGGCTCGAGGACGGCCACGTCGCGATCCTGTCGAAGTCCCACCAGACGCTCGTCGACGGCATCTCCACGATCGACCTCGGCCAGGTGATCCTCGACAACGACACGGTCACCCGCGAGCGCATCCCCGACGACTGGGTGCCGCGCCGCGAGCCGTCCGCGCTGACCATGCTCGCCGCCGCGGCCCAGACGCGGGCGGCGGCGCCCGACCCGTTGGCGCCCGCCCGAGCGATCGCGCGGGCCGCGCTGCGGCACAACCCGCTCGCGCTCGGCGTGCGGGCCGGTCGCACCGCCCCGGAGAGCCCGCTGCAGACGACCCTGTCGCAGCAGCGCCGCTTCCACACCGTGCGCACCGACCTCGACGACTACCGCCAGGTGCGCCGCTTCCACGGCGCCACGGTCAACGACGTCGTGCTCGCCACCGTCACCGGCGCGATGCGCTTCTGGCTGATGACGCGGGCGGAGTCGGTGCACAGCAGCCGCCAGCTGCGCGCGATGGTGCCGATGAGCGTGCTGGACAACGACCTCGAGCCGACCTCGCTCGGCAGCCAGGTCACCGGCACGGTCCTCGCGCTCCCGATCGGCGAGGCCAGCCCGGTGGTGCGGCTGCACCAGGTCTCCTACGCCCTCAAGGCCCACAAGGACACCGGCAAGGCGGTCTCGGCGCTGCGGCTGATCGGCGTCGGCGGCTTCGCCCCCACGACCTTCCACGCGCTCGGGGCGCGGGTCGCCGCGGACTCCCGGGGGCGCGAGTTCAACCTGGTGGTCACCAACGTGCCCGGGCCGCAGTTCCCGCTCTACGCCGCGGGGGCCCGGATGCTCGAGACCTACCCCGTCCAGCCGCTGCTGCCCGACCACGCGCTCGCGATCGGCGTGACGTCGTACGACGGCGGCGTGCACTACGGCATCACCGCCGACCGTGACGCGATCCCCGACATCGAGGTGATCGGGCAGTGCATCACCGAGGCCCTCGCCGAGCTCGTCGACAGCACGTCGGAGACGAGGATGCGGGCACCGCGCGGACGCTTCGGCACCGGCGCGGGCGGCGCGTCCGGGGAGTCCTGAGGTGCGGGTCTACCTCCCCGCCGGGCCGGCCCTGCTGGCCGAGCTCGCCGAGAGCGGGCGCCTGCCCGCCGACCCGCAGCGCCCGGCGTACGCCGTGACGCCGGCGGTCAGCGCCGAGCTGGGCGTGCCCGCCGACGACGAGGAGGCGGAGTACGCCGTCCTCACCCTGGCCGCCCTGGACGCGGTGCGGCTGGTGGGCGAGGTGCCCCGGCGTGCCGTCCTGGTGGTCGAGGCGGCCGCGACGCCGGGCACGGGCGCCGAGGTCTCGCTGCCGCACGAGGTGGTCCTGGCACGCGTCGACGCGATCCAGCTCGACGACGCCGCCGCGGAGCCGACCGTGCGCGCCGCGCGCGACGGCGACGAGTCCGCCCTGGCCGCGCTGGAGGACCACGACCTCGGCTGGCACGCCACGCAGGAGCTCGACGAGGTACGCCGGATCCTGGGCGCCTGAGTCGAGCGGCGACGTGGCACGATCGGCTCCATGGACGCCGTGACGCACACCCCGCAGCCGGTGAACG
>CAZKZQ010000252.1:0-5785 GCA_964557235.1 uncultured Nocardioidaceae bacterium
CGAGGATCCAGAAGTCGATGCTGTCCAAGGACCCCGAGGCGATGCAGCCGCACGTGCGCCGGTTCGTCGAGCGCGCGGTGACCTTCCAGACCTGCCCCGACTGCGAGGGCACCCGCCTCACCGCGGCGGCACGCAGCTCCACGATCGAGGGCAGGTCGATCGCGGACCTGTGCGCGATGCAGATCAGCGACCTCGCCGCGTGGGTGCGCGACCTGCGCGAGCCCTCCGTCGCGCCGCTGCTCACGGGCCTCCAGCACCTGCTCGACTCGTTCTCCGAGATCGGCCTGGGCTACCTCTCGCTGGACCGGCCGGCCGGCACCCTGTCGGGCGGTGAGGCGCAGCGCACCAAGATGATCCGCCACCTCGGGTCGTCGCTGACCGACGTCACCTACGTCTTCGACGAGCCGACGATCGGGCTGCACCCGCACGACATCGAGCGGATGAACAACCTGCTCCTCCAGCTGCGCGACAAGGGCAACACGGTGCTGGTGGTCGAGCACAAGCCGGAGACGATCGCCATCGCCGACCACGTGGTCGACCTCGGGCCCGGCGCCGGCTCGAGCGGCGGCACGATCTGCTTCGAGGGGCCGCTGGAGGACCTGCGTCGCAGCGACACCATCACCGGACGGCACCTCGACCACCGGGCCGTCCTCAAGGACACCGTCCGCACCCCCTCCGGTGCGCTCGAGGTCAGGGGAGCCGACACCCACAACCTGCAGGACGTCGACGTCGACGTGCCCCTGGGACTGCTCACCGTCGTCACCGGCGTCGCCGGGTCCGGCAAGAGCTCGCTGATCCACGGCTCGCTCGCCGGGAGGGACCAGGTCGTCGTCATCGACCAGGGTGCGATCAAGGGCTCGCGTCGCAGCAACCCCGCGACCTACACCGGCCTGCTGGAGCCGATCCGCAAGGCGTTCGCCAAGGCCAACGGCGTGAAGCCCGCCCTGTTCAGCGCCAACTCCGAGGGCGGCTGCACGACGTGCGGCGGGGCGGGGGTGATCCTCACCGAGCTGGGTCCGATGGCCACCGTCGAGTCGCCGTGCGAGGAGTGCGAGGGCCGCCGGTTCAAGGCCGAGGTGCTCGAGCACACGCTCGGCGGCAAGGACATCGCCGAGGTCCACGAGATGTCGGTGGTGGACGCCCGCGAGCTGTTCAGCGACGGCGAGGCCAAGGTCCCCGCTGCCGTGACGATCCTCGACCGGCTCGTCGACGTCGGCCTGGGCTACCTCTCGCTGGGGCAGCCGCTGACGACGCTGTCGGGCGGTGAGCGCCAGCGCCTCAAGCTGGCCTCGCAGATGGGGGAGAAGGGCGACGTCTTCATCCTCGACGAGCCCACGACCGGCCTGCACCTCGCCGACGTCGACAACCTGCTCGCCCTGCTCGACCGGCTGGTCGACGCGGGCAGGTCGGTCATCGTGATCGAGCACCACCAGGCCGTCATGGCCCACGCCGACTGGATCATCGACCTCGGTCCCGGCGCCGGTCACGACGGCGGTCGGGTGGTGTTCGAGGGCACGCCCGCCGACCTGGTGGCCGACGGCTCGACCCTGACGGCCCAGCACCTGGCGGCCTACGTCGGTGGCTGACCGTATGTTGAGGGAGTGACGGGAGAGAACTGTGCGATCCGCACACGCGGCATCACCAAGCGCTACGACGACCTGACGGCTGTCGACAACGTCGACCTCGAGATCGCGACGGGCACCTTCTTCGGCATCCTCGGTCCCAACGGTGCGGGCAAGACGACGCTCCTGGAGATGATCGAGGGCATCCGACGGCCCGACGAGGGTCACGCCGAGGTGCTCGGGGTGCCGGTCTGGCCGCGTCGGCCCGACCTGCTGCCGAGGATCGGGGTGCAGCTGCAGTCCTCCGCCTTCTTCGAACGGCTGACCGTCGACGAGCAGCTGCGCACCTTCGCGGCGTTGTACGCCGTCCCGGCCGCGCGCTGCGACGAGATGCTCGAGCTGGTCGGCCTGACCGAGAAGCGCTCCACCCTCACCGAGGACCTGTCCGGTGGGCAGCGGCAACGGCTGTCCATCGCCTGCGCGCTCGTGCACGACCCGGAGGTCGTCTTCCTCGACGAGCCGACCGCGGCGCTGGACCCCCAGGCCCGGCGCAACCTGTGGGACGTGCTGCGGGCCATCAACGGCGAGGGTCGGACGGTGGTCCTCACCACCCACTACATGGACGAGGCCGAGATCCTCTGCGACCGCGTCGCGATCATCGACCACGGGCGCATCCTGACCGAGGACCGCCCACGCGCCCTGGTCGCCTCGCTCGGTCGCGCCCAGCGCATCCTGGTCGAGTCCGGCCAGCTCGGCGAGGGCGACGCGCGCACGCTCCCCGGCGTCGAAGCGGCCAACGACGCGGACGGCACGCTGTCGCTCTCCACGCACGACCCGGCCCGGGTGCTGACCGAGCTGGGGCGGCGCGAGGCGCTGCGCGGGCTCCAGGTCACCTCGCCCACGTTGGAGGACGTGTTCCTCGAGCTGACCGGACGGGAGTACCGCGCATGAGCGACCTCGTCGCGCTGACCCGGGCGCAGTGGAAGGGCTTCTGGCGGGAGAAGCAGAACTGGTTCTGGCTGATGCTGTTCCCGCTGATGTTCCTGTTCCTGTTCGGCTCGCTGTTCCGTGACGCCGGCGCGAGCAGGTCCGACCTCGCCGTCATCGGCGACGTGGCCTTCGTCGACGACCTGCCCGCGCAGGCCCGCGACCAGTTCGACGACGTCTTCGACGTGACGCGCTACTCCGACCGTGCCGCCGCCCTCGAGGCCGTGGCCGACGGCGACGTCGACGGTGCGGTGGAGCAGGACGGCTCGCGCCTGGTGCTGCACTACTCCGCGGCCGACCAGGTCGTCTCGGCGACGGTGCGCGGGACGCTCGAGGGCTTCGTCCAGGGGGTCAACCAGGCGGCGAGCCAGCAGCCGCCCTCCGTCGAGCTCACCTCCGAGCGGGTCGAGGACTCCTCGCTCAAGCCCATCCAGTTCCTCGCTCCGGGCCTGCTCGGCTGGGCGGTCGCGATGGGCGCGACCTTCAACACCGCCATGCCCCTGGTCACGTGGCGCACCAGCGGCCTGCTGCGCCGTCTGCGGCTGTCGCCGGTGGGCACCGGCTCCCTGGTGGCCTCGCGCCTGGTGGTCTGCGTGGTCGTCGCACTGCTGCAGATGACGCTGTTCCTGGCGATCGGTGTCACGGTCTTCGACCTGCAGCTGACCGGCTGGTGGTGGCTGGCGGTCCCGCTCGTGCTCACCGGCACGTTGGCCTTCATGGCGATCGGCATGGTGGCCGGCGCGGTGAGCAGGACGGCCGAGGCGGCCTCCGGGGTCGCCAACGTGATCATCCTGCCGATGGCGTTCCTCTCCGGGTCCTTCATCCCGCTCGAGCAGGCGCCTGGATGGCTGACGACCGTCGCCAAGCTGCTGCCCCTGGGCCACCTCAACGAGGGCATGCTCGACGTGATGGTGCGGGGGGAGGGACCCTCGGCCCTCGTGGTTCCTGTGGCCGTCCTGCTCGGCTTCACCGTCGTCTTCGGGGTGCTCGCGGCCCGGTTGTTCCGCTGGGACGACTGAGACCGTCGGGGGCTCACCTGGGACGGAAGTCGGGGTTGCTCCGGCCCGACCGGCACGCCTGCGAGCAGTAGCGCACCTGGTCCCAGTCGCGGGCCCACTTCTTGCGCCACGAGAACGGCCGTCCGCAGGTCTCGCAGATCTTGTCCGGAGGAGTCCCGGGACGCTCGCCGCGCTGCCTGGCCATGCTGCGAACCTACTCAGCCGCCCGTGCTTGTATGGCTGCATGACCGACGAGACGCGAGTCAGCACCGCCAGCCGCGACGTCGACGCCGACGCCGCCACGATCTTCGAGCTGATCGCCGACCCCACGCAGCAGCCCCGCTGGGACGGCAACGACAACCTGGTCGAGGCACCGATGGGCCGGCGCGTGCGGGCCGCCGGCGAGGTGTTCGCGATGAGGACCACCAAGGGCAACCTGCGGGAGAACCACGTCGTGGACTTCGAGGAGGGACGGCGCATCGCCTGGCGGCCGGCCGAGCCGGGACAGCCGCCGCTGGGCCACGAGTGGCGCTGGGAGCTGGAGCCGCTCGACGACGGGCGCACCCGCGTCACGCACACCTACGACTGGACCGACCTGCGTGACGAGCAGCGCTTCGAGCGCGCCCGGTCGACGACGGCCGAGCGGCTGCTCGCCTCCGTCGACCGGCTGAGGTCGCTGGCCGAGGAGTCCTGACCGTCGTACTTGACGGATTGGAAAGTACAACCCACACTTTCCAGCATGGAAAGTTCAGTTCCCACACCCGCTGAGGCCGCGGCGAGCCTCGCGGACGCCGAGACCGCCCAGCGCGACCTGGCCGCACGGGTCCGGGTCCCGCACTGGTTCTTCGTCGCACTCGGGTGCGCGGTCACCGCCCAGGTCGCGTGCACCGCGGTCGGGCTCTCGCTCGCCGGCGCGGCGACGGTCTGGCTGGTCCTCGCGGGACTCGCGGTGTTCGGTCTCGTCGCAGCAGCGCTGCTCCTGCACCTGCGCGCCTCGACCGGGGTCTGGCTCGGCGGACTGGTGAGCCGCGTCGTCGGCGGCACCTCGACGGCGGCGTCGCTGAGCGAGGCGCTGTCGCTGGCTGCCGCGACCTGGGCGGCGTTCGAGGACCAGTGGGCGCTGGTCGCGGTCGCATCGGTGGCCGGGGGAGTCGGCTACGGCCTCGCCGGCATGGCCTGGCTGCGCGACTACCACAGCGAGCCCGCCCGGCACGCGCACGGAGAGTCGCTCGCCCGCCTGCTCGTGCTCGTCGCGCTCTGCCTGGTCGGCGCGGTGCTGCTGGTGTCGATGCGATGACGGACCTGGACCCGCACCTGCAGGCTGCCAACCGGCTCAGGCTGGCGAGCATCCTGTCGGCCGCGTCCGAGGTGGAGTTCAGCTCGCTGCGCGACGCACTCGACGTCAGCGACTCGGTGCTCTCCAAGCTGGTCTCGGCGTTGGCCGACCTCGACTACGTCCGCAGCCGGAAGGGCGTGCACCACGGCCGGCGTACGACGTGGGTGTCGCTGACGCGCACCGGCGAACGAGCTCTCAAGGCCCACGTGGCGGCCCTGCGGGAGATCATCGCGAGGGTCCAGGCGTGAGGCCCGCTCAGGCGTGAAGATAACGCCGATAATCGACATTATGTCATTCTCTTCGGACGGAACCCCGCCCCCAGCGGTCTAACCGGCCACGCAGAGGATCCCCCGGTTGCCCTCCTGGTCGGCGATCACGACGAGCCCTGACGCGACGCCGTCGTCGACGACGGTCCCACCAGCGGCGACCGCGGCGGTGATCCGGTGCTCGAGCGTCTCGGCCGGCACATAGACCTCGACGTGGATCCGCTGACCCGACGTCTCGTCGTCGGCGTCGCCGAACCAGAGGTTGGGCACCCGTCCGGCGGCGTCGCGGACCTCGTCGCTGGGCGTGCCGCGGCCCTGGGCCTCGGCCGACCCGGTCAGCAGGGCGGCCCACACCGGCGCGATGGTCGCCGACTGCGCCGTGTCGAGGCCGAGCTCGAGCACGCTGACCGACGCGGGGTCGGGCTGCAGCCCCTGGTCGGCCGCGATGTCGGTGATCCGTCGCGCGAGGTCGACGTCCTGCTGGGTGACCCACTCGACGACGTGCTCGGTGCCGTCCTCCTCGCGATAGATCGCGTCGTCCGAGCTCAGCTTGAGGTCGACGTAGCCCGGGCCCATCGTCACGCGCGGATGGTGGCCGACCGCGTCGCCGGCCTCGCCCACCGCGGTCACGAAGCG
>CAZKZQ010000253.1:0-5770 GCA_964557235.1 uncultured Nocardioidaceae bacterium
GAGCCGACGCGCCGGGTCTCCGAGCTCCACGCGGTCGAGCTCATGCGCCGCACCCTCGAGGCCGCAGCAGCACCACTCACCCTCGTCACGCTCGCCCCGTTGACGAACGTCGCTCTGCTCCTGCGCATGCACCCCGAGGTCCGCGACCGCATCGCACGGATCGTGATGATGGGCGGCTCCGCCTCGCGCGGCAACGCGACCGCGGTGGCCGAGTTCAACGTCTGGCACGACCCCGAGGCGGCGCACATCGTGCTCAACAGCGGCGTCCCGCTCACGATGTACGGCCTCGACGTCTTCGACCGGGTGATGGCCGACGACGCGACCATCTCGTCGCTGACCTCGAGCGGGGACCCCGTCGCGAGCACGGTCGGAGCCCTGCTCGCACACGAGTACGTCGACCCGCGCACCGGCGACGCCGAGCCCTACCGCAAGATCGGCGACGCCGGGACGGTCGTCGCGCTCGTCGCGCCCGAGCTGTTCGCCTTCGAGACCTGGCCGGTGCAGGTCGAGCTCGCCCCCGGCCTCGGCCGCGGGCAGACGATCGTCGACCGACGCGACATCCCGGGGGAGGACCTGCGCCACGGCCTCCACGAGCCGTGGCCGTCGGTCGACGTCGCGCTCGGCGTCGACGCGGACGCGGTGATGGAGCTCTTCCTCCGCACGGTCACGGGCTAGCGGCGCTCTCGACAGATGCACCCGATGGGTGTTGTCTGACAGGGACTCTCGGGAGGTCCCCTCATGTCGCACCCGACACGCACCCGGGCCGCTGTGCTGGCCACCTTGGCCACCGCAGCCGCCACCACCGCAGCACTCGCCGTCGTACCCCCGACGCAGGCGAGCAGCCCGCACGTCCAGGCCCAGGCGCGGGCCGGCGTGCCCCACGAGCTGTCCGAGACCACGCGTCTCGCTGAGCGCCGCAGCCTCACCGTCGGCCGGCGGTTCTTCCAGATGGGCGCGGAGGACGGCCGCTACCCGGCGACCGGCTTCCACACCCGCGGCGAGATGGGCGGCTTCTGGACCCCGCCGATCAAGCTGCTCGACGGACTGTGGTTCAAGGCGGGGGACACCTGGCTCACCGCGTCGAAGTACACCAGCGGCTGGGGCTACCAGCGGATGGACCTCGGCACCCACGACGGCGTGAGGATCAAGCGCACCGACTTCGTGCCCGGGAGCCTGCGCGCGGGCCTGGTGAAGCTGCGGCTCAGCTCACCGACGGCGACGACCCTCGACCTGACGCTCAACGCGCACTCCGAGCTGATGAAGGTCTATCCGTGGGGTGAGACCAAGCCGGTCGACCAGCGCACCTACAACCTCGCCGACACCGGCAAGGTCCGGCAGGGCGACCTGGTGTTCCAGGAGCAGGGCACCCCGCCGGCCGCCAACGCCGAGGAGCACGACTACGCCGCCGTCGTCGGCTCGACCCTGACCCCCAGCAGCACCGAGCTCGGCCCCGACTTCCGCGGCCCGCAGGACCCGGCCGTCGAGTGCCCAGCGTCGGGCCCCGACGCCCCCGACCAGCCGGACTACTGCGACGACACGGAGTACGGCAAGGGCACCGGAGGTGCGCTGCACTACGAGGTCGACGTGCCCGCGGGCGGTCGCACGGTGTGGTTCGCCGTCGCCGGGTCCGACCAGGGTCTCGGCGCCGCCCGACGTCAGTACGACGCGGCGCTGACCGAGCCGCTCGACCGGCTCGCCGAGTCGGTCGAGGCGCGCCGCCGGCTCAACTCCTGGTCGCGCGTGGCCGCCCCCGGCGACCGGCTGCTCGAGCAGAGCATCGCGTGGAGCAAGCAGAACCTCGCCGAGTCCGTGCAGCAGGCGCGTGACCTCAAGGTCCGCGTGACGCACGCCGGCACCGTCTATCCCGCGCCGAAGGGCACGGTCCCGCGGGTCGACTGGATCGGCGCCGGCTGGCCCGACTACCCCTGGCTGTTCGCCACGGACGGGGAGTACACCGGCTTCGCGTCGGTGGCCTCCGGGCAGTTCGACCCGATCAAGCGGCACCTCAAGGCGCTGCGCGACGTGAGCCTCGTGGCCAACGGCCGGAGCGGCAAGATCGTCCACGAGGTGACGCCCGACGGGCAGGTCTACTTCGGCGCCAACGGCGACGACGGCAACACCGACGAGACCGCCAAGTTCCCCAGCGCCGTCGCCCTGGTGTGGCGCTGGACCGGCGACGACAGGTTCCGCAACGCGATGTATCCCGCGTCGGTGCGCGCGATGCGCTACGTCTTCCGCGTCCTCGACGAGGACGGCGACCTGTGGCCCGAGGGGCTCGGCAACGTCGAGCGTCCCGGCATGGGCGAGGAGAAGCTGGACAACACCGTCTACACGATCCGCGGCCTGCGCGACCTCGCGGACCTCGCCGCCAGCAAGGGCGACAACCCCACGCGGCGCTGGGCGACGGCCCGTGCGGACACGATGCAGCGGCGCTTCGACAAGGCGTGGTGGTACGGCCGGGGCACGGCGCAGTACGCCGACTCCCTCGACGACCCGGGCAACACCAAGGTCTTCCAGCGGCACTGGATCGGCGTGACGCCGGCCGAGGCCGAGGTGCGCATGCCGGGCGGGCGACTGCGTCCGGTCGCACCCACCGGGCACGCCCGCGCGCTGGTCGCGAAGCGTCAGGAGGCCTGCTACTCGGGGAAGTACGGTCTCTTCCACACCGGCACGGGCGGCACGTCCGACCCGGGTGGCAACCTCGGTGCGACCTGCGACCCGGCCACGTCGTCGGTCAAGGCGGAGCGGGCGGTCTTCACCCTCAACACCTCGATCATCGCGGTCGCCGAGGCAGCCCTCGGCCGCATGGGTCGCGGTCAGGTGCAGCGCTGGACGACCGACAACGCGCAGGTGCAGCTCGACCCGTCGGTGTGGGAGCTCCCGGGTGCGATGCCCGAGATCGCGCCGTCACCGGACTTCGGTGCCAACATCGACAAGCTCTTCACCGAGCGGTCCTCGGCGCTGCAGGCGTGGGGGACGTACGGCGTGCTGTGGCCGGTCGTGCACTACCAGCTCGGGGTCAGCCCCGACGTGGGTCGCAACAACCTGCGCGTGGTGCCGGACATCCCGGACGGCCAGGGCGCGCTGTCGGTCTCGCACCTGAGGCTCGGGGGCGGCTGGGTCGACGTCGACGCCAGGCGCGGGGGCGGCGTGCTCCAGACCGAGGTCTCCCACGCTCGCGGGCTGCGGCTCGTGGTGGGTGCGGTGCTGCCGCCGGGGAGCCGGGTGGAGCGGGTCCGCCTCAACGGCCACCGGGCGGCGTACGACGTGGTGCGGACCCCGCGCGGTCGCGAGGTCCGGGTCGCGGCGGGCCGGGTCGGCCACGCGCTGGTGCGCGTCGTCCTGCGCTGAGGACGTCGTCCGCGTGCTGGGGCTCAGGCGGCCTGCAGCTCCAGCGCGTGGACCTCGTGGTCGAACTCGGCGGCGAGCGCCTCGACGAGGTCCATGCGGTTCTCCGCGACGGCGTGGTTGACGGCCTCGACGTAGGTGTCGTGCAGGGCGGCGAGGCGGGGGTCGAGGGTGGTGGCGTGGATGTCCTGGTGCGTCATCTGGGTCTCCAGGTGATGTCGTCTTTTTGTGGTCACCTCCAGTGTCGCTCGGTTTGCTTTAACGTTCCAATTTTCAGGCCCTCCTGAGAGGTGACGCTGCGCACAGGCGTAGACGGGCATGCTGGGCGCACCCTGTCGACATCGCACCCTGGAGGCCGCTCCTGCCCTGCTGAGGTCGCACGGCCGGGGCAGGCTCAGCCATGACGTGCCGCCGACACCGGCTCCTCGACGCGACGCCGAGGGACCCGGATCGGCAGGGGCGGCTGGTCGAGCGGGTTGGCCACGGCGACCTCGTCCATGGTGTCCACGATGTTGCGCAGGTTGAGCAGGAGGGCGCCGTACTCCGGCCACCGTGCGGGCAGCGGCTCGAGGCCCTCCAGCCGGCCGACGAGGTCGTCGAGGCTCTGGCGCACGTGGTGGAGGCGCTGGCTGTCGGCGGCCTCGACGGCGTCCCCGGTCTCGGCCAGCAGGTGGAACCAGCCGTCGGCGAACTCGCGGTCCCAGCCCTCGTCGCGGTCCAGGGCCCGGCCGAGGGTGCGCGCCATGCTGCGGCCCTCCGCGACGGCCTGCTCCATGTGGTGCAGCAGCGAGACCCACAGCTTGGGCTGGCGCAGCTGGCGTGCCGAGCGGCGCGGGTTCATCCGCGCGCTCTCCTGCGCCTGGCGCACCATGCCCCAGGCGTCGTCGATCTCGCCGTCGAGCGTGCGCGTCTCCTCGACCCAGCCCCGCGCGTCGTCGGTGTCCGCGCCCTCGCGCAGCTGAGCCGCCATGCGCGAGAGCAGCTGCCCGATGTGGTCGTCGAGCCGGTCGATCGCGGCGATCGCCGTGCGCCGGCGCAGGGGCGGCCAGACCAGTGCGTTGACGAGCAGCCCGACCGCGATGCCGATCGCGGTGTCGGCGAGGCGGGAGAACAGCATCGAGTCGTCCTGCGAGAAGCCCGTCGCGAGCACGACCAGCGCGGTGGCGGCGATCGTCGTGGCCTGGTCCTCGAACCACGCGATCGCCCCGACGGCGAGCCCGACCAGCAGCGCGACCGCGACCGAGATCGTGTCCAGCCCGAGCGTGACCCCGACGCCCCAGGCGAGCACCACCCCGATCGTCGTGGCGGTCACCTGGCGGGCGCCCTGGGAGAACGTGCGATAGACGGTCGCGTGCACCACCAGCAGGGCGGACCACGGTGCGAGGAACGGCTGGGGCAGCTCGAGGAGAGCCGCAGCCAGGACCCACGCCGTCACCGCGGCGGCAACGGTCTTGACCAGCTGCAGGGCGTCGTTCCAGACGATCGGGTCGGTGGCGGCGGAGCGTGCGCGCCGCGACCATCGGGGGATGATGCTCATCCATTCACCGTCCCCGGCCGGGCTCGTCCGAACCCACGGGGTGGACCAGCAGGCGGTGCAGGTGGGGCCAGGACCTAGCGTCGGGTCATGAACCGCTACACCCACGGGCACGAGCAGGCGACGCTGGCCTCCCACGGCGTGCGCACGGCCGCGACGTCGGCGGCGTACCTCCTGCCGCACCTGCACGAGGGCCTGACCGTCCTCGACGTCGGCTGCGGACCGGGCACGATCACGCTCGACTTCGCCGCGGTCGTGAGCCCCGGGCAGGTCGTCGGGATCGAGAACGTCGAGGCGCCCCTGGTCGCGGCGCGTGCCGAGGCCGCTCGCCGTGGCGACACGACCACGCGGTTCGAGCTGGCCGACGTGCTCGAGCTGCCCTGGGACGACGACAGCTTCGACGTGGTCCACGCCCACCAGGTCCTCCAGCACCTCAAGAACCCTGTCGCCGCGCTGCGCGAGATGAGCCGCGTGTGCCGCCCCGACGGCTGGGTCGCGGTGCGCGACGCCGACTACGCCGCGATGACCTGGCACCCGCCGGTGCCCGAGCTCGAGCGCTGGCGGGCCACCCACCGCGCCATCGCCTACGGCAACGGCGCCGAGCCCGACGCCGGTCGACGTCTGCGGGCATGGGCCAACGCGGCCGGACTGACCGACGCGCGCCTCACCTCGTCGACCTGGACGTACGCCGACCAGCAGACCTGCGCGTGGTGGGGCGACAGCCAGGCCGACCGGGTGTCCGGCCCGGTCTTCACCCAGCAGGCCGGCGAGCTCGGGCTGACCGCGTCGGACGTCGCCGCCCTCGCGGACGGCTGGCGGAGGTGGGGCGGGCACGACGACGCGTGGTTCACCATCCTCCACGGCGAGCTGCTCGCGCACCCCGCCTGA
>CAZKZQ010000254.1:0-5724 GCA_964557235.1 uncultured Nocardioidaceae bacterium
TCGACGGCGACCTCGCCCGCAAGCACAACCTGGTCACCAACTTCGGCAAGATCGCCGACCCGATCGCCGACAAGGCGCTCACCGGCATGGCGTTCGTGGGGCTGAGCATCGTCGGGGACCTGTGGTGGTGGGTCACCGTGGTGGTCCTCGTGCGCGAGTGGGGCATCACCCTGATGCGCGTCTGGCTGATCCGCGAGGGCGTGGTCCTTCCGGCCGGGCGCGGTGGCAAGCTCAAGACGGCGGTGCAGACGCTGGCCCTCGGCCTGCTGATCGCGCCGCTGCGGATGCTCGACGGCGGCTGGGACCTGATCGGCGACCTCGGCTGGGGACTCGGCATGGGCCTCATGGCGGTCGCCGTGGCGCTCACCGTCGGCACCGGCGTCGACTACGTCCGCGACACGATGATCGCGCGCCGCGAGCAGCGGCACGCCTGAGCCGACCGTGACCGGCGAAGCTGCGGAGGTCGTCCGGGCCCTCGTCGGGTCCGGCTCGACCCTGGGCACCGCCGAGTCGCTGACCGGCGGCCTGCTCGGCGGAGCGGTCACCGCCGTACCCGGCTCGTCCGCGGTGTACGTCGGGGGGCTGGTCACCTACGCGACCCGCCTCAAGGTCGCCCTGCTGGGCGTGCCGCTCGAGGTCGTGGAGGAGCACGGGGTGGTCTCGGCGGAGTGCGCCGCGGCGATGGCCGAGGGCGCGCGCACCGTGCTCGGGGCCGACTTCGCCGCCAGCACCACCGGCGTCGCCGGTCCTGACCTCCAGGAGGGCAAGTCGGCCGGGACGGCGTACGTCGCGGTGGCGGGCCCGGCGGGGACCCTCACCCGGGCGCTGGCCCTCGACGGGGACCGGGACGCCGTCCGCGCCGGCGTGGTGCGGGAGGCCCTGGTCCTGACACTCGCAGCCGTTGCGCAGAACACCGGTCGGGAAGTTGCCGGGCTGGAGTAGCGTTACCCCCCTGTGAGGGCCACCGTCCTCGCCGCACCACCGTCCACCGAGCACGAGGGAGGCACAGCGATGGTCCTCTTCCGCCGTCTGCTCGGTGAGGTGCTGCGCGCCCGCCGGGTCGCCCAGGGGCGCTCGCTGCGCGACCTCTGCGCGGAGGCCGCCGTCTCCCTGGGCTACATGTCCGAGATCGAGCGCGGGCAGAAGGAGGCGTCCAGCGAGCTGCTGGCCTCGATCTGCGCCGCCCTCGACGCGCCGCTGTCCGAGATCCTCTCCGAGGTCGCCGACGCGGTCGCGCTGGAGGAAGCCCGCATCAGCCTCCGCCTCGCCGAGGAGATCGGGCTGGACGTCTCGTCCGACCTCACCGGGCACACCGGGGACGACGTCGTCCCCTCCGCCGCCTGACCCGGGTCACGGGGCCGGCTGGCACCGCGGGCACCAGTTGGTGATCCGCTCGGCGATCTCCGCCACCTCGATGCGCGTGCCGCAGCGTCGGCACGCCTCACGGTCGCGGCGATAGACCCAGAGCCGCCGGTCCCGCCTCAGGTCACCCGTGGTGGTCTGCTCCACCCGGTGCTTGTTGGCCTCCAGCACCGCCTTGGCCCGGCGTACGACGCGGGGCAGGTCGGGCACCTCCCCGACGGGCAGCAGCGGGTGGATGCCCTGGAGGAAGCAGATCTCGCACTTGTACATGTTGCCGACGCCGGCCAGGTTGCGCTGGTCGAGCAGGGCCTCACCGATCGGTCGTGCGGGCTCCGCGAGGAGGCGCCGCAGTGCCTCGGCCTCGTCCCAGTCCTCACCGAGCAGGTCGGGCCCCAGGTGCCCCACGACCGAGTCCTCCTCCGCTCGCGCGATCACCTCGGTCACGCCGAGGGAAAAGCCGACCGCGACCCGCTCGGCGGTGCGCAGCACGACGCGGGCCTGGTGGTCCGGGCGCCTCCACCGGGTGTCGGGGCGGTAGAGGTGCCAGCTGCCCTCCATCTTGAGGTGGGTGTGGAGCGTGTGGTCGTCCCCGATGCGGGTCAGCAGGTGCTTGCCGCGCGTGACGGTGCCGGTCACCGTGCGCCCGGAGAGGTCGAGCGTCGCGCACGACGGCACGCGGAAGTCGGTCTCGGTCAGCACCTGGCCGGTGAGCGCCTCGTCGAGGTGACGGCCGGTGCGCCAGACGGTGTCACCCTCGGGCATGCCGCGGCCCCTCAGCCACCCTCATCCGCGCAGCCTCAGGCCGCGCGGGGTCACGATGAAGCCGGCCGCCTCGAGGGCCTCGCGCAAGGGGTCCTTGCGACCGAGGATGTGCTCGCCGTCGGCGCGCTCGACCGTCAGGCGTCCCAGCGCACCCCGGCGCACCGCTGCTGCGAGCTCGTGGGCCGCCGCGGTCAGGGCGAGGCCGTCGTCGGTGAACGTCAGCAGGGTGCGTCCGCCCCGCTCGACGTAGAGCGCGAGCTCACCACCGACGAGCACCGTCAGTGCTCCGGCCTTGCGACCGGGTCGGTGGCCGGCGCCCTCGCCCGAGGCCGGGTCCGCGGCCCGCTCCGGCCAGGGGAGGGCGGCGCCGTAGGGGTTGGCGGGGTCGGTCGCGGCCAGCGCCACGGTCGGCACCTCCTCGTCGCCGTCGGCGCGGGTGAACGAGCGCAGACGGTCCACCGCCCCGGAGGCGCCGAACTGCGCCGCCCCCAGGCCGTCGACGAAGTAGCCGCGCCGGCAGCGACCGGAGTCCTCGAAGGCCGAGAGCACCTTGTAGACGCCGGCGAAGCCGCCCGGCACCCGCTCGGACTGCACGGCACCGCGGGTGACCACGCCGTGCCGCTCGAGCAGCGCCTCGGCGGAGGCGTGGGCCCGCCGCGTGGCGTCGGGCTCGAGCTCCGGGAGCAGCGACCAGCGGCCCTGCATGGTCGGAGGGCCCGTGCGGCTCGGCATGCGGGGCGATCGGACCGCGCCGCCCGACAGCCGCGTCGTGCGGGTGCGGGGGGCCGGGCGACGGCTGCGGTGGGCGCCCCGACCGCCCGAGGTGAGCATGCGCAGGGGAGCGAGGGTGTCGTTGGTCAGGCGTCCGGCCCAGAGCAGGTCCCACAGCGCCGCCTCGAGCGCCTGGTCGGACGGTCCGTCCTCCACGCCGAGCGTCGAGGTCACCGCGTCGCCCAGCCGGCGGAAGAAGTAGGCCCCACCGGTGGCGAGCGCCTCCAGGACGGCCTCGTGCACCGGCGTCCCGTCGTACGCCGCGTGGTCGGGCAGCGTGAGGTGCGCGGAGTCGGCGAGGTGGAGCGAGACCCAGCCGTCCGTGCCCGGCAGCGTGCCGTGACCGGCCCAGAGCACCTCGCCGGTCGACATCAGCTCGTCGAGGTGGGCGGGGGCGTAGTCGGCCACCCGGCTCGGCAGCACCAGCGACTCCAACGCCGATGCGGGCACCGCGCAGCCGGCGAGCTGGTCGACCACCGTGAGCACGCCGTCGACGCCGCGGAGGTCACCGCGACGGCGCGTGCCCTCGGCCAGCGAGGTCTGGGGGAGCACGTGCTGCCAGGCCGGGAGGAAGCGGCCCAGCGCCGGCTGCTCGACCGGCTCGACCTCCTTGCGGAGCGCGGCGAGGCTGCGGCGTCGCAACCGCCGCAGCACCTCGGCGTCGCACCACTCCGACCCGGCGCCCGCGGGCCGGAACTCGCCCTCGAGCACCCGGCCCTGCGCGGCGAGCCGGTGCAGCGTCTGGGCCACGACCGCGACGCCGAGCCCGAGCCGCTCCGCGACGTCGGCCGTCGTGAACGGGCCGTGGGTGCGGGCGTGGCGGGCGACCAGGTCGGCGAGCGGGTCGGCCACCGACTCGACGAACGCGTCCGGCGTGCCCGGCGGCACCGGCACGCCCAGGGCGTCGCGCAGTCGCGGCACGTCCTCTACGCCCGCCCAGCGGTCCTCGCCGGCCATGCGCACGACGACGACGCGGCGCGCGTCGCGCAGCGACTGGAGCCAGGGGAGCGGGGCGTCGGTGGAGCGTGCGGCCACCTCCTCGGTGGAGAGCGGCCCCAGCAGGCGCAGCAGGTCGGCGACCCCCTCGGCGTCGCGGGCCTTGCGGTCCTCGACCAGCCGCTGCAGCTCCAGCTCGAGCTCCGCCAGGACGTCGGGGTCGAGCAGCTCGCGCAGCTCGGCGCGGCCCAGGAGCTCGGCGAGCAGGCCCTGGTCGAGGGACAGTGCTGCGGCACGGCGCTCCGCGAGCGGGTTGTCGCCCTCGTACATGAAGGCCGCGACGTAGCCGAACAGCAGCGACCGCGCGAACGGCGACGGTTGGCTGGTCTCGACCTCGACGACCTTGACCTTGCGCGCGGACAGGTCCTTCATCAGTCCGATGAGCGCAGGCACGTCGTAGACGTCCTGGAGGCACTCGCGCACGGCCTCGAGCACGATCGGGAACGACGGGTACTTGGAGGCGACCGTCAGCAGCTGGGCCGAGCGCTGGCGCTGCTGCCACAGCGGCGACCGGCGCCCCGGGTTGCGGCGCGGGAGCAGCAGGGCTCGGGCCGCGCACTCGCGGAACCGGGAGGCGAAGAGAGCGGACCCGCCCACCTCGCTGGTGACCAGGTCGTCGAGCTCCTCGGGGTCGAAGGCGAACACCTCGGCGCCGGGCGGGTCCTGGTCGGTCTCGGGCACCCGCAGGACGATGCCGTCGTCGGAGGGCAGCGCCTGCGCGTCGATGCCGAACCGCTCCACGAGCCGAGCCCCGACGGCCAGCGCCCAGGGGGCGTGGACCTGCGCGCCGAAGGGGGAGTGGAGCACCAGCCGCCAGTCGCCGAGCTCGTCGCGGAAGCGCTCGACCAGCAGGGTGCGGTCGCTGGGCAGCACGTTGGTGGCCTGGCGCTGCTCGTCGAGGAAGGTGACCAGGTTGTCCGAGGCCCAGTCGTCGAGCCCGGCGGCGCGGCAGCGCTCCATCGCCGCCTCGCGGCCGAGGGTGCCGAGCTCGCGGGTGAACGCCCCGATCGCTGCTCCGAGCTCGGCCGGCCTGCCCAGCTGGTCGCCCTTCCAGAACGGCAGCCGACCCGGCTGGCCGGGGGCGGGGGAGACGAGCACGCGGTCGTGGGTGATGTCCTCGATGCGCCAGCTCGAGGCGCCCAGGGCGAACACGTCGCCGACCCGGGACTCGTAGACCATCTCCTCGTCGAGCTCGCCCACGCGGCTCGCGCGCTCGCCGACGAGGAACACGCCGAAGAGCCCGCGGTCGGGGATCGTGCCGCCGCTGGTCACCGCGAGCCGCTGGGCGCCGGGGCGGGCGGTCAGGGTGCCGCCGACGCGGTCCCACACCACGCGCGGCCGCAGCTCGGCGAACTCGTCGGAGGGGTAGCGACCGGACAGCAGGTCGAGGGTCGCGTCGTAGGCGCTCCGCGGCAGCGAGGAGTACGGCGCCGCGCGCCGGCACAGCGCGAACAGGTCGTCGACCGACCACTCCTCGACCGAGGTGGCGGCGACGACCTGCTGGGCCAGGACGTCGAGGGGGTTGGTCGGCACCCGGAGCGACTCGATCGCCCCGATGCGCATGCGCTCGACCGCCACCGCCGTGTGGACGAGGTCGGCCCGGTGCTTGGGCAGCAGGACCCCGCGGGAGACCTCGCCGACCTGGTGGCCGGCGCGGCCCACGCGCTGCAAGGCCGAGGCGACGCTGGGCGGGGACTCGATCTGGACGACGAGGTCCACCGCGCCCATGTCGATGCCGAGCTCGAGGCTCGAGGTGGCGACCACGCAGGGGAGGCGCCCGGCCTTGAGGTCCTCCTCGATGATCGCCCGCTGCTCCTTGGACACCGAGCCGTG
>CAZKZQ010000255.1:0-5723 GCA_964557235.1 uncultured Nocardioidaceae bacterium
TCAAGGTTCCGGCGCTCCCGAGTGGGGGCGCCGGTCCTCGTCCTAGCCTCGGTGGGCACCTTCGCACCTGTCCTGGGAGGACCCACTGATGACCAGCTTCCACTCCACTGCTGCCCGCGTGGCGGCCGCGACGGCCGCCCTCGCCGCCGGCGGCCTCTTCGCCACGATGTCGGCGTCCCCGGCCGGCGCCGCCCTGCGCGACTCCGACGGCGACGGCATGCCCAACCGCTGGGAGGTGGCGCACCACCTCGACGCGCACCGGGCCAACGCCCGCGGCAACCCGGACCGTGACGGGCTGAGCAACCTCGCGGAGTACCGCCACCGCACCGCACCCCACGACGAGGACACCGACAACGACGGCATGGACGACGGCGACGAGGTCCGCGACGGACGCCGGTCGACGGCGGTCAGGGACCGCGACACCGACGACGACGGGACCGTCGACGGCGACGAGGACGTCGACCACGACGGCGTCGACAACGAGGACGAGGACGACGCCCAGGAGAGCTGCGTCGCCGACGACGACGACTCCGACTCCGACGGCATCGACAACGAGGACGAGAACGACTTCGGCACCAAGGCCTACGACGCCGACTCCGACGACGACGGCGTCGAGGACGGGGCCGACGACTCCGACCACGACGGGGTCGAGGACTCCGACGACGCCGACGAGCAGGACGAGGCCGACGAGGGCGGCCAGCACGAGGACGACGACTGCCAGGGCGACGACGACGGCCAGGACGAGGTCGACGACTGAGCGACCCGCGCGGTCAGCGCAGGGTCAGCGTGCGTGCTCGACCGACGGACGGACGTCGGTCGAGCTCGCGCGCGCCGCGGGGAACGAGACCTGGGGGAGCGTGAGGCTGAACGACGCGCCCCCGGTCTCGGAACGCTGGTGCCGCAGGCCACCGCCGTTGGCCTCGGCCAGTCGGTAGGAGATGTAGAGCCCGAGCCCGGTGCCCTTGTAGCCGCCCGACCGGTGCCGGTCGGCGCGGGCGAAGCGCTCGAACAGCCGCAGCTCGAAGTCCGCGGGCACGCCCTCGCCGTGGTCGGTGACCTCGATGAGCGCCTCGTCACCCTCGCCGCGCGTGCTGAAGAGGTACGGCGGGGCGCCGTACTTCTGCGCGTTGGTGACCAGGTTGGTCAGGATCTGGGCCAGCTGGCCCGGGTCGACGAGCGCGAGCACCGGCTCGAGCCGGGACAGGTCGGCCTCGGGGAGCGGGGTCGGCATCAGGTCGAGCACGTCGCGCACGGCCTCGTCGAGCCGCACCGGCTGCGGCTCCGACGTCATGCCGTTGCTCTCGAGGGCGGTCGCGCTGAGCGAGTCGTCGAGCATCTTCTCGAGGTTGTGCCCGGCCTCGGCCATGCGGCGCAGGAGGTCCTGCGCGCGGTCGGACCCCAGGTCGGGCCGGGTCTCGCGCAGGATCGAGGTGAAGCCGTTGATCGAGGTGAGCGGACCGCGCAGGTCGTGCGAGAGCATCGCGACCAGGTCGGAGATCTCGGCGTGGGCGATGGTCAGCGCGGCGGTCGTCTCCTCCGCCTGCGCGCGGGCCACGCGCTCGGCCTCGAGCGTGATCTCGTTGGCGCGCCAGAACGCCAGGCAGGCGACGCTCTCCGCCAGCAGGAAGCCGCCGTGCACGAGGGCGAACAGGACCGGGTGGTCGAAGGCGAGCTGGTGGTTGAAGACCTCACGAGGAGCCAGCAGCCCCATGCCGGCGTGGTGCAGCAGGACGAAGCCCACGCCGAGGAGGTAGGGCGTCCAGAGCTGGTAGAGCGAGATCACCGCGACGACCACGAAGAAGTGGAAGTGCAGCTCGATCAGCCCGTGGAAGAGGTGGACCAGGATCGCCGAGCTGACGACCAGGCCCAGCGTGGTGAGACTGGCACGCAGCACCCGAGGCGCGCCGCTGACGGTGGCGGCGAGGCCGAGCCCCGCCACGGGGACCGTCTCGAGCAGGGAGTGGGTGAAGCCGCGGTGCTGCCAGGCGCCGATGAACGGCAGGGCGATGACGTGCAGCCACAGCAGGAGCGTGATCGCGCGGTGACGGGCCTGCCAGGTCTCCTCGGGCAGCTCGGAGCCCGTCGGGAGGGCATGGCGCAGACGTGCACCGAGCGTCGACGAGCCACTCACGAGTACCCCTGCCCGGCCGCGCATCCCGGCACGACCTCACATCTCCCGACGGCATCGTAGCCACGAAACTCCCGAACCGGACAGAGCCGGACGGTCATCGAACCGTGCCGGTCCGGCCGATCAGCCCGCGGCCACCAGGGCGACGCAGACGGCGCAGAGGGCCAACCCGACGCCCTGGAGCCTGGTGATGCGCTCGTGCAGGAGCAGGACCGCCAGCAGGATCGTCATGGCCGGATAGAGCGAGGTGAGGACGACGGCGACGGTGAGCAGGCCGGCGCCCGTGGCGGCGCGGTAGAGCACCAGCGCCAGGGACCCCAGCGGCCCACCCGGCCAGGCCTTGAACGCCTCTCGGGCCACCGGGAAGATCCGGGCGCCGAGGGCCGTCGCGAGCACCACCACGGTCACCGCGCTCATCAGCTGGGAGCCGACCAGCGGCCAGAGCCCCGGGTCGTCGCCGAGCTGGCCGAGCCCGATGAACGTGCCGGCGAACCCGAGCCCGGCCAGGACGCCGTCCAGCACTCCGGAGTCGGCGGCCGAGCGCGGCGCCTCGTCCGACCCCTCGCCCGGGGCGCTCTCGCCGACCGAGACCAGCCAGATGCCGGGCAGCGCGGCGACCACGCCCGCCAGGACCAGCAGGCCGGGACGCTCGCCGGTGGCCAGCCCCACCGCGACCGGGATGACGGCCGCGCCGACGGCCGAGAGCGGCGCGACGACGCTCATCCGCCCGGCCGCGAAGCCGCGGAAGAGGAACGAGATGCCGACGCCCGAGCCGACCCCGCCGAAGAGTCCCCAGAGCAGGTCGGACTGGCGTGGAGCCTGGTGCAGCACCAGCGCCGCGACCAGCACGGCGACCGCGCTGGTCAGCTGGACGACGAAGGCCACGCCCCACGCCGACGTACGCCTCGAGACGTAGCCGCCGACGAAGTCGGAGGCGCCGTACGCCGCCGCCGACCCGAGCGCGAGCAGGACGGTGATCACGGGCGCCTCATGTGGTGAGCGCCCCGGTGAGCCAGAGGGCGGCTGCGGTGAAGCCGGCGACGAGCTCGACCAGCATCGCGATGCCGACCGCCTTGAGGGCGGCCACGGTGGCCGGCCACGCCTGCTCGGACCCGACGCGGCGCAGCTCGGAGAGATAGATCCCGACCACGAAGCCCAGGGGCAGCCCGACGACCGGGACGACGAAGAAGCCGACGATGCCGAGCAGCCCGCCGAGGACGAGGGTGGAGGAGGGGACGCCGTGGCCGCGCAGGTGCCGGCCGGCCAGGACGTACTTCAGGGCCGCACCGGCCGCGAGGACGACGACGGCCGCGCCGGCGAGGGCCCAGCCGCGCGGCTCCCCGACGTACGCCGCCCAGCCGACCACGGCGACGACGAGCAGGAGGGTGCCGGGCAGGACCGGCAGGACGATGCCGACGAGGCCGAGGAGCACGACCACCCCGGCGAGGAGGTCGGCGACGTCACGTGGGTCCATCCCCCGACCCTCTCAGAGCCGGGTGAGGACGCACGAGGGGCCCCGGCGCGTGCCGGGGCCCCTCGGTGTCGCTGGTGTGGACGTCGGTGTGACGTCCGTCGCGCTGCGGCTCAGCGGTCGTCGGCCGCCACGGACGGCGAGTCCAGCAGCTTGCCGGTCTCGTCGTGCACGTTGACGGCGATCGACTTGATCTTGTCGCCGTGCTCACGCGCGTGGTGGGCGCAGAAGAGCAGCTCGCCGCCGCTGGACAGGTGGACGCGGAGGTATGCCTGCGCGCCGCAGCGGTCGCAGCGGTCGGTCGCGGTCAGGGGGGTGGGTGCAACGGCGGTGGTCATGATGGGCCCATCCTCTCGGTCGTCGTGTCGACGTCTGGGGCGTGGGACTGGTTCCCCCGTCGCAGGTGCCGACATCTACGGCAACAATCACACGGCCCACAAACTTCCCGCGGTTCGTGTCTCCCGGCCTCACGGATTGCCATCGTCGTCGTACCAGTGTGCAGGCACGAGCCACGCTGCCGGTGGAAATCCGTTCGGACTGTGGAATTTGCTCCTCGTTACCTCTGTTGTACCCCCGTGGCGTTGCGTTCACGCGCAGGCCCTCTCGGTAGATTGGGCAAAACCTGGGAGGCGGTCATCGACAACACCTACAACGCCCACCACCTGCTGGTCCTCGAGGGCCTGGAGGCCGTGCGCAAGCGCCCCGGCATGTACATCGGGTCCACCGACACCCGGGGCCTCATGCACTGCCTGTGGGAGGTGATCGACAACGCGGTCGACGAGGCCCTCGGCGGCTTCTGCGACCGGATCGTGGTGACGCTGCACCCGGACGGGTCGGCGGAGGTGTCGGACAACGGCCGTGGCATCCCGGTGGACAAGGAGCCCAAGACCGGGCTGTCCGGGCTCGAGGTGGTCTTCACCAAGCTCCACGCCGGCGGCAAGTTCGGCGGCGGGTCCTACGTCGCCACCGGTGGTCTGCACGGCGTCGGCGCCTCGGTGGTCAACGCCCTGTCGGTGCGCCTCGACGCGGAGGTGGACCGGTCCCCGGCCACCCAGCACATCAGCTTCCATCGCGGCGTGCCCGGCACGTTCTCCGGTGAGGGTCCCAAGGCGGCGTTCACCCCCGCATCGGGGCTGGTCAAGGGCAAGCGGGTGGCCAAGACCGTCACCGGCACGCGCGTCCGCTTCTGGCCCGACCAGCAGATCTTCACCCGCGACGCGACGTTCGTCATGGAGGACCTGGTCACCCGGGCCCGGCAGACCTCCTTCATCGTCCCCGGCCTCGAGATCGTGCTGCGCGACCTGCGTGGCACCGAGCCGGTCGAGGAGTCGTTCAAGCACGACGGCGGCATCACGGAGTACTGCGAGTTCCTCTCCTCCGGCGAGGCGGTCACCGAGGTGCTGCGCCTGACCGGCAGCGACCGGTTCGTCGAGACGGTCCCGCTGCTCGACGACCAGGGCCACATGACCCCGCAGGACGTCGAGCGCGAGCTCGCCGTCGACGTCGCGCTGCGGTGGAGCACCGGCTACGACACCGAGCTGCGCTCCTACGTCAACGTGATCGCCACCCCCAAGGGCGGCACCCACGTCGGCGGCTTCGAGGCCGCGCTGACCAAGACCTTCAACGAGGCGCTGCGCGAGACCAAGACGCTCAAGGTGGCCGAGCCCGACGTGGTCAAGGACGACGTGCTCGAGGGCCTCACCGCGGTCGTCACCGTGCGCCTGGCCGAGCCGCAGTTCGAGGGCCAGACCAAGGAGGTGCTCGGCACGCCCGCCGCGCGCTCGATCGTGCGCAAGGTGGTCTCCGCCGAGCTCAAGGCGTTCCTCGGCTCGACCAAGCGGGCCGACAAGGCCCAGTCCAAGCCGCTGCTGGACAAGGTCGCCAACGCCTCGCGCACCCGCATCGCCGCGCGCACGCAGCGCGACAACCAGCGCCGCAAGAACGCCCTGGAGTCCTCGGCGCTGCCGGCCAAGCTGGCCGACTGCCGCTCCGGCGACACCGAGCGCACCGAGCTGTTCATCGTCGAGGGCGACTCGGCACTGGGCACCGCCAAGCTCGCCCGCAACTCGGAGTTCCAGGCGCTGCTGCCGATCCGCGGCAAGATCCTCAACGTCCAGAAGGCCT
>CAZKZQ010000256.1:0-2105 GCA_964557235.1 uncultured Nocardioidaceae bacterium
AGCGCACCAGGCTCGGGAACGGGTGCGGGCCGGCGGCCGTGCCGAAGAGGTAGGCCGTGTGGTCGACGGTGGCGACCCAGTCGCGCAGCGCCTCGTTGATCGCGTCCTTGAGGGTGCGCGAGCCGCTCGTCACCGCCACCACCTCGGCCCCGAGGAGACGCATCCGCGCGACGTTGAGGGCCTGCCGCTGGGTGTCGACCTCGCCCATGTAGACCACGCAGTCGAGCCCGAGGTAGGCCGCGGCGGTCGCGGAGGCGACACCGTGCTGGCCGGCGCCGGTCTCGGCGATCACGCGCTTCTTGCCCATGCGCTTGGTGAGGAGCGCCTGCCCGAGGACGTTGCGGATCTTGTGCGCGCCGGTGTGGTTGAGGTCCTCGCGCTTGAGCAGGATGCGGGCGCCGGCGACCTCGGAGAGACGGTGTGCTTCGTAGAGCATCGACGGCGTGCCGGCGTACTCACGGAGCATGCGGTCGAACTCGGCGGTGAACGCCGGGTCGGCCATCGCGTCCTGCCACGCCTCGGTCAGCTCGTCGAGCGCGGCGATGAGGGCCTCGGGCATGAACCGGCCGCCGAAGTCACCGAAGTGACCGGTCGCGTCGGGTGCCCAGGAGTCGGTGACGGACATGCGTGCTCCCTAGACCGCGGGACGCGCCGGGGCCCCTGCCCCGGCGGCGCGGAAGTCGTGGAGGGTGGCGACCGGGTCGCCCGTGCGGACGAGCGCCTCGCCGACGAGCACGACGTCGGCGCCCTGGCCGACCAGCTCGGCCACGTCGGCGGCGTCGCGGATGCCGGACTCGGCGACCCGGACGACGCCGTCGGGGATGAGCGGCGCGACGCGGGCGAAGCAGTCGCGGTGCACCTCGAGGGTGCGCAGGTCGCGGGCGTTGACCCCGACCAGCCGGGCACCGGCGGTCAGCGCGACGTCGACCTCGGCCTCGTCGTGCACCTCGACCAGCGGGGTGAGCCCGAGGCTGACCGCCTCGCCGTGCAGCTCGGCGAGCTCGTGGGGGTCGAGCCCGGCGACGATGAGGAGCACCAGGTCGGCACCCGCGGCGCGGGCCTCCCACAGCTGGTAGGAGGTGACGATGAAGTCCTTGCGCAGCAGCGGGGTCGTCACCGCGGCACGGACGGCGCGGAGGTCCTCGAGGCTGCCCTTGAAGCGGCGCTGCTCGGTCAGCACGCTGATCGCCGCCGCCCCGCCCTCGGCGTAGTGCTTGGCGAGCATCGTCGGGTCGGGGATGTCGGCCAGGTCGCCCTTGCTCGGGCTGGCGCGCTTGACCTCGGCGATCACCGCGACGCCGGGGGCGCGGAGCGCGGGCATCGGGTCGAGCGCCGGAGCGGCGTCGGCGACCAGGTCGCGCAGCGCCTCGAACGGGAGGTCTCGCTCACGGACGGCGAGGTCCTCACGCACTCCGGCGATGATCTCGTCGAGGACCGATGCGGCGCGCGGCGTGGCCGGCATGGGCTTCCTCCGGAGGGACTGGACGGGCTCGGGCCGGCGTTCGCACGGCCGAGGTCCAGAGTCTCACGCGGCAGCAACGTGGCCGAGACCGGGACGTGCGCACGGACAGCGGCGCGCAGGTCGGCTAGCGTCGCTCGCACGCCGGACGCACGCCAGGGAGGCCACGATGACCGACACGCCCGACGAGCAGTCGAGCAGCAGCGACGACGCCTCGGACGCGTCCGGCTCGCCCGAGCCGACGGGCTCGCCGGACTCCTCGCCGGACCCCTCCTCGGAGCCGACCCAGCAGATCGGCTGGGCCTCCCCCGGTCCCTACGAGCCGCCGGCCTGGAGCCCGCCCGCGTGGGCGCCCGAGAGCTCGGGCACGCCCGGCGCCCCCGAGCCGACCGCTCCCCTGCCGCCGGGGGCCGGTCCCTACGGCCCCCCGCCGGGACAGTCGCCGGGCCAGCCGGCCGACCCCTACGCCGCACCTCCCCCGCCTCCCACGCCCGCGGCCGACCAGCCGCCCGCCGCTGCGGCGGACCAGCCCCCTCCGCCCCCGGTGCAGGGCCAGGTGGTCGACCCGGGCCAGTCGCCCTACGGGTCGCCCCAGTCCTCGCCCTACGGCACGCCGCCGAGCACGCCGTACGGCACGCCGCCGAGC
>CAZKZQ010000256.1:2205-5712 GCA_964557235.1 uncultured Nocardioidaceae bacterium
TACGGCACGCCGCCGAGCACGCCGTACGGCACGCCGCCGAGCCCGCCCTACGGCACGCCGCCCACGCCGCCGTACGCCGGCCCGGTGTACGGCGGCTACCCGCAGGCCGGCCAGGCCGGCTACGCCGGCTATGCCGCCCCGACGACGAGCCCCAAGGCGACGTGGGCGCTGATCACCGGGATCGTCTCGCTGGTCATGATGTGCTGCAGCGTCCTGGGGCTGGTCGGCATCGTGAGCATCGTGCTCGGGGTCCAGGCCCGTCGCGAGATCGCCGCGAGCGGGGGCGCGCTGACCGGTGAGGGCGCCGCGCTCGCCGGGATCATCCTCGGCACGATCGGCGCCGTCGGCGGCGGTCTGCTCGGGATCCTGCAGATCGCGCTCTTCGCGACCGACGGGTCGTTCTCGATCGGCTGACCCGACCCGGGGTCAGGGGGTGAGCCAGCCGGCGAACGGCAGGTTGCGCACCACCCAGAAGACGACGACCGCCGCGCACCCCACGGCGGTGAGCGCGTGCACCCGTGCGGGTGGCCACGGCCGGAGCACCCCGGTCCAGCGCTGGTGGACCGAGCGCAGCCAGCCGGCCACGAAGAACGGGATCGCCCCGGCGAGGAGCAGGTTGCTCGACGCTGCGTCGGCGACCCGCAGGTCGGTCAGGTCGTTGACCGCACGCAGGCCTCCGCAGCCGGGGCAGAAGGTGCCGGTCATCGCGAGCCAGGGGCAGAAGCCGTAGGCGCCCTGCTGGTGCGGGTCGCGCAGGTGGAGCACGACGCTGGCGCCGAGGACGATCCCGGCGAGCGTGAGGGGCGGGCTGAGCCGCGAGAGGCGTGACCCGCGCAGGGCGACGCCGGTGGCCGAGCCCTCAGCGCGTGTCGGCACCCAGACCCATCTTGGACATCACGCCGCCGACGACGGCGCTGGCCGCCAGCAGGACCATGCCGATCCAGAACATCACCATCGAGTCGACGACGAGGCCGATGCCCCCGATGAGGAACGCCACGAGGGCGATCGTGACCCCGGTCCAGGCGGCAGGGGTCTGGCCGTGATGCGCGCTCATGTGCGGGTCTCCTCGTCGAACGGTCGTGCTCGTGGACTGCGCCGACATCCTAGTGGGCCCGCACCCGAGGATCGTGCAGACCCGTCAGCCCAGGATGCGGTCCAGCGGAAGGGCCGGCGACCAGAGGAACCCCTGGCCGAAGTCCGCGCCGAGCTCGACGGCCCGCGCGGCCTGGTCGGCGGTCTCCACGCCCTCGACGGTGACCGACATGCCGAGCGAGGCGGCGGTGCTGGTGACCGCTGTCACGACGGCGGCCCCGGGACGGGAGTCGATGGCCTCCACGAACGCCGAGTCGAGCTTGACGCCGTCGACCTTGAAGACGATCAGGTGCTGCAGGCCGGACCACCCCGACCCGAAGTCGTCGAGCCAGACCCGGAAGCCCGCGTCACGCAGCCGGGAGATGTTGGACGCGCACGCGTCGAGGTCGCTCGGGGGCCGGTGCTCGGTGAACTCCAGGGTCACCAGCGACGGGTCCACGCCGGTCTGCGCGGCGAGGTCCCGCATCGACTCGAAGCAGTCGGGCTCGTCGAGGTTGCGGCCCGACAGGTTGAGGTTGAGCCGGAGGTCGGGGTTGTCCTCGGACCAGCCGGCGAGGTCGGCCAGGCACACACGCGCCATGTGGCGGTCGAGCTGGATGACCAGCTCGCTCTCCTCGGCGGTGGCGATGAAGTCGGCGGGATAGACCATCCCGCGGTGCGGGGAGTCCCAGCGGGCGAGCGCCTCGAGGGCGACGATCCGGTTGTCGGTGAGGTCCACCAGCGGTTGGTAGTACGGCACGATCTCGCCGACACCGACCGCTCGGGCCACCTCGCGAGGGTTGGGCAGCGGCGCGGGGTGCTGCCCGCCCAGCTCGGAGCCGGGGTCGAACCTTCGGGTGATGCCGATCTCCTGCATGCGTCCCTCCCCGGACGGTCCGGCGGCCGAAGCGGCACGCCACGACTTTGGGGACAGTCCACCACAAGTCGGGCCATCCCCACGGACGGATCTGTGGCAAACGCCACGATCCGCACACTTCTCCCTAGACTCCCCGCCATGGGTGGGCGGTCGCTGCGCAATTTCCTGATCATCGGGATCGCCTATGGCGTCGTGTCCTACGCCGTGACCAAGGCGGGCGGCTTCGACGACAGCCCCGGCAACGTGTTCTGGCCCGGCGCCGGCATCACGCTCGGGATGCTGGTGTCGCGCCCGCGCAGGGAGTGGCCGGTGCTGCTGGCCGGCGTCTTCGTCGCCGAGAGCATCGTCGACTGGACGCTGTGGCAGGACGTCAAGGTGATCGCCATCTGGGGCGCTGCCAACGTGATCGAGCCCCTCGTCGGCGCCCTGCTGCTCACCCGCCGCGGCCGCGACCCCCAGCTCAACAACGCCGTCGCGGTGCTCCGCTTCCTCGCGTTCGCAGTCGTCGCCGGTCCCGTCGTCGGGACCTCGATCGGCGCGATGGGCACGATCATCGCCTACGAATCGAGCTTCTGGCCGACCTGGCCCCGGTGGTGGGTGGGCGACGCCATCGGCGTGCTCGTGATCGCCCCCGCACTGTTCACCCCCCGCCGCCCCGACCTCGTCAGCGGGCGCAGGAGCGAGCGCTGGGGGCTCCTCGCCGGTCTCGCCGTGGTCACCCTGGTCGCCGTGTTCCCCTCGCAGGAGGCGGCGTGGGAGCAGGGCCTGCCCTACCTCCTCGCCCCGGCGCTGGTGCTCGTCGCGATCCGCCTCGGACCCTTCATCTCGGCCGTCGCCCTCGCTGCGGCAGCCGCGACCGTCAACATCGTCACCGTGCTCGGCTACGGCCCCTTCACCGCCACCGGCCTGGGCAGCGGCCTGGTCATCGCCCAGGTCTGCCTGGCCGGCGCCGCCGTCGCGATGCTCACCGTCTCGGCGCTCACCCACGACCTGATGAGCGTGCAGCGGGTCGAGGAGCTGATGCGCGACCAGGCCCTGCACGACGGCCTGACCGGGGTCGGCAACCGCCGCCTGCTCACCGAGCGCCTCAACCTCGCGATCGACGGGCTCCACCGCAACGAGGGCGCGGTCGCGGTGCTGATGATCGACCTCGACGACTTCAAGCAGCTCAACGACGCCCACGGCCACCTGGCCGGCGACGCCGCGCTCGTCGAGGCCGCGGCCCGCATCGCCGAGCGCCTCCGGCCCGGGGACCTCGTCGCACGCCTGGGCGGTGACGAGTTCCTCGTCCTGCTGGAGGGCGTCACGGATCCCGCCGACGCCGAGCGCGTGCGCCAGCGCATCATCGGCGCGCTGCTGGAGCCCCTGGTGTGGAACGACCGGCCGCTGCCCCTCTCGGCCACGGTCGGGCTGGCGGTCACCGACGACCCCGGGTCCACCGTCGACAGCCTGCTCGCCGAGGCCGACCGCGACATGTACGCCGCCAAGGTCAGCTCGACCGGCACCCCCTGACGCCGGCGCTCGCCCGGGCCCTTCCCGGGCCCTGCTCAGGCGGTCGG
>CAZKZQ010000257.1:0-5672 GCA_964557235.1 uncultured Nocardioidaceae bacterium
CGAGGGGCTGGACACCCCGGTCTACGGGCTGCAGGAGGTGCACCACACGGGCTAGGGCACAGGCGTGCCGCTGTCAGCCGATCCGGAACCAGGTCACGACGCCGTACCGGCCGTACATCGTGCCTTTGCGGGGCGCGACGACCGCCCGATAACGACCAGCAGGCAGTCGAGTGCTCCACTCATCGCCCGTCTGCCAGGTCGAGCGGGCGACGCGTCGGCCTCGAGCGGTGGTGATCTTGACCCTCTCGAGGCTGCCGAAGAGCCGCAGCTGGGCGGAGTGCCAGCTCACGGCGACCTGGCGGCCCGACACGTGCACGACGTTCCGGGGCCGTGGGTCCCACTGGACGGTCCGGTAGATGTCGATGTCCCCGCGTGGCAGGTACCCCGCCTGGTGCAGTGCCTGGGCGAGTCGCTGCGCCAGCCACGTGTCGCCTGTCGCGTTCGGATGCGTGCCGTCGAACGTCAGGATCGAGGGATCCCAGTCCAGGGCGGGGTCGGCGCCGCCCTGACGCGTGTGTGCGAAGACGACACGTGGATCGTCGGCCAGCTTCGAGGCGACCAACGTGTTGGCCAGGTTGCTCGCGGCATTGCGATCCACGTAGGAACCCCGCTTGGTGCTGGTGATCTGGGCGAGCACGACCCGGAGGCCCGGATCCACGCCCCATGCACGTGTGAGGAACTCGAGTGTGTCCCCGGCGATCTGGTCACCGGACCTCGTGATCGCATCGTTGATGCCGAGCATCAGGACCAGCACGTCGGGGTGATAGGTAGTGAGCCACGAGATCTCGTAGGCACTGTGGTACTTGAAGGTCGAGCCGGCCTTGGCGGCGTGGTCCTTGTCGAAGTCGTCGAACCAGTAGCTTGCCGGGGCCTCCGCCCTCTTCTGAGGTGCCGAGTAGGGACCGACGAAGTCGGCGGCGACACCTTGGCGCTGGAACTCCCTCCAGAGGTAGTACCTGTACGACGCCTCGCCGTTGCGCGACTGAGTGATCGAGTCGCCCTCGAACATCACCCTGACGATGCCGGCGTCGGACGAACGCAGGACGACCCGGGTCTCGGCGGCAGCAGTCCAGGGATCGCGGGGTCCGGGTGCGGCCAGGATGATGAGCAGGACGGCAACGGGCCACGTACGTGACCTGCGCCGAGGCCAGCGGCTGAGCGTCACCACAGGTGCACCTCCACGAGCGAGGAGCAGCTCGACGGCTCGCGAGCAACGCGTCTGAAGGGGTCGCGTCAAGCGCATGCGTGACGAGACCCGGGGCGGGGACCTCGTGCCGAGAGGGAGGCCGTGTGGCCGTGCCGTTGGCGTCGAACTGCAGCCTGGGCGACGGCAATTCGAGGTTGCCGCTCGGACCTTGCCTGCTCAATACGCAGTTCCGCGTATGGCGCGGGCGCTCAGACGACGGGAGTGGTCCGCTCGACGATCTCGGCGAGGTCCAGCCCCCGGGGGAGCTGCCCGAACGTGCCGCCCATCGCGCCGCCGAGACGGGAGGCGCAGAAGGCGTCGGCGACGGCGTCGGGAGCGTGCTGCACCAGCAGGGCACCCTGCAGGCACAGCGCCATCTGGGTGGCGAGCCGGCGGGCCCCGAGCTCGGCGCCGTCGGGGTCCATGGAGTCGGCCAGCAGCTCCAGCGTCGAGGTGATCGCGGCGTCGAGGCGGTGGTCGGAGCCGGCGGCGCGGCCGACCTCGGCGATCCAGGCGTCGACCACCTCGGGCTCGCGGCCGAGCGCCCGCAGGACGTCGAGGGCGTTGACGTTGCCCGAGCCCTCCCACACGGAGTTGAGCGGCGACTCACGGAAGAGGAGCGGCATGCCGGACTCCTCGACATAACCGTTGCCGCCGAGGCACTCCAGCGCCTCCGCGACCATCGCGGGCGTGCGCTTGCAGACCCAGAACTTCGCCAGCGGCAGGGCGATGCGGCGCAGCGCGGCCTCGTGCGGGTCGGTGCGGTTGTCGACCGCGGCGGCGAGCCGGATGCCGAGCGCGGTGGCCGCCTCGGACTCGACCGCGAGGTCGGCGATGACGTTCTGCATCAGCGGCTTCTCCGACAGCAGGCCCCCGAAGGCGCTGCGGTGCGCGACGTGCCACGACGCCTCGGCGAGCGCGCGCCGCATCAGTGCGGCGGAGCCCAGCACGCAGTCGAGCCGCGTGGCTGCGACCATCTCGATGATCGTGCGGACGCCGCGGCCCTCGTCGCCGAGCCGCTGCGCCCAGGTGCCGTGGAACTCCAGCTCGGAGGAGGCGTTGGAGCGGTTGCCCAGCTTGTCCTTGAGGCGCACGACGTCGAGCCGGTTGCGCGTGCCGTCCGGCAGGACGCGGGGGAGCAGGAAGCAGGTGAGCCCGCCCTCGGCCTGCGCGAGCACGAGGAAGACGTCGTTCATCGGCGCCGAGGTGAACCACTTGTGCCCGTGGAGCGTGTACTCGCCCTCGACCTCGGTGCGCTCGGCGCGAGTCACGTTGGCGCGGACGTCGGAGCCACCCTGCTTCTCGGTCATGCCCATGCCGGCGAGGGCGCCGAGCTTGTGCTCGACGGGCCGCAGCCCGGGGTCGTACGACGTCGAGGCGAGCTTGGGCGTCCACTCCTTGGCCAGCTTGTCGTCGGCGCGCAGGGCCGGGATCGCGGCGTACGTCATGGAGACGGGGCAGCCGTGGCCGGGCTCGGTGAAGCCCCACGCCATGAAGCCGGCGGCGCGGCGGACGTGGGCGTGCGGGTCGTCGCTGGTCCACGGGGTGGCGCCGAGGCCGTGTCCGACGCTGCGGGTCATCAGCCAGTGCCAGGAGGGGTGGAACTCGACCTCGTCGACACGGTTGCCGTAGCGGTCGAACGGCTTGAGCACCGGCTCGTGCTGGTTGGCGAGCATCCCGTGCTCGCGGGCCTCGGCCGTGCCGGCCTCGGTGCCGAGGGCGCGGAGGCTCTCCGCGGTCTCGGCCGAGCCGTGCCGCGTGACCGCCTCGACGAGCGCGAGGTCGCTGCTGAACGTGTCGAACCCAGCAAGGGGAGGTGCCTGGTTCGTCGCTACCCGGGTGCCGTCGTCCATGCCGTTACCGTAGAGCCATGGCGGGCCAGGAGCATCAACCCGCCGCCCCATGGGAGAGCGTGCGGGTCCGTGCCCGGGCCGCTGCCGACACGTTGTGGCGGCTCATCGTGTCGACGGTCGCCGCCTGTCTCCGCAACCGGGTGACCGGCCTCGCGGCCGAGGCGGCCTTCTTCGCGCTGCTGTCGCTGCCGCCGCTGATCTTCGGCCTCACGGGCTCGATCGGCTGGGTGGTGCAGAACTTCACCGACCAGCGGGTGGGGGAGTTCAAGTCCGAGGTGGTGCGGCTGGCCTCCAAGCTGTTCACCGACAACACGGTGCAGTCGATCATCGTCCCGACGATGAACGACGTCCTGCGGACGCCGCGCTACGACGTGGTGTCGATCGGCTTCATCCTCGCCCTGTGGTCGGGCTCGCGGGCGCTCAACGTGTTCGTCGACACCGTGACGATCATGTACGGCCTCGGCGGCCACCGCGGCATCGTGCGCACGCGGATGCTGTCGTTCTCGCTCTACGTCCTCGGCCTGCTCACCGGCATCGTCACGATCCCGCTCGTGGTGGCCGGGCCGCAGCTGGTCGACCGGCTGCTCCCGCAGCGGCTGGACGCGCTCAACAGCCTCTACTGGCCGGTCGTGGTCGTGCTGTGCATCGTGTTCACCGCGACGCTCTACCACGTGTCGGTGCCGGTGCGGACCTCGTGGCGCTACAACCTGCCCGGGGCCGCGCTGACCCTGGTGATCTGGGTTCTCGGGTCCTACATCCTGCGCTGGGTGCTCACCATCACCGCCCGGGAGTCGACCTCGATCTACGGCCCGCTGTCGGCGCCGATCGCGGTGATGATCTGGCTCTACATCATCGCCATCGCCGTGCTCATCGGTGCCGCCCTCAACGCCTCCTTCGACCAGCTGTGGCCCGAGTCCGAGCCGGCTCGCGCCCGCATCGAGCTGGTCCGCCGGCTGCGCGACCGGGCCCGTCAGCTCCGGGTCCGCCAGGCCGAGTCGGCGTACGACGAGCCGCTGAGCGCCGACTCCGAGCTGACGATCCCGCTGCCGGCGTACGACGAGCCGCGTCGCTGACCTGCGAACGCTGGGGTGCTCTGGGATGCTGAGCGCGTGGCCAACATCAACCTGCCCGTCCCCGTGGCGGTCGCCGGTGGGTGCCTGTGCCTTCTCGGGGGCTACCTGATCGGTGCGGTGGCCGGTCCTCAGGCATCCGACCCGACGGTCGCGACGGTGGAGAGCTACGACAGTCGCACGCGCGAGCTGTGCCTGAGCGGCGACAGCGTCGCCGACGACCCCGCAGCGGAGGACGGCGTCCTCTGCGGCGAGTGGCGTCGTACGTCGACCTCCGCCCGTCCGGTGAAGGGCGACACGTTCCGCTACGTCTCGCTCGACCGCACCGACGACGCCGACGGCGACACGACCATCTACTTCTACGGCGACGTCGAGCCCCGCGACTGACGCGGGCCGACTACTTTGGGTCTGTGCCCGACGCGTTGTCCGAGGAGCCCCCGGCCCTGGGGTCCATCAGGTTCCCGCAGATCGTGCGGTCGCCCGGGTGGATCCTCACCCGCCGCGTGCTCATCGCCGTCGCGCTGCTCTGCGTCACCGTCGCGATCGTCTACCTCGACCGCGACGGCTATCGCGACGGGGCGGACCCCAAGGGCGTCGTCGACCTGTCCGACGCGTTCTACTACACGACCGTCACGCTCAGCACGACCGGCTACGGCGACATCACCCCGGTGTCGCAGACCGCTCGGCTGGTGAACGCCATCGTGATCACGCCGCTGCGCATCGCCTTCCTGGTCCTGCTGATCGGCACGACCATCGAGGCGCTCACCAGCCAGAGCCGGGAGATGTACCGGGTCGCCCGGTGGAGGAAACGCATGAAGAACCACGTCGTGATCGTCGGCTACGGCACCAAGGGCCGCAGCGCGATCGAGACCCTGCTCAGCAACGGCGTGTCGCGCGAGGACATGGTGGTCGTCGACCCCAATCCGAGCGCGATCCAGGAGGCCACCAACGACGGGCTCACCGCGGTCGTCGGTGACGCCACCCGTCGCGACGTGCTGCGCCGCGCGGGTGCCACGCAGGCCAAGCAGATCATCATCACCACCGACCGCGACGACTCGACGGTGCTGTCGGTGCTCAACGCGCGCCAGCTCAACATGAAGGCCTATGTCGTCGCCGCGGTCCGCGAGAGCGACAACGTCCGCCTCGTGCGCCAGTCAGGGGCCGACTCCGTCGTCACGTCCTCCGACGCCGTCGGCCGGCTGCTCGGCCTGTCCGCGGTCTCGCCGGCCCTCGGGTCGGTCATCGACGACCTGCTGTCCTACGGCGAGGGACTCGAGGTCGCCGAGCGCGACCTGCTCGTGCCCGAGGTCGGCAAGCAGCCCCAGCAGCTGCCCGACCAGGTGATCGCGGTCGTCCGCGACAACAAGGTCCACCGCTACTACGAGCCGGTCGTCACCCAGCTCGCCCGCGGCGACCGCCTCGTCGTCGTACGCCCCGCCGAGGAGCTGCCCTGGGCCCCCCGGCCGGGCACCCACGACGAGGACTTCGCCGACGACGAGGACTGATCCTCAGCAGCACTCGACCCGCGGCGAGGCGACGTCGCAGCAGTCGCGGGCGCCGAGC
>CAZKZQ010000258.1:0-5659 GCA_964557235.1 uncultured Nocardioidaceae bacterium
GACGCCGGCTTCGAGGTGATCTACCAGGGCATCCGGCTGACGCCCGAGCAGATCGTCGCCGCCGCCGTCGCCGAGGACGTGCACTGCGTCGGCCTGTCGATCCTCTCCGGGTCCCACATGGAGCTGGTCCCCGCGGTGCTCGACGGCCTCAGGGCCGAGGGCATGGAGGACGTGCCGGTGATCGTCGGCGGGATCATCCCGTCCTCCGACGCGGCCAGGCTCAAGGAGCTCGGGGTCGCCGAGGTGTTCACGCCCAAGGACTTCGGCCTGACCGAGATCATGGCCGGCATCGTCGGCGTGATCCGCCGGGCCAACAAGCTGGACTGAGGCCTCAGCGGCCCTTCCAGACCGGGTCGCGCTTCTCGGCGAACGCGGCCACGCCCTCCGCGGCGTCCTCGGAGACGATCGCGACGCCGGCCAGGTCGCTCTGCCGGTCGAACTCCTCCTCGCTCGACCAGTCGGGCGACTCCTCGACGATGCGCTTGCTCATCGCGACCGAGAGCGGCGCGTTGGCGACGATCTCCTCGGCGAGCGCGAGCGCCGCGTCGAGCACCTCGCCCGGTTCGGCGAGCCGGTTGACCAGGCCCAGCTCGGCCATGCGCGTGGCCGGCATCGGGTTGCCCGTGAGGGCGAGCTCCATCGCGACGTTGCGCGGCAGGCGCTGGGTCAGGCGCATCACGCCGCCCGCCGCGGCGACCAGTCCGCGCTTGGGCTCGGGGATGCCGAACTGCGCGGTCCGCGAGGCGACGATCAGGTGGCTCACGAGCGCGAGCTCGCAGCCGCCGGCCAGCGCGTGCCCCTCGACGGCTGCGATCAGCGGGGTCTCGATGCGGCGAGCGGAGATGCCGAGCGGCCCACCGCGCTCGGTGAGGGCGAAGCTGCCCTGCGCCGCGGCCTTGAGGTCCATGCCGGCGCTGAACGTGCCGCCGGCACCGGTGAGGACCGCGACCCGGATCGTCGGGTCGGACTCGACCAGGTCGACGACCTGCTCCAGCAGCTCGGCTGCCGCCAGGTCGATCGCGTTGCGGCGCTCGGGGCGGTTGAGGGTGATGACCGCGACGCCGTCGCGGCGCTCCAGCAGCACCGGCATCGGGGGAGGGGCGGGCAGCTCGTGGCGGCTCCGGTCGGTGAGCTCCACCTCCTGCCCCCTCACCTCGACCTGCCACCCGAGGAGGTCGTCGGTCAGGGCCACCTGCGCGACCTCGGGCTGCTCGGTGCGCACCAGCACCCGTGCGCCGTCGGGGGTGAGCAGGCTGAGGATCGTCGCCCGGGCCTCGCCGGACCGGGCCACGTCGACGGTGTAGGACTCGACGGTCGCCGGGCCGTCGTACGACGAGGGAGCGGGGCGCTTGGGCGTCGGCTCGAGCACGGGGTGCAGCGAGGCGAAGCGACGCTCGGGCGGTGTCGCGGAGTAGATCCCGAGGGCGTGCTTGGTGGCGAACCAGCCGAGGCTCGTGGTGAGGCCGTACGCCGACGGGTCCTCGCGCAGGAGCGGCACGATCGAGGCGATGCCGTGGCCGCCGTAGTTGTTGCCGGGGCCGCCGGCGAAGGTCAGCCCGCCGGTCACGGTGAGGGGCCGGTCGGGGTCGCCGACGGGCAGGCCGAGCTCCGCCGCGGCGATCTGGACGGCGGCCGGGAAGCAGGAGTAGAGGTCCACCGGGCCGACCTCGTCGATGGTGATGCCGGCGTGGTCCAGCGCCGCCCGCCCGATCGTGCGGATCGCCGGTGACGCGGCCAGGTCGCCGCGCTCGCTCACGAACCACTCGTCGTGCGCCGCGGCTCCGGCGTGGACGAAGACCCACGTGTCCTGCGGGACTCCGGCGGCCTCGGCAGCCGAGGCGCTGGTGAGGATGAGCCCGCTGGCGAGGTCGACCTGGAGGTTGGCGCACAGCAGCTTGGGATAGGGCGTGCTGACCATGCGGTTGTCGGCGTCGGTGGTCGCGAGACGTTCGGCGGACTCCGCCGCGGGCTGCCAGGCGAAAGGGTTGGCGGCGGCGACCTCGGAGAACGACGACCACAGCGAGGTGATGCGGGCCGTGTGCTCCTCGGGGGTCGTGCCCGCCTTGCCGCGCAGCGCCTGCTCCATGAGGGCGTAGGCGTGCACCGGCAGGTTGAGCCCGGCCGACACCTCAGCGGGGGTGTTGGGCTCACGGTCGCTGCCGATGACCGCGTCGGGCGTCGTGTCGTCCGGCTGGTCCGGCCACCCCGGCTCGACGCCGGCCTTCTGCGCGTGGCTGAGCGTGGCCCCGGCCTCGGCGCCGCAGACCAGCACCACGGCAGCCTCCCCGTCGACGATCGCCTGGGCGGCCTCGTTGACCAGCGCCTGACCCGCGTCGCCGCCGAAGCGGGCCGACATGATCGTGCGGGACGGGGCGACGCCGAGCCGGGCGGCGACCTCCGCACCGAGGTCGCGGTAGGACCACGACGCACTCGCGACGGCGTAGACCGAGTCGGCCTGGCTCAGCAGCGCCGGGACCCCGGCGTCGTCCGCCGCACCTCGGAGCGCACGCGCCGCCAGGGCCGCCGGGTCCTCGAGCCGGTCGGTCGAGGGCTCGCGCTCCACGACCTGGCCGACTCCCACGATCACCGGGGTGCGGCCGTCGATGGTGCGTCCCGTCGCCTGGTGCAGCACGGGGCCGGCCCCGAACCGCGGTCCGTCCTCACCCTCCGTCTGCTCCTCGAGCAGGCGGGCGAGGTCCTCGAGCGACTGCTCCAGCGCCTCCTGCATGCTGCGGACGACCGAGCCGCCGAGCGGACCGCTCACCGGGTCCCCGCCCACCCCGGCGTCGACCGCGACGAGCGTGCCCGCGCCGGCCGGCACGAGGCTGACCCACAGCCCGATGGTGAGGCCCATCGGTCCGGTGCCGCGCATCCCCATCCGGCGGTCGCCCGCCTCGGCCACCTCCCACGCGAGGTCGGCCGGGATGCCCATGAGCTTGACCTTCTGGACGAAGCGCACGCCCTCGGCGGCGCCGGAGGGCGCGTCGCCACGCCACCCCTGGTGCATCGCGAGCCAGTCGCCGATGCGCCCGAGGTCGGTCACGGTCCGGTGCGTGCGGGTCAGGTCGGTGACGACGGTGCGCTGGGCCTGCGCGGTCCGGGCGTACGACGACACCTCCGCCGGCGGCTCGTGGTCGACGAGCGGCGCCTGGCCCGGACGCTGGGGGAGCAGCCCCTTGGCGGCCTCGAGGATGATCTCGGGGTGGTCCTTGAGCCACTTGGCAGTGGTGACCAGGCGGGCGAAGGGGTCAGGACGATCGGCCACGGCGTACCTCCAGGGGAACGGGTGGCCCCATCGTGCCAGTAGAACTGTCACGGTTGGCTGGGTGTCCGTCGCGCCGGCTGCGACAGCGGGCGGCACCGTCGTGAGTCCTCCCAGTCCCACGACACGTGCCGCCGCCGTCTGCGATCTCTCGAGCCCCCGAGAGTGCTCGCAGACTAGGACGACCGCAGGCGTGGAGGGTGGGATGCGTCGCCGGTTTTTACCTGTCGACATGCGTGAACCGGTGTCAGGTCCAGACCACCTCGAGAAGGTTGGTTTCGGGAGGTTTGAGCCCGACCCGGTCAGGTGACCATGACCGGATCGCGGCGGGTCGAGGTGTCGTCGCGATGTCGTCTCAGCGTCGTCTGGGGGTCGTCTGGGGGTCGTCTGAGGCGGCTCGGGCACCATGGAGGCATGAGCATGCAGAACGCCGTCCCCTCCGCCGCCCGGACCTCGCGTCTCGCGCTGGAGTTCCCCCAGTCGCTGGCGGTGTACGACGACTACGCGACCGCGCAGAAGGCGGTCGACCATCTCTCCGACGAGCAGTTCCCGGTCGAGAACCTGATGATCGTCGGCACCGACCTCAAGCAGGTCGAGCGCATCACCGGCCGCCTCACGACGAGCAAGGTCGCAACTGCCGGTGCTCTCTCCGGGCTGTGGCTCGGCCTCTTCGTCGGCGTGATCTTCTCGATGTTCGGCGACGGCAACCAGCTCGCCACGATCCTCGCGACCGTCGCGATGGGTGCGCTGTTCGGCGTGATCTGGGCCCTGCTGGGCTACGCCGCCACCCGGGGTCAGCGCGACTTCTCCGCCGTCTCGGCGGTGGTCGCGACCCGCTACGAGATCCTCGTCGAGCACAAGCACCTCGCCCGTGCCCAGGAGCTGATCCAGCAGCGCTCCGACCTGCGCGAGCGCCCCACCTTCTGAGCGGTCACGACCGAAACTTGCGATGATGCCCGGGTGGACTCTGTCGACGTCGGGACGAGCGGACGCGTGGTCGTCGTCGGGGCCGGGGTCATCGGCCTGACCTGCGCGATCCGGCTGCTCGAACGCGGCCACGACGTGGCGGTGGTCGCCCGCGACCTGCCCCAGGAGACGACCTCGGCGGTCGCGGCGGCGCTGTGGTACCCCCACCGCGCCTACCCCTTCGAGCGCGTGACCGCCTGGGCCGGCACGACGTACGCCGCCCTGGCCGCCCTCGTCGAGGTCGAGGGCGCGGGGGTCACCCTGCGTCGCGGCACCGAGGTGCTCCGGCGCCCCGGTGGGTCAGGGACCCGTCCGTGGTGGGCCGACGCCGTGCCGGACCTGGCGCGGGCGACGGCGCTGCCCGACGGCTGGGCCGACGGCTGGTCGTTCATTGCGCCGGTGGTCGAGATGCCCGTGCACCTGGAGTGGCTGCGTGCGCGGGTGGACGAGCTCGGCGGGACGATCACCCGGATGGCGCTGCCCGGCCTGCCCGGGGCGGCCCCGGTCGTGGTCAACGCGAGCGGTCTCGGCGGGCGCCTCCTCGGTGGTGACGGCTCGGTGCAGCCGGTCCGCGGGCAGGTCGCCTACGTCGAGCAGGTCGGCCTCGACGAGTGGTGGCTGGACTCCGGCGGCGACGGCACCGGCGCGACGTACGTCGTGCCGCGCGAGCGCGACATCGTCGTCGGCGGCACCGAGGACGAGGGCGTCTGGGACCGGTCCTTCGACTCCGCCCAGGGCAAGGAGATGCTCGCCCGCGCCCGCGAGCTCGTGCCCGCGATCAGGCGGGCCCAGGTGCTCGGCACCCGCGTCGGCCTGCGTCCGGCGCGGCCGGCCGTGCGTCTGGAGCTCGAGGAGCGCGACGGACAGCGGGTCGTCCACTGCTACGGCCACGGCGGCGCCGGCGTGACCCTGTCGTGGGGCTGCGCCGACGAGGTGGCCGACCTGGTCGGCGACCCCGCCTGAGGTCAGGCCGGCCGGGCCAGGATCCGCATCACGACCTGGTCCGCTGCGCGGCAGGTCTGCCGCACGACGGCGACCAGCCTCCTGGCGTCGTCGCTCGGCCCCTCGACCCGGTCCATGGCCCGCCGGAGCGAGTCCGCCTCGTCGTCGGTCATCGCGGCCGAGAGCGAGCTCCACCCGTCGCGCACCGAGACCAGGCGCAGCCTCAGCGCCGCACTCATGAGCAGGGGCAGCGGCTCGCCGAGCACGGAGTGACCCTCGAGCCGAGCGAGGTCGACCTCGCCGAGGTGCGGCGTCAGGCCGGACATCTGGTGCAGTGACATGTGGTTCCCCTTGCGTCGTGACCCCGATCGAAGGGTCACAGGGGGCACCGACAGTTCTGTCTCAGAACAGGCGGGCGGTGGGGTCGTCCATGCCGCGCAGGGCGTCGTAGTCGACGGTCGCGCAGGCGATGCCGCGGTCGGTGGCCAG
>CAZKZQ010000259.1:0-5646 GCA_964557235.1 uncultured Nocardioidaceae bacterium
CTGTCGATGGTCGAGATCGTCGTCGCCGCCGAGGAGAAGTTCGGCGTCCGCATCCCCGACGACGAGGTCAAGAACCTCAAGACCGTGGGCGACGCCGTCTCGTTCATCGAGCGCGCCCAGGGCTGACCCACCCTCCGGCGCCGGGTCCCCCGGCGCCGGAGACCCAACCCGTCACATCGTGAGGTGGACCAGATGAGCAGCACCCAAGTCGTCGTCACCGGCCTCGGGGCCACGTCTCCGGTCGGAGGTGACGTCCCCACGACCTGGGAGGCACTGCTCGCCGGCCGGTCCGGTGTCGGGGTCCTGCAGCACGACTGGGCCGAGGAGCTCGGCACCCGCATCGCGGCCGAGGTCGCCGTCGAGCCGCTGGAGACCCTCGACCGGGTCAAGGCACGACGTCTCGACCGCTCGGGTCAGTTCGCCATGGTCGCCGGGCTCGAGGCGTGGGCCGACGCCGGCCTCGGCGAGGGCGACGTCGACCCCGAGAGGCTCGCCGTCGCGATCGCCTCCGGGATCGGAGGCGTGACGACGTTGCTCAGCAACTACGACACGCTCAAGGAGAAGGGCCCTCGCCGGGTCTCGCCGCTGGCGATCCCGATGCTGATGCCCAACGGTCCGGCCGCCGCCGTGGGGCTGGCCTTCGGCGCCAAGGCGGGCGTGCACACCCCGGTGTCCGCCTGCGCCTCGGGCAACGAGTCCATCGCGCTGGGCATCGACATGATCCGGTGGGGCCGGGCCGACGTGGTCGTCGTCGGGGGCACCGAGGCCGCCGTGCACGCGCTGCCGATGGCGGCCTTCGGCCAGATGATGGCGCTGTCGAAGCGCAACGACGAGCCCGAGCGGGCCTCCCGCCCGTGGGACAAGGGCCGCGACGGGTTCGTGCTGGGTGAGGGCGCAGCCGTCCTGGTGCTCGAGTCCGCGGAGCACGCGGCCGCACGCGGCGCCCGGGTGTACGCCGTCGCCGCCGGCCACGGCATCACCTCGGACTCGCACGACATCGCCCAGCCCGACCCGTCGGGCGCCGGCGCCACCCGCGCGATGAAGAAGGCCGTCGCGGACGCAGGACTCACGGCGGCCGACATCCGGCACCTCAACGCCCACGCCACCTCGACCCCGCAGGGCGACCTCGCCGAGGCCCTCGCGATCCGGCACGCGCTCGGCGAGGAGGCCGCCGCGTCGGTGGTCCTCACCGGCACCAAGTCGATGACCGGCCACCTCCTCGGAGCGGCCGGAGCGCTCGAGTCGGTCGCGACCGTGCTCGCCCTGCACCACCGGGTGGTCCCGCCGACGATCAACCTCGAGGACCCGGAGGACATCGGGCTCGACGTGGCCACCTCGCCGCGCGACCTCCCCGCGGGCGACGTCGCGGCGCTGAACAACTCGTTCGGCTTCGGCGGGCACAACATCGCCATCGCGTTCCAGACCGTCTGACACCGAAGGACCGCACTTGTTCTCACGCATCGCGATCGTCAACCGTGGCGAGGCCGCCATGCGGCTGATCCACGCCGTACGCGACCTCCAGGCGGCAGGTGAGGCGTTCACGACGATCGCCCTCCACACCGACGGCGAGCGGCACGCGATGTTCGTGCGGGAGGCCGACGAGGCGCACGCCCTCGGTCCCGCCTCCGCCCGTCCCTACCTCGACCTCGCCGTGCTGGAGAGGGCGCTGGTCGCGACCCGGGCCGACGCCGTGTGGGTGGGCTGGGGCTTCGTCGCGGAGGACCCGTCGTTCGTCGACCTGTGCGACCGGCTCGGCGTGACGTTCATCGGCCCCTCGTCGGAGGCGATGCGCCGGCTCGGCGACAAGATCGGGTCCAAGCTCCTCGCCGAGGAGGTCGGCGTCCCGGTCGCCGCGTGGAGCGGCGGTCCCGTGGACACCCTCGAGGACGCGCTCGCGGCCGCCGAGTCGATCGGCTACCCCCTGATGCTCAAGGCGACGGCCGGCGGCGGTGGCCGCGGCATCCGCAAGGTCACGACCGCAGCCGAGCTCGAGGACGCCTACCAGCGCACGCGCGACGAGGCCGAGCGGGCCTTCGGCAGCGGCGTGGTGTTCCTCGAGCGCGTCGTCACCGGCGCCCGTCACGTCGAGGTCCAGGTGATCGCCGACGGGCACGGCAACGCCTGGGCGATCGGCGTGCGCGACTGCTCGGTCCAGCGCCGCAACCAGAAGGTCATCGAGGAGTCGGCCTCGCCCCTCCTCTCCCCGGAGCAGAACGACGCCCTCAAGACCTCCGCCGAGAGGCTCGCCCTCGCCGTGGGCTACCAGGGCGCCGGCACGGTCGAGTTCCTCTACCAGCCCGAGGAGAAGACGTTCGCCTTCCTCGAGGTCAACACGCGCCTGCAGGTCGAGCACCCGATCACCGAGGTCACCACCGACATCGACCTCGTGAAGGCCCAGATCAGGGTCGCGTCCGGCGACCACCTCGACGGCGAGCGTCCCCAGGAGCGCGGCCACGCGATCGAGGCGCGGCTCAACGCCGAGGACCCCGACCGCGACTTCGCCCCCTCACCCGGCCGGGTCTCCCTGCTCGAGCTGCCCAGCGGACCGGGCATCCGCGTCGACACCGGCCTCGGCGAGGGCGACGTCATCCCGGCCGACTTCGACTCGATGATCGCCAAGATCATCGCCAGCGGCCGTGACCGTGCCGAGGCGCTGGCCCGGCTCAAGCGTGCGGTGGCGGAGACCACCGTCGTGATCGAGGGCGGCACCACCAACAAGAGCTTCATCCTCGAGCTGCTCGACCAGCCCGAGATCGTGTCCGGCGAGCCGGCGTGGGCCGACACAGCGTGGATCGACCGGGCGCGCGGCGAGGGCCGGCTCGTCTCGCACGCGAACTTCGAGATCGCTCTCGTCGTGGCGGCCATCGAGGCCTATGACGAGCAGCTCCGTGTCGAGAAGGAGCGGCTGCTCGAGACCGCGCACGGCGGCCGCCCCCAGGTCCAGCACAAGGTCGGCGACGCCGTCGAGGTCAAGCTGCGCGGGACGACGTACCAGCTGACCGCGCTGCAGCGGGCACCCGGCCGCTATCGCGTCTCCCTCGCCGTCGGCGGGCAGTCGGCCTCGGCCGACGTGGCCATCGAGTGGATCGACGACTTCCACGCCCAGCTGGTCGTGGGCGGTCGTCGGCACCGCATCACCTCCGCCGTCCACGGACCCACCCACCTCGTGGAGGTGGACGGCACCACGCACCGGGTGAGCCGCGACGAGGGTGGCGTGCTGCGTTCGCCGGCGCCTGCACTCGTGGTCGCCTCCCCCGTGGCCGTGGGCGACACCGTGGCCGAGGGCGCACCCGTGCTCGTGCTCGAGAGCATGAAGATGGAGACGGTGATCCACGCGCCGTTCGCCGCGCGGGTCCGCGACCTGCTCGTGATCACCGGCAGCCAGGTCGAGACCGGCTCCCCGCTGCTGCGGCTCGAGCCGATCGACGACGGGGCTGCCGGCGAGGCCGTCGGCAATGCGTCGGACGGCCCGGTCCTCGAGCTCCCCACCGACGACGTCCCGGCCGACGCCGTGGAGCGCGCCGCCCGCTGCCGGGCGGAGATCTCCGCCCTCATGCTCGGGTACGACGTCCCGTCGGCGGACCGTGCCGCCGCCCTCCGCGGCTATCTCGAGGCGCGCGAGCAGCTGCGCGCGGACGGCGTCGACGTCGTCGCCGACGAGGCCCGGCTGCTCGGGCTCTTCACCGACTTCGCCGAGCTCAGCCGCAACCACCCGGTCGACGAGGAGCGTCGCACCGAGCTGCGGGTGCACAGCTCGCGCGAGCACTTCCACACCTTCCTCCGCAGCCTCGACACCGAGCGGGGCGGACTGCCCGAGGAGTTCCGTCGGCGCCTCGAGCGGGTGCTCGCCCACTACGGCGTCGAGGACCTCGAGCGCACGCCGGCGCTGGAGGAGGCGGTCTTCCGGGTCTTCCTCGCCCAGCAGCACTCGTCCGCCGAGGTGGAGGTGGTCACGGCCGTCCTGCAGCGGTGGATCGACGAGCCGCCCCCGAGCGACGGACGGGCCGCCCAGGTCCGCGACCTGCTCGAGCGCCTCAAGGGCGCGACCCAGCTGCGCTTCCCCGTCATCGGCGACCTGGCCCGCAGCGTGCGGTTCCGCTGGTTCGACCAGCCGGTCGTCGACGCCGAGCGCACCAGCGTCCTGGCCAGCGTCCGCGACGAGGTGGCAGCGCTCGCCGACGACGCGGACGCCCCCGACAGGTCAGCGCGCATCGACGCCCTCGCCGCGATCCCGGAGCCGATCGTGCAGTTCCTCGCCGAGCGGATCGAGCGTGGCGTGGAGGGTGACGAGCCCCTGCTGGAGGTGCTGGTCAAGCGGCACTACCGCGAGTTCGACCTCCACGACCTGACCAGCCTGCAGCGCGAGGGCCGGCCGATGGTCTTCGCCGACTACGTGATCGACGAGCGGCCCACCCGGCTGGTGTCGACCGCCGGCACCGTGGCCGAGCTGTCCGACGCCGGGTCGACCCTCGTCGCCGCGATCACCGCCGAGCTCGACGCGCGCCGCGACGGCGACCAGGCGGTGGTCGACCTCTATCTCCACTGGCCGACGGTCCCCGACTCCACCGCGGACGCGGAGGCCGAGCTGCGCGCGATCCTCGGCGGGATCGACTTCGCCCAGGACGCGCGTCGCGTCACGGTCGCGGTCTGCCCCGGATCGGGACGGCCGGTCGACTACTTCACCTTCCGGCCCGACGGGCAGGGTGGCGTCGCCGAGGACGACCTCGTCCACGGCGTCCACCCGATGGTCGGTCGACGGCTCAACCTGTGGCGTCTGCGCAACTTCCACGTCACGCGCATCGAGGCCTCCGACGACGTCCTCCTCTATGACTGCGTCGCCAAGGAGAACCCGTCCGACCGTCGCCTGGTCGCGCTGGCCCAGGTCCGCCAGCTCGTCGTCGTGCGCGACGAGGAGGGACGGGTCGTCGGCGTGCCCCATGCGGAGCGTGCGATCGAGAACTGCCTGGAGGCCGTGCGCCGCGCGCGGACCTCGCGGGGGGCCGAGGGTGCCAAGCTCGACCTCAACCACGTCTGGGTCCAGGTGTGGCCCGTGGTCGAGGCCGACATCGAGCAGCTGACCGCGCTGCAGGGCAAGATCACCCCGCTCACCGACGGGGCGGGCATCGCCGAGGTGCGCGCCCAGGGCCGGATCGCCGGTCCCGACGGCACTCCGGTGCCGGTCTCGATCCGCTTCTCGAGGCGGCCCGGCGCCGGGGTGGTCTCCTCGGTCGAGGACCCGCCGACCGAGCCGCTCCAGCCCCTCGACGACTACGACGCCAAGGTGCTGCGCGCCCGTCGCCGCGGCCTGGTCTATCCCTATGAGCTCGAGGCGCTGCTGATCGGCGCCGACGGCACGGTCGTCGAGCACGACCTCGACGACACCGGCGCCCTCGTCCCGGTCGACCGTCCACGAGGTCTCAACAAGGCGGGCATCATCGTCGCCGTCGTCTCCACCAAGACGGCGCTGCATCCCGAGGGCGTCACCCGCGTCGTGCTGTGCGGCGACCCGACGAAGGCCCTGGGTGCGGTGTCGGAGCCGGAGTGCTCGCGCATCATCGCGGCCCTCGACCTCGCCGAGCGCATGCAGGTCCCGGTCGAGTGGTTCGCGCTGTCGGCGGGCGCCCGCATCTCGATGGACTCCGGCAC
>CAZKZQ010000260.1:0-5607 GCA_964557235.1 uncultured Nocardioidaceae bacterium
GTCGGTCACCGGCCGAGATCGGTCTGCTCGGTCTCGAGCTCGGCGAGCTCGTGCTCGACGCCGATGAGCTCGACCTGCAAGGCAGCGCGCAGCTCCGAGACCGGGCCGGCGATGGCACGCACCTGCTCGCGGGCGCGAGCCAGGCGCAGCTGGGTCCGCAGCCCGCTGATCGGGTCGTCGACGAAGGTGTCCAGCGCGCGGAGCGTCCCCGCGACGTCGACCGTCGCCCGAGCCTCCCGGAGTGCGGGCCCGACCTTGAGCGAGAGCAGGCGGACGGCGGACTGCGCACGCCCGAGGGCGTTGACCGCGGCGTCGATGCGGTCCCGCTTGCCCATGTCGAGCCAGACGTCGGGTCTCCCCACCAGGGTCTGGTCGGCGAGGACGTCCATCATTCCGAGGCCGATCGCGCTGCGGATCCGCTCGTCCGCCCGGAGGAGCTGCTCCTCGGCGTCGGTCGCCTGGGCGACCGCCTGCTGCAGCACGTCGGCCTTGAGCCCGAGCACGTGCAGCCGGGCCGCGATCGCCGATCGGCGTTCGCCGTGCACCGGGTCCTCGGCTCGGACCCGCTCGATCTGGCCCCATCGCCGCGCATGCTCGACGTCTGCCTCGACACCGGCGTAGTCCTCGAGCCGACCGGTGACCGCCCTGACCTGCGCCCGCAGCTCGGCCTCGCGCTGGGGCTCGGTCACGACGCGCACCAGGAGCGCGTCCCGCTCCCGTCGGAGGGCGTCGCGCTCCTCGAGCCGTTCCAGGGCCCGGGCCAGGTCGGCCTCGTCGTCCGCCATCGTCTGTCCCCCCTCGCCCCGACGTGGGCGGTCAGCCTGACACGGCCAGGCGTCGGAGCAGGCTGGGCCGCTCGAAAAATGGGCGACCCGCAGGCGCTTGGTGATTCCCCGGTCGGACTTCTCGGGACGCCTGCGGGTCGGGTGACTGCCGTTGGATTCACCAGCCGCGCGGCCGACACGCGGTCGAACCGGCTGGTCGGTGCGCTGCTAGCGGGCAGCCACCTCACGTGTCCGATAAGCACTCATGTCTTGGACCACCTCCTTCCTCGTGTGCGACCACGGTAGGTCGGCCGGACAAGCCGGACAACGGGTTATCGCGACTTCCTCGGGACCGACGCGCCGCGCGCTCGGGACCTCAGGTCCGTTTGATCCGGTGTGAGGTGGGTCACCATGGGCCCATGGCACGCCCTGCGCTGTTCACGCGCCGCTACCGCCCCTCGGGGAGCCGCCGCTCGGGCCGCGGCGAGCCCGTCCTGCTCGTGCACCCGTTCATGCTGTCCCACCACTCGTGGCGACCCGTGATCGAGCACCTCCCGCAGTACGACGTCCTGGCCGTCTCGATGCCGGGGCACTACGGCGGTCCCGAGCTGTCGTGGCGGGCGCGGTTCGACGACCTGGTCGACCACGTCGAGGCCGAGATGGACCGCCACGGGTGGACCACCGCCCACGTGGTCGGCAACTCGCTCGGCGGCTGGGTGGCGCTCGAGCTCGGCCGTCGCGGACGTGCCCGCTCGGTGACCGCGATCGCGCCGGCTGGCGGCTACGACTCCCTGACGCTGCGCGACGCCGCGATGGTCATGTCGTTCCTGGCCGCCGCCGCGGGCCGCCACCCCGCCCGCATCACCAACCTGCTCCCTGCCCTGCCGCTGGTGACGGGCATGGCCCTCAAGGCCCTCGCGCACGACCCGAGGCTGCTCGCGCCGGCCGACGCCCGCCACGTGATCCGCACGGCGCTCGGCGCGACGCATCCGGTGCGCGTGCTCGTCGCGTGCGCCCGCTCCATCCCCGCGCCGGGGCTGGACACGATCGGCGTCCCGGTGCACCTGGTCTTCGCCGACAAGGACATCGTGATCCCGCCGAAGCGCTACGCGGCGTACTTCACCGACCGCATCCCGCACGCCCAGGTGACCACCCTGCGCGGCATCGGCCACTGCCCCCAGGTGGAGGCGCCCGGCCTCGTGGCCGAGCTGGTCCACGAGTTCGTCGTGCGCAGCAGCCAGGTCGCCGCCGCGGGCTAGCGCAGCTCGCGCTTGAGCACCTTGCCGGTCGGGTTGCGGGGGAGCTCGTCGAGGAAGACGACCTCGCGGGGCACCTTGTAGCGCGCGAGGTTCTGCCGGACGTGGTCCTTGACCGTCTCCTCGTCCAGCGCCGAGTCCTCGCGCAGCACGACGAACGCCTTGAGCCGCTGGCCGAACTGCTCGTCGGGGGTGCCGATGACCGCGCACTCGACGACGTCGGGGTGGTGGGCCAGGAGCTCCTCGACCTCGCGGGGGAAGACGTTCTCGCCGCCGGAGACGATCATGTCGTCGTCGCGGCCGTCGACGTGGAGCATCCCGTGCCGGTCGAAGTGGCCGACGTCGCCCGACGACATCAGCCCGTCGACCATGTCCTTGGTGCCGCCGCCGGTGTAGCCCTCGAACTGGATCGAGTTGCCCACGAAGATCCGGCCCGTGTCACCGGCCGGCAGCTCGCGACCCTGGTCGTCGACGATCCTGACCATCGACCCGCGCAGCACCCGGCCCACGGTGCCGGGGTCGAGCGCGAGGTCCTCGGGCGTCGCGACGGTGGCGACCGCGACCTCGGTCGAGCCGTAGAGGTTGTAGACGACCGGCCCGAGCCGGCGCAGCGCCCGCTGCGCCAGGGCGGCGCCGAGCTGCGAGCCGCCGCAGAGCACGACCGACAGCGACGAGAGGTCGTGCCGCTCGCCGGTCTCGTCCTCGTGGTCGAGCATCCGCGCCAGCATCACGGGTACGACGACCAGGTCGTCCGCGCGGTGCCGTGCCACGTCCTCCAGCGCGGTCGCGGGGGAGAACCGCCGCCGCAGCACGACCGTGTCGCCGAGCGCGATGCCGAGCATCATCGTGGCGAAGCCGAGGGAGTGGAACACCGGCGCGGCCACGACCATCGTCTGGCCGGAGCGGAACGGCACCTTGCCGAGCAGCCCGCCGATCGGGCCGAGGCTCTTGGGGGTCGGACGCGAGGCGCCCTTGGGCGTGCCGGTCGTGCCGCTGGTGAGGATCGTGACCTTGAGCTCGGCCGCGGGCCGCGGCGGAGCCTTCCGGGAGGACCGCGACACCAGCGACGCGAGGGTCCCGGCGGCGTCGCCCGGGTCCACGCCGTCCTCGACCCAGGCGCGCCAGCGGCCCAGGCGCACCTCGATGCCGGCCATCAGGTCGGCGTACTCGTCGTCGTGGACGAGCAGGTCGGTGCCCTCGCGGGCGGCGACCTCGCGCAGCTGGGGCGCGGCGAAGTCGGTGTTGAGCAGGATCACCTTGGCGCCGACCTTGCCGCCGGCGAAGAACGCCTCGAGGAAGTGGCGGTGGTTGCGGCACAGGATCGCGACGCCGTCACCGGCCTTGAGCCCGCGCGCGATCCAGCCGTTGGCGATCGCGTTGGCGTGCGCGTCGAGCTCGGCATAGGTGATCGAGCCCAGCTCGTCCTCGACGGCCACCCGGTCGGCGTACCTCAACGCAGCGGCGTTGAGCAGGCCGGCGACGCTGCCCTGGGTGAGGAGCCCGAAGCCCATCTTGGCCAGCCGCACGGGCGGCTGCGGGCGCAGGACGCCGCGCTGCACCAGCACGTTGACGAAGTACGCCTCGTCGGCGGCACGGCGCGCGAGCGCCAGCGGGTCGGGCAGGTGGGCGGGCAGGTGGGGACGTCGCACGGCCCGACAATAGGGCCGCGATGTCAGCCCCGGCGGGCCTTCTCGTAGCGCGACAGCGCCTCGGCGCGCTCCTCCTTGTGGTCGACGATCGGGGCGGGGTAGCCCGCGACGCCTGACGGCTCGTGGATCTCCTTGGCGGGCAGGTCGGCCAGCTCCGGCACCCAGGTGCGGATGTAGTCGCCGTCGGGGTCGAACTTCTGCCCCTGGAGCGTCGGGTTGAACACCCGGAAGTACGGCGCCGCGTCCGTCCCCGTGCCCGCGACCCACTGCCAGCCGTGCTGGTTGGAGGCGAGGTCGCCGTCGGCCAGGCGCTCCATGAACCACCGCGCGCCGTGGCGCCACCACACGTGCAGGTCCTTGACCAGGAACGACGCGGTGATCATCCGCAGCCGGTTGTGCATGAACCCCGTCGCCGCGAGCTGGCGCATCCCGGCGTCGACGATCGGGAAGCCGGTCCGGCCGGCCTTCCACGCCTCGAAGCCCTCGCCCGGGTCGTCGTACTGCAGCGACGAGAGCTCCTCGCGCAGGTCCTGGCGCGCGCTGTCGGGGTTGTTGAAGAGCACGTCCGCATAGAACTCGCGCCAGGCGAGCTCCTTGCGATAGGTGTCGGCGCCCTTGCCGCGCTTGTCCGCCAGGTCGGCGAGCATCGTGCGCGGGTGGATCTCGCCCCAGCGGAGGTAGGTCGACATCCGGCTCGTGTGGTCGACCGAGGGGTGGTTGCGGTCGTCGTCGTACCCCCCGAGCCGGTGGTCGCGGAAGGAGAACCACGCCTTGCGGGCCGCCGCCTCGCCGGCCTCGACGATCTCGGTGCCCTGGGGCAGCTCCGCCGCCGGGATCTCCTCGCCCTTCATCTCGACCCACGTCGGGTTGCTCGGGGCGTCGACCGGGCCGCGCCAGCCGTGCGCCGCCCAGGCCTTCTGGAACGGCGTGTAGACCTTGAACGGGTTGCCGCTGCCGTTGAGCACCCGCCCCGGCGCGACGGCGTACGGCGACCCGAGGCGCTCGAACGCGACGTCCTCCTCGGCCAGGGCCTTCTCGACCTCCTCGTCACGCCTCGCGCCGTAGGGGCCGTAGTCGGCGGCGAGGTGCACGCTCCCCGCCCCGATCGCCTTGGCCGCCTTGCGGACCTCCTCGACCGGGTCCCCACGGCGTACGACGAGCGCGCCGCCCATCGACTCGTCGAGCGCCCGCAGCGACGCGGCGAGGTAGGACCGTCGCACCGGGCCCGAGCGGCCCCACAGGGCGGGGTCGAGCACGAACAGGGGGAGCACCTCGCCCGCGGAGAGCGCCTCGAGGAGGGCGGGGTTGTCGTGCAGGCGGAGGTCCCGGCGGAACCACATCACGGCAGTAGGGGTGGCCATGAGGACACCCTTCCCCATGCGTGGTCAACAATGGCCCCGTGAGCGATCTCATCGACACCACAGAGATGTACCTCCGGACCATCTACGAGCTGGTCGAGGAGGGTGTCGTGCCGCTCCGGGCACGGATCGCGGAGCGCCTGCACCAGAGCGGGCCCACGGTCAGCCAGACGGTCGCGCGCATGGAGCGCGACGGGCTGCTCACCGTCGAGGGCGACCGCCACCTCGAGCTCACCGAGGACGGCCGCACCCTCGCCGTCCGCGTGATGCGCAAGCACCGGCTCGCCGAGCGGCTGCTCACCGACGTCATCGGGCTGCCCTGGGAGCTCGTCCACGCCGAGGCCTGCCGCTGGGAGCACGTGATCTCCGAGTCCGTCGAGCTGCGGCTGATGGAGCTGCTCGACCACCCGACCGAGTCGCCCTACGGCAACCCGATCCCGGGGCTCGACGAGCTGGGCGAGGCCGTGGCCGGCGACTTCCGCGAGGGCGTCCAGCCGCTGTCGGCGCTCAAGCCCGCCGAGGGCGGCTCACGCGTGCGCATCGGCCGCATCGGCGAGGAGGCCCAGAAGGACGAGGCGCT
>CAZKZQ010000261.1:0-3026 GCA_964557235.1 uncultured Nocardioidaceae bacterium
GGGTCACGACTCAGCCGAGGCGCCGCAGCACGGCTCCGGTGTGCCGCGGTGCGCGGACCTCGCCCCACCCCAGCGCGACGGGGGTCGGCGTCGCCCACACCACCTCGTAGGTCCCCTCCGGCAGCGGGATCGTGGCCTCCTCGCCGAACGCCGCGAGGACGACCAGCGAGCCCCGGTCCATCCGGAACCAGCGCGCGTCCTCGTCGATCTCGACCGTCGTGCGGCGCAGGTCGGGGTCGGTCAGGTCGGGCTCCGAGCGGCGCAGCGCGGAGAGGTCGCGATAGGCCTGCAGCAGGACGGCGTGGTCACCGCTCGCCGCCTCGTCCCAGTCGAGGACCGACGCGCGGAACGTCGCGGGGTCCTGCGGGTCGAGGACCGTGTCGGTGTCCCAGGCCATCCGCTCGAACTCCCGGAGCCGGCCCTCCGACACCGCGCGGCCCAGGTCCTCCTCGGGGTGCGAGGTGAAGAAGGCGAACGGCGTCGAGGCGCCCCACTCCTCGCCCTGGAAGAGCATCGGGGTGAACGGCCCGGTCAGCGTGACCATCGCGGCGAGGGCGAGCTGGTCGGTGTCGAGGGCGTCGGTGAGCCGGTCGCCACGAGCACGGTTGCCGACCTGGTCGTGGTTCTGGTTGCAGACCACGAGCCGCCACGCGGGCAGCCGGGCGGTGTCGATCGCCACCCCGTGCTCGCGGTCGCGGAAGGAGGACCACGTGCCGTCGTGGAAGAACCCGCGCTCGCACACCTTCTTCAGCGCGCCCAGCGGGGCGAAGTCGGCGTAGTAGCCCTCGGTCTCGCCGGTGAGCGCGACGTGGACCGCGTGGTGGAAGTCGTCGGACCACTGCGCGTCGAGGCCGTAGCCGCCGGCCTCGCGCGGGGTCACCAGGTGCGGGTCGTTGAGGTCGGACTCGGCGATCACCGTGAGTGGCCGGCGCTGCTGGGCCGACAGCCGCGCGGTCAGCACCGCGATGTCCTCGAGCAGGTGCACCTCGGAGGTGTCGCTCAGGGCGTGGACCGCGTCGAGCCGCAGCCCGTCGACGTGGAGGTCCTCGAACCAGCGCCGCACGTTGTCCAGGACGTAGGCGCGGACCTCGGCGCTGTCCTCGCCGTCGAGGTTCACCTCGGCGCCCCACGGGTTGTCGCCCTCGGCCTTGAGGTAGGGCCCGAACATCGGCAGGTAGTTCCCGGACGGGCCGAAGTGGTTGTAGACCACGTCCTGCACGACGCCGAGACCGGCCGCGTGCGCGGCGTCGACGAAGCGCGCATAGGCCGCGGGGCCGCCGTACGCCTCGTGGACGGCGCCCCACAGGACGCCGTCGTAGCCCCAGCCGTGCTCACCGTTGAAGGCGTTGACCGGCATCAGCTCGACCAGGTCGACGCCGATCGAGCGCAGGTGCTCGAGGCGCGTGATGGCCGCGTCGAGCGTGCCCTCGGGCGTGAACGTGCCGACGTGCAGCTCGTAGACGACCGAGCCGGCCAGCTGACGGCCCGTCCACCCCTCGTCGGTCCAGGTGAACGTCGAGGCGTCGACCGTGCGCGACCGCGCGTGCACGCCGTGCGGCTGCCGCCACGAGCGCGGGTCCGGGACGACCTGCTCCGCACCCGAGACGCGATAGCCGTAGTCGACCTCGCCCAGGGGCTCCGGACCGTCGGGGGTCCACCACGCGTCGGCACCCCGCCGCATCGCGACCTCGCGGGTCTCCTCCGACCCGGGCGCGGAGACCACGAGCGCGAGGTCGGTCGCCTGCGGCGCCCACACGTCGAACCGCCCACGCTCGGGCTCGCCGGCGGTCGTGACCAGGAGCGCGACGGGGTACGCCGCGAGCAGGTCGCCCACCTCGGCGCTCCCCTGCCACACCCTGCCGGTGAGGCGGTCGCGCCAGCGTCCCGGCGGCAGCGTGACCGTCGTGCCACCCCAGCCGCCGCGGCGCTCGAGCCCGACCGGCAGGCGCGTGCCGACGGCGACGAGCCCGCCGCGGTCGAGGGCCACCACGTGGTCGGCGGCCTCGCCGGCGGCTGTCAGCGGCGCGTAGGAGGAGAGCAGCTCCGGCCGGTCGCGCCTGGTCGAGAGGGCCAGGTGGGTCAGCAGGAGCTTGGCCGCACCGTCGTCGTCGAGCTTGACGGGCCGCTCCGGCCGCCGGCCGAGGCGCACGTCGCGCAGCATCGAGGCACGCTGCTCGTAGTCGACCGGCCGACGGTTGTCGGGGTCGACCAGGCTCTGCTCCCACAGCTCGGAACCCTGGTAGACGTCGGGCACGCCCGGCACGGTCAGGCCGAGCAGCTTGGCGGTGAGCGCGTTGCTCCAGCCCGGTGCGGCCAGCTCCTCGGCGACCTCCTCGACGAGGGCGCGCACGCGCGGGTCGTCGTACGCCGCGTCGACCGCCGCGTGCACCGCTCCCTCGTAGGGCTCGTCGGGCGAGGTCCACTGCGTGCGGTCGCCGGCCTCGCGCATCGCCTTCTCGGCATAGGCGTGCAGGCGCTCCCGTGAGGCCGGCCAGCAGCCGACGACGGCCTGCCACAGCAGGTTGCCGAAGGCCGGGTCCGGCAGGGGCACGGCGTCGAGCAGCTGGTCGAGCACCTCGGCCCACCGCTCGGGCACCTCCGCGATCACCTCGATGCGGGCGCGGACGTCCTCGCCGCGCTTGGTGTCGTGGGTGCTTGCCGCGGTCATCGCGTGCGGCCAGGTTTCTTGTCGCTGCGACATCAAGTCGTGGAAGTCGCTCACCGGGAGCGAGAAGACGCTCGGGTCGCCGCCGACCTCGTTGAGCGACGTCAGCCGGCCGTAGCGGTAGAACGAGCAGTCCTCCACCCCCTTGGCCATGACCATCCCGCTGGTCTGCTGGAAGCGCTGCGCGGCCGGGTCGGCGCCGTCGAAGAGCACCGGCTCCAGGGCGGAGTACGCCGGCTCGAGGTCGGGCCGGTGCTCGCGGGCGGACGTGAACGCCTGCTCGAGGTGCTCGCGGCCCTCGGGGAGGTAGGAGCGATAGACGGGGAAGCAGGCGAGGAGCTCGGCGACCGCGTCCTCGAGC
>CAZKZQ010000261.1:3126-5578 GCA_964557235.1 uncultured Nocardioidaceae bacterium
CTCGGCGTCGCGGACGATCCGCCGCACCTCCGAGCGCAGGATGCCGTCGGCCACGGCCCGCTTGGCGTCGTGCACGAGCTCGTGCCAGTCGAGCTCCTCACCCCGCAGACGCGTGTCGAGGTCGGTCAGGGGCTGCTCGCCGGCCGGGTCGGTGAGCACCCGGTCGACGTGGGCGAGCACGTCGTAGCCCGTCGTGCCGGCGGTGTCCCACGTCGTCGGGAGCTCCTCGCCGGGCTCGAGGATCTTCTCCACCAGGACGTAGGCCTCGCCGGTCGCCTCCGCGAGCGAGGCGAGGTAGCCCACGGGGTCGCGCAGCCCGTCGGGGTGGTCGATCCGGAGCCCGTCGACCAGGCCCTCGTCGAACCACCGCACGATCTCGGCGTGGGACCGCTCGAACCACTCGGGGTCCTCCACCCGGATCGCGACGAGGGTGTTGACCGCGAAGAAGCGGCGGTAGTTGAGGTCGGCGTCGGCCCGGCGCCACGAGACCAGCTCGTAGTGCTGGCGCGCGTGGACCGCGTCGGGGTCCTCCTCGGCGCCCCGCTCGGCGCTGCCGGGAGCCAGCGGGAAGCGCTGGTCGTGGTAGTGCAGCTCGCCGCCCAGCACGCGGAGGTTGGCGATGCGGCCGTCGTCCTGGAGATCGTCGTCGCCGACCACGGGGATGCGCACACGGCCGCCGCCGAAGTCCCAGTCGATGTCGAAGGCCGAGGCGTAGGGCGACTCCTGGCCGTGGGTCAGGACGTGCCACCACCACTCGTTCTCCCACGGGGCCGCGACGCCGACATGGTTGGGCACGATGTCGACCAGGACGCCCATCCCGAGCCGCCGCGCCTCGCTCGAGAGAGCGGCGAGCCCGCTCGCGCGGCCGCGGGAGGGGTCGATCGCGCGGTGGTCGGCGACGTCGTACCCGTGACTGCTCCCGGACTCCGAGGCCAGGAGCGGGGAGAGGTAGACCCAGTCGACGCCGAGCTCGCGGAGGTAGGTCACCGTGCGGGCGGCCTCGAGCAGGTCGAAGTCCTCGGTGATCTGCAGCCGGTAGGTGCTCACGGGGCGGCGCGAGGAGCTGGGGGAGGTGGCTGGCATGAACACTGCTTACCCCATCACCAAACCGGGGATACTCGGGGGGCGAACCCCGGTTGCACCCACGAGGGAAGGACCTCTGCATGCCCACGCTCTCCGACTTCAAGGCCACCCGTCTCGACGGCACCGTCGAGGACCTGTCGACCTATGACGACAAGGTCGTGCTCGTGGTCAACACGGCCTCCCAGTGCGGCTTCACCCCGCAGTTCGAGGGCCTGGAGAAGCTCTACGAGCAGTACGCCGACCGCGGCCTGGTCGTCCTCGGGTTCCCGTGCAACCAGTTCGGCGGGCAGGAGCCCGGCGACGAGGAGCAGATCGGCGCCTTCTGCCAGAAGAACTACGGCGTGACCTTCCCGATGTTCGCCAAGGTCGACGTCAACGGCGACGACGCCCACCCGCTCTACCAGTGGCTCCGCCAGGAGAAGGGCGGCCTGATGGGCTCCAAGATCAAGTGGAACTTCACCAAGTTCCTGCTCAACCGCAACGGCGAGGTGATCGACCGCTTCGGCCCGACCACCAAGCCCGAGAAGATCGCCGGCGACATCGAGAAGGCCCTCGGCGCCTGAGCCCCCCAGCGCCCCAGCGCGTGTCAGGAGTCGGTCTGCTCCTGCATCGCGACGACCGAGGCGGCGACGCTGCTGTCGGGGTCCTCGTCGGGAGCGGCGTGCTCGCGGAGCACCAGCACGCTGCGGGCGGGGAGCGGGACCCGTGAGCCCGCTGCATGCGCCCGGTCGGACAGCGCGGCACCGGCGGTGTCGATCACCTCGTCCCACGCGGCGGCGTACTCGTCGGGCGGGATGACCACCTCGACGTCCTCGTGGCCGGCGTTGAAGTAGAGCAGGAAGTGGTCGTCGCTGATCGGGTTGCCGACCCGGTCGACACTGGGGATGCCGTGGCCGTTGAGGTACATGCCGATCGCCTTGGACCCGTCGGTCCAGGAGCCCTCCTCCATGGCCTCCCCGTCGGGACGCAGCCACACGATGTCGTTGAGGCGGGTGCCGTCACCGGTGCGCACGGTGCCGCCGGTGAAGAAGCGCTTGCGGCGGAAGGTCGGGTGCTCGCGGCGCAGCCGTGACACCGTCGCGGTGAACTCGATCAGGGGACGGTCGATGTTCTCCCAGTCCATCCAGGCGATCTCGGAGTCCTGGGCGTAGGTGTTGTTGTTGCCGCGCTGGGTGCGGCCGAGCTCGTCGCCGTGGAGGATCATCGGGACGCCCTGGCTCAGCAGCAGGGTGGCGAGGAAGTTGCGCTGCGTGCGCGAGCGCATGGCCAGGACCTCGATGTCGTCGGTGGGCCCCTCCACCCCGTGGTTCCACGACCGGTTGTGGCTCTCGCCGTCGCGGGAGTCCTCGCCGTTGGCCTCGTTGTGCTT
>CAZKZQ010000262.1:0-5540 GCA_964557235.1 uncultured Nocardioidaceae bacterium
GCCTCATCGGCGGCCGTGCGCGAGTGGGGCACGTTGCCCGGCGCCAACGGCAGCGTCACCTCGAGCACGGTGCCTCCCTCGGGGTTCGGCATCGCCTCGATCCGGCCACCATGGGCCTCGACCAGCGAGCGCGTCACCGCCAGCCCCAGACCGGTGCCCGGGACCCCCTCGTCCTTGGCCGAGGTGGCGCGATACATCCGGTCGAAGACCTTGTCGAGCTCGTCCGGCGGGATGCCGATGCCCTGGTCGGCGACGCTGAGCACGGCCTGGACCGCGTCGCACGCCACCCGGACCCGGACCTCGCCACCGGGCCGGGAGTACTTCACGGCGTTGGAGAGCAGGTTGTCCAGCACCTGGCGGAAGCGCAGCGGGTCGAGCACGACCCGGCACGGCACCACGTCGGTCCGCAGCGTCAGCCCGGCCTCCTCGGCCAGGGGGCGGTGCGCCTCGACCACCTCGAGGACCACCTCGTCCAGGCCGACCGGGCGGAGGTCGAGCTCCACCATCCCGCTCTCCAGCCTGGCCATGTCGAACAGGTTGCCCACCAGCTCCGACAGCTGGCGGGTGCGCCGGAGGATCGTCTCGGCCTGGACACGCTGCCGCTCGTCGAGGCCGGGGTCGGCCTCCAGGATCTCGGCATAGCCGCGGATCACGGTCAGCGGCGTCTTGAGCTCGTGCCCGGTGACGGCCAGGAACTCGTCGCGAGCCTTGGTGAGGTCCTCGAGGCGACGCACCGACTCCCGCGCTGCGCGCAGCATCCGCTCGCGGTCGGCCTCGAGCTCCCGACGCTCGGTCACGTCGCTGGCGATGATGTCGATGAGCAGGTCGCCCCGCACCTCGCGCGGGGACGCCCTGAGCCAGACCCACCTGACGCGCCCGTCGTCTCCGCGGACCCGGCACTCGGCCTCGGCCGCCCGCCCGCCCCGCACGTGGTCGAGGAAGCCCAGCCACTCGGCACGCCCGTCGGCGGTCACCCGCTCGTCGATGACGGCGAGCACGTCGCGCCCCTCGGTGGAGGCACCGCCCAGGACCGAGCTCGCCGCGTCGCCGGCGAAGACCTGCTCGACCACCTCGCCCCGGGGATGCACCGTGAGGACCAGGTCGTCCAGGGACGACACGGCCTCGCGGTAGTGCCGTCGCTCGACCTCGAGCTGCGCACCGAGCCGCTCCGCGCGGGTGCGCTCGGTCTCGCTCAGGGCGGCCAGCTGCTCGTTGGCCTCACGCAGTCGGGCCATCGCGTCGGCCCGGCGCTGGTCGGTGACCGTGAGCCTCCCCGCGGTGACCACGGCGATCACGACGACGGTGAGGATGGAGGCGTACGTCGTCAGGGCGACGCCGAACCGGTTGTCGTAGAGGCCGTTCTCCTGGCCCACGAGCCGCAGGTAGCCGATCAGCGGCAGGCCCAGCGCCGAGGTGAGCACGATCCGGCGGAGCATGGTGGCGCCGAGGCTCCTGCTCGACCACACCCACGACAGCCATCCGTCCACCTGGAGGGCGAGGGAGAGCGCGATCCCCGACAGGGCCAGCGCGGTGAACAGCGCCATGGCGGTGAACTTCTGGACGGCGTACAGGCTGGCGACGCCGTAGAGGAAGCCGAGGGCCGCGAACGACGTGACCAGGGCGGTGGCGAAGGTGAGCACGTCCACCCACCTCGTCCGTCCTCGCTCCACGGCCACCAGGGCCGCCACCAGGAGCAGCAGGCACACGGCGGTGTTGGCGGCCATGCGGCCCGGCACGGGCGCGTCGGGTGCGGTGAAGTCGGCGAAGAGGACGTCGTCGAGCCCGGTGCGCGTGCCGAAGGTCCACTCGAGGAGGGCCGAACCCGCCAGGAGGACCACGACCAGCCCGGCCGCGACGCGGACGCTTCGCCGCGGGGTCAGCGCGGCCCAAGCCAGCACGAGCAGGCAGACCGCGGTGTTGAACTTGATCCCGGGGTAGTGCGGGAGGATCCGCACGAGAGCGGTGACGTGCCCGACGTAGCCGAGGACCGCCGAGGCGCCCACGAGTCCGGCGAACACGGCTCCGGCGTTGCCGATGCGGCGCCGTGCCGCAGGGGACATCCAGACCGCGACCTCCCCCTCTGCCGAGGGGCCGGGGGGCAACCTCATGCTTCGACCATAACCGCGGAGGACGAGGGCTCAGGGCCGTTCGGAGTGGCTAGGTCGAGCCACTTCCGTGGCGATCACATAGCCCGTTGTGAGGCGTTCGGGTCCACAGATGGGGAGTCGCTCCCGATGTCGTGGGGGGCGGTCGAGGCGAGAGTCGGAGGTCCCGGCGGCACCAGGCCCCGGACCGACCCGAGGAGCAGTCATGCAGCGATTCATCATCGAACGGGAGATCCCCGACGCCAAGGACCTGACCCACGACCAGCTGGCCGAGATCGCCCGCACGTCCAACGCGGCCGTCGAGTCGCTGGGTGTGCCCTACACCTGGGTGGTCAGCTATGTCGCGGGCGACAAGATCTACTGCGTCCACGACGCCGTGGACGGGGACGCGATCCTCGAGCACGCGCGCCGCGGCGGCTTCCCGGCGAACCGGGTCACCCCGGTCGCCGCGGAGTTCGGACCCCGTACGGCGGACGCCTGACCGCCGCGATGCCACCCGGGATCGCACTCGGCACCACCGCCGAGGACACCTACACTCGGCCTGTGCGGCTTGTGGAGCGCAGCGTCGAGGTAGGCGTCCTCCGGACGGCCCTCGACCACGTCCGGGCCGGTGACGGCAGCGGCGTGACCGTCACCGGTGAGAGCGGCGTGGGCAAGTCCTCGCTCGTCGACGAGCTGGTCGCTCAGACGCAGTCCGAACCCGGGCGGGGCGACGTGCGCGTGCTCCGCGCCCACTGCGACCCGCTCGGCACCCCGCGGCCGCTGGGTCCGTTCCGCGACCTGCGCCTCCTCGCCGTCGACGGCGACTCGAGGCGCGAGGACGGCTCGCTGGCCGAGCTGTGCGAGCGGGCGTACGACGCGGTCCGCGGCGAACCGACCCTGATGGTCGTCGAGGACCTGCACTGGGTCGACGCGGCGACGGTCGAGGTCCTCCGCTTCCTCGTCCGTCGGGTCGAGTCGATGCCGCTCCTGCTCGTCATGACCTACCGCGACAGCGAGATCGGCCCACGGCACTCCCTGCGTCCGCTGCTGGGTGATCTCGCCTCGCTCGACGGCATCACGCAGCTGCGGCTCGCGCCGCTCTCGGTCGACGCGGTGCGCGAGGTGGTCCACGGGACCCCGCTGGACCCCGAGCGGGTGCACGCCCTGACGGGCGGCAACCCCTTCTTCGTGGCCGAGGTGTGCAAGGAGCCCGACCGCCCACTGCCGACGTCGGTCCGGGACGCGGTGCTCGCCCACACCACCGACGTGACCGACGACGACTTCGACGTGTTGCAGCTCATCGCGGCGGCCCCCGACAGGCTGGACGACCGGGCGCTGCCACACCTCGGCGTCGACCTCCCGACGTTGAGGCGCCTGCACGAGACCACGTTGCTGAGCAGGACCGCCGAGGGCCTGGTGTTCCGTCACGAGCTCGCCCGTCAGGCGATCGAGAGCACGATCCCCCCGGGTGGCGGACCACGTCTCCACGCCCGTCTCCTCGATGCGCTGCAGACGATCGAGCCGGTCGACCCGGCCGTCCTCACCCACCACGCCGTCGCTGCGCGGGACAGTGCGCGTGCGACGGCGTACGCCCGCCAGGCCGCGGAGGTCGCGAGTGCTGCCGGGTCGCACAGCGAGGCGGCGGCGTTCTTCGAGATCGCGCTCGAGCACCTGGAGTCCCCCGACCCGGAGGTCCGCGCACGCCTCCTCCTCGAGCTGGCCTACCAGCAGTACATGACGAGCCGGCTGTCCGAGGCGATCTCCAACGTGCGCGCGACCTTCCGGCTCTGGGAGCTCGCGGACGACCAGGACGGGCTGGCCGACGCGCACGGTGCGGTCGCGCTGTTCGAGTACTACAACGCGCATCGTGAGAAGGCCGAGCACCACTCGGACACCGCAGCGCGGATCGCGCGCGAGGCCGCGACGCCGACCAGCTATGGCGCGGCCCGGGCGACCCGGGGCTTCCTGGCCTACCTCCGCAGCGACCTCGACCGGGCCCGCGAGCTCGCCGCCGAGGCCAAGGAGGTGGCCGAGGAGAACGACCTCGGCTTCCTCGGCCTGCGCAGCGAGATCGTGAGCACGGTCAGCGACCTCCTCGTCGGCGACCAGGAGGCGCGACCGGCGCTGCTGACCTACTTCGAGGCCGCGCGGGACCGGGGGTGGGACGAGCTCGCCTCGACCGTCTACTCCCAGGTCGCCAGCCTCGACGTCGAGCACGGCCGCCTGCGCGACGCGGAGCAGGTGCTGCAGCTCTCCATCCCGTTCGCCAGCCAGCGCGACATCCCGATCTGCCGGCACTGGCAGATCGGCGTGCGCTCGCGCCTCCAGCTCAAGCGCGGGCGGTGGGAGGCGGCGCTGGAGGACGCCGCGACCGTCATCGGCGACGACGGCATGCCCCTGGCGACGCTGTGGCCGCGCCTGGTCAGCGTCCTCGTGCCCCTGCGTCGCGGCGAGCCGGTCGAGCTCGGCATCCTCGACGACGCGTGGGCCCTGGCCCAGCAGATCGACGAGCCGCTGCGCCGGCTCTCGGTCCTCTCGGCGCTCGCCGAGACCGTCTGGATGACGGGACGTCCGGACGCCCGGGTCTCGGAGCACGCCGTGTCCTGCCTCGCCGAGCTCGGGTCCCTCCCGGGCGCCGGGTGGGGTGCGGGCAACGTGGCCGCGTGGTTGCGCCGGCTCGAGCTCCCCGTGCCCGAGCTGACGACGCTCGCCGAGCCCTACCGACTGGCGCTGGAGGGGCGCGTCGCGGACGCGGCGCAGGCGTGGCGCGACCTGGGCGACCCCTTCGCCGAGGCGATGACCTGGTGCGACTCGGCGGTGCCCGAGGAACGCGTGACCGGGATCCGGCTGCTGGACTCGATCGGGGCCGTCGGCACGGCCGACCGGCTGCGGGTGGCGCTGCGCCAGGAGGGAGGACTCGTCGTGCCGCAGCGTCCGCGGGAGAGCACGAGGGCGAACCCGGCGGGTCTCACGAACCGGCAGCTCGAGGTCGCGCGGCTGGTCGCGCGCGGGCTCTCCAACAGCGAGATCGCCGCGCGGCTGTTCATCTCACCGAAGACCGCCGACCACCACGTGTCGGCGGTCCTGGCCAAGCTCGCCGTGCCCAACCGGCGAGCGGTCGTCGTCAATTCCGAGGAGCTCGGGCTCACCTGATCCGCGCCGCCGCGGGACCAGCTCGAACCGCAGGTACCAGACGAGCATGAAGGCCGTGCTGACCAGGTGGAAGATGTGCAGCGCCCACAGCGGCCCGGGCGCGAGGCTGAAGACGTAGAGCGAGTGCACGGTGTTGCCGAGGTTGGCGAGCACGAGGTTGCCGAGGCTGTAGGAGCCGAGCTCGCGCGTGCGCAACGCCTTGCCCAGCATGGGCATGGTGCTGGAGGCGAAGATCGCCGTCGAGGCGATCCCCGCCAGCACGGGTACGGCGGCCAGCACGTCGTCACGCCCGCAGGGCGA
>CAZKZQ010000263.1:0-5516 GCA_964557235.1 uncultured Nocardioidaceae bacterium
ACACCTCGCAGAAGCCGCAGATCGTGATCGACACGATGGTCGACCACCTCGAGCGCCACAACGCCAACATCGCCCGCGCCATGCACCAGCTCGGCGCCGAGGCGACGGAGGCGTTCGAGGGCGGGCGCGACAAGGTGGCGGCGTTCATCGGTGCCCAGCGCGACGAGGTGATCTTCACCAAGAACGCCTCCGAGGCGCTCAACCTCGTCGCCAACACGCTCGTGTGGGCCCCCGAGGACCTGCGCGTCGGTCCCGGCGACGAGGTGCTCATCACCGAGATGGAGCACCACTCCAACATCGTGCCGTGGCAGCTGCTCTGCGAGCGCACGGGCGCGACGCTGCGGTGGTTCGGCCTCACCGACGACGGCCTGCTCGACCTGAGCAACATCGACGAGCTGATCAACGAGCGCACCAAGGTGGTCTCGCTGACCTGGGTGAGCAACATGCTCGGCACGATCAACCCGGTCGCGGAGATCGCCGCCAAGGCCAAGGCCGCCGGCGCACTCGTGGTCCTCGACGCCTCGCAGGCCGCCCCGCAGATGAAGGTCGACGTCACCGAGAGCGGTGCCGACCTGATCGCGTTCACCGGCCACAAGGTCGTCGGCCCGACCGGCATCGGCGTGCTCTGGGGTCGCAGCGACGTGCTCGCCCAGCTGCCGCCGTTCCTCGGTGGTGGCGAGATGATCCGCACGGTCACGATGGAGAAGTCGACCTTCGCCGACGCGCCTGCCAAGTTCGAGGCAGGGACCCCGCCGATCGTCGAGGCCGTGGGCCTGGGTGCAGCGGTGGAGTACCTCTCCCACGTCGGCATGGACAACATCCGCCGCCACGAGGAGGCCATCACCGGCTACCTCCTGGAGGGACTCGCCTCGGTGGGCGGGGTCAGCGTGATCGGCCCGACCGACGCCCACGCCCGTGGCGGTGCGGTCAGCTTCGAGCTCGAGGGCGTGCACCCGCACGACGTCTCCCAGCTGCTCGACAGCCGGGGGATCGCGGTCCGCGCCGGCCACCACTGCGCCAAGCCCGCCCACGCGCGGTTCGGCGTGCAGTCCAGCGTGCGCGCGTCGTCGTACCTCTACACGACGCCGGAGGAGATCGACGCCCTCGTGGAAGGTCTCGAGTTCACCAAGCGTTACTTCAAGGTCGGGTGAAGGGAGCGCTGTGAACGACCTGGACGCGATGTACCAGGAGATCATCCTGGACCACTACAAGAACCCCCAGAACGCTGGTCTGCGCGAGCCGTTCGAGGCCGAGGTGCACCACGTCAACCCGACCTGCGGTGACGAGGTGACCCTGCGCGTGCACCTGAGCGGCAGCGGTGAGGACGCGACCGTCGAGGACGTGTCCTACGACGCGCTGGGCTGCTCGATCAGCCAGGCGTCGGTGAGCGTGATGACCGAGCTGGTGATCGGCAAGCGGGTCGACGAGGCGATGAGCATCCTCGACTCGTTCGTGGAGCTGATGCAGGGCCGCGGCAACGTGGAGCCCGACGAGGACGTGCTCGAGGACGGCGTGGCCTTCGCCGGCGTGGCGAAGTTCCCCGCCCGCGTGAAGTGCGCGCTCCTCGGCTGGATGGCGTGGAAGGACGCGACCGCCCAGGTCGCCTCGACCCACTGAGACGTTTGACGATGATGGAGGAGTCACGATGACCCAGACCCCCGACCACAGCGACCTGCCCGTGGTGGACACCGCCTCGGCCGCTGGCGGCACCCTCACGACCGAGGACGTCGAGGAGGCCATGAAGGACGTCGTCGACCCCGAGCTCGGGATCAACGTGGTGGACCTCGGTCTGCTCTACGGCGTCAACATCGACGGCAACGACGTCGTCCTCGACATGACCCTGACCTCTGCGGCCTGCCCGTTGACCGACGTGATCCAGGACCAGACCCGCCAGGCCCTGGAGGGCATGGTCGACGACGTCGTCATCAACTGGGTCTGGATGCCGCCGTGGGGCCCGGACAAGATCACCGACGACGGCCGCGAGATGCTGCGCGCCCTCGGCTTCAACGTCTGATCCGGTGACCGACCCGGCCCGACGGGTCCTCGTGCCGGCGGCCCGTGTGGTGCGCTGGTGCGAGAACTTCGCCGGGCGGCACGGAGAAGCGGCCTTCACGGTCGCCGACGGCACCCTGGTCGCGGTCGCCGAGGACGGCGCCCGAGCCGTCGCCCACCTGCCCCTCGACCGTGCCTATGCCGGTGACGCCTCGCCCCAGGCCTTCGCCGACGCGGTCGCGGAGCCGCTGCGCTGGGGTCTCCTGGTCGTGCGGCGTGGAGGCTTCGCCGTGGCCGGCGGCGTCGGTCCCGAGGTGCGCGTCCGCAAGGTCGGGCGCCGTCACGTGCAGGGCAAGACCAAGGCGGGCGGCTGGAGCCAGCAGCGCTACGCCCGTCGTCGCGACAACCAGGCCCGGACCGCCTTCGAGGCCGCGGCCGACCACGCGGTCCGGCTCCTGGTCGATGAGCTCGGCGGGGTCGACGCGCTCGTCACCGGGGGTGACCGCAAGGCGGTCGACGAGGTGCTGTCCGACGCGCGGCTGCGTGACGTCGCGGGCCGGCGTACGACGCTGCACCTCGCGCTGGGCGACCCGGACGCCTCCGTGGTCGAGCGAGCGGTGGCCGACCTGCTGTCCGCCGCGGTCCTGGTGACCGACGGTGCGGCGCCGGCCGACTGAATCACCCCTTGGGGTTGCGTGCGCGGGATCCCGTGCGGGTACTCCACAGGCATGGACCTTCCCAAGCCGCGAGGCCGGCTCAGCCTGCGGTTGCACGCCGCCCTCCTCGACGACCCCGACTCCCTGCCGGCCGGTCTGCCCGACGACGGCGAGGAGGACCGTGCGATCGCGCTCTGGATGCTCCACTCGCTGCTGCACCGCGGCTTCGACGACGTCAGCGACCGCGCCGAGCGGTCACCGGCCCTGCTGGGACTGCGCCGTGAGCTGGAGGACGACCTCGAGGCTCGCCTGCGAGCGCGCTGGGCGGAAGCCGCACCGGCTCCGGACCTCGGCGACCTCGGCGAGGAGCTCTTCGCCCTGGTGTCGGCCCACGAGGGTGCCTCCCTGGCGCGCTTCGTCCGCGCCGACGCCAACCTCACGCAGGTGCGCGAGCTGCTGCGGATGCGCGCCGTCTATCACCTGCACGAGGCGGACCCCGTCGCCTGGGTCGTGCCGAGCCTGCCGGTGCGGGCCAAGGCGGCCCTGATGGAGCTGTTGTACGACGAGTACGGCGCCGGCGACCCGAACCGCCTGCACCACCACCTGTTCGCCCGCGGGCTCGTCGAGACCGGGCTCGAGGCGGACTACGGGCGCTACGTCGACGAGGCCCCGCTGGAGATCCTGGAGCAGGACAACACCGTGCGGATGTTCGGCCTGCAGCGCCGTCTGCGCGGGGCAGCCATGGGGCACCTGGCGGCGTTCGAGGCGAGCAGCTCGGTCCCGTCGCGCCGGATGGCTCAGGGCTTGGGCCGCCTGGAGGTCGGCGAGGCGATCGTCGACTACTACCGCGAGCACGTGGAGGCAGACGCGGTGCACGACCAGCTCGCGGCCCGCGTCATCTGCGCGACCCTGGTCGAGGAGGAGCCCCACCTGCGCGAGGACGTGCTGTTCGGCGCCTGGACGTCCCTGGACCTGGAGGACCGCTTCGCCCGGATGGCCCTGCAGGGCTGGGAGGACGTCGCGTGAGCGCCGAGGCAGGCGGCACCTTCGATCACCCCGACGTCGTGCTGTGCCCGGGTGGGCCGATGCTGCTGCGCGGCCGTCATCGGACGATCCAGGACGCCGAGGGACGCCTCCACGTCACCACGCGGCCGGTCTCGGCGGTCTGTCGCTGCGCCAAGTCGCAGGACCTGCCGTGGTGCGACGGCACCCACCAGCTGCTGCCCGCCGACAAGCGCCCCTGACGGGTCCCGCTCAGCCCCGGCGCCACGACGCGAGCACGCCGCGCTCCTCCTGACGGACCTCCAGCAGGTCGAGCTCCGTCTCCGCCGCCAGGCTCGTCGCCTGGGCCTCGTCACCCAGCTGCAGGACGAGCAGTCCTCCGTCGTCGAGGTGCCTCGCGGCGACCGTGAGGCACAGGCGCGCCACGGCGAGCCCGTCGTCGCCACCGTCGATCGCGAGGACCGGGTCCTCGGGGAACGTGCCGACGGCCTCTGACCGCACCCACGGCGGGTCGGCGATGACGAGCCCGAACCGCTCGTCGGGACCGAGCACCTCGTCCATCGGGCCCTCACGCACCTCCACCAGGTCGCCGAGCCCGGCCGCCTCGGCGTTGAGCCGGGTGAGCGCGCACGCCTCCGGGGAGACGTCGACGCAGACCAGCGGTCGGCCGGTCAGGTGGGCCGCCAGCAGGCCGATGTGACCGGCGCCGGAGCACAGCTCGAGCATCGGGCCGTCCCGCAGCCCGTCGGCGAGCTCGGCGGCCCACCGCGACTGCGCGGCCGTCCAGGGCCGGGGCTCGAGGACCCCCGGGTGCCAGGAGATCGTCAGGGGTCCGAAGCTCATCGAGCTGAGAGCGGTCTGCATGAGGTCGTCGTACCCCCCGAACGGGGTGTCACGCACGTGCGCGCGCGACCGGCTGCCGGGCGACGCGAATCTCGGTTGCCCCGGCGGGTCCGGCTCGACGACGGTGGGGGCATGCCGGACGCCATGGACGACCTGACCACCTTGACGACGTACCTCCAGCGTGCGCGCGACGCCGTGCTGTGGAAGCTGGAGGGCCTGTCGGAGCGCGACGCACGCCGCCCGCTGACGCCGACCGGCACCAACGTGCTCGGGGTCGTCAAGCACCTCGCGTCGGTCGACGTGGGATACCTCGGCGACTGCTTCGGCAACCCGTGGCCCGAACCCATGCCCTGGATGGACGAGGACGGCGAGCCCAACGCCGACATGTGGGCCACGGCCGAGGAGTCGCGGGAGTGGGTCGTCGACTTCTACCGCCGCACGTGGGAGCACGGCGCCCGGACCCTTGCGACCGTCGGGCTCGACGACCTGGGCGAGGTGTCCTGGTGGCCCGAGGAGCGCCGCCACCCGAGCCTGCGGCGCATCCTCGTGCACCTGATCGCCGAGACCAGCCGTCATGCGGGCCAGCTCGACATCCTGCGCGAGCAGATCGACGGCGAGGTCGGCATGATGCCGACCGCCCTCAACCTGCCGGGCGAGTCGCCGCAGTGGTGGAGCGACTACGTCGCCCGGCTCCAGGCGGTCGCCGACGAGTTCGCCTGAGGTCCTCCACGACGTGCGGCCCTCAGTGGCCCCTCACCGCGATGACGGTGATCTCCACCAGCATGTGCGGCATGGCGAGTGCGGGGACCTCGGTGGCGATGCCGCCGGCCGGGAAGCGACCGGACCGGCCGAGACGCTTGGCGACGGTCTCGGCTCCGTTGACGAAGTAGTCCTGCAGGCTCGTGGTGTGGACGTCGTAGCGCACCACGTCGTCGAGGTCCATGCCGGCCGCGGCGAGCACGGCCTCCACGTTGTCCATCACCTGTGCGGCCTGGCCGGCCATGTCGCCCTCGGCCACGGGAC
>CAZKZQ010000264.1:0-5470 GCA_964557235.1 uncultured Nocardioidaceae bacterium
ACTAGGAGAGCGACTCTAGGCGTCGGGCATCTCCTCGGGCATCCACCCGCCGTACACGTCGACCAGCGCGGCCACCCCGTCGTCGTACGGCGTGACCTGGAGCAGCCAGCGGACCTCGCCCGGGCCGTCGACCTGCGAGCCCTCGGCGTGGTAGCCCTCGGCCGTCAGCGCCTTGGTCAGCTCGTCGGCGTCCTCGGCGGACAGGAAGTGCACGGGACCGGTGTTCTCGGGCATCCCCCAACCTTAGGGTGACCGCGTGAGACGACGGCGATCGTGGGGCTCCCGCGGTTCCCACCTGGGGAGCGACAGCGACCGCGCCACCCTCCGCGCCCTGCGCACGGCGCTGCGCACGGCCTCCGCGCTCCGCACCGGCTTCACCGAGCAGGCCGCCCAGCGCTCCGTCGACGACCTCCGCTCGCTGGTCGGCAGCGCCTCGCTCGTCCTCACCGACGACAGCCGGGTGATGGCGTGGTCGGGCGAGTCCGACCACCACCGCGACCAGGCCGTGGCGGCCGCCCGCGAGCGCCCCGAGCAGACCGTCGTCCTGGGTCGGCGCCAGGTCGAGTGCGACGACCTGACCTGCCCCGTCGCCGCCGCGGTCGTGTGCCCGCTCGTCGTCGACGGGGTCGTGGTCGGCACCGTCCAGGTCTTCACCTCCCGCGCGAGCGCCGGGCTGCTCAGCGCGGTGGAGGAGGTGGCGGCCTGGGTCTCCGGCCAGCTCGAGCTCGCCGCCCTCGACGCCAGCCGCACGCGTGCGATGGAGGCCGAGGTGCGAGCGCTGCGGGCGCAGATCAGCCCGCACTTCATCTACAACTCGCTCAACGCGATCGCGTCGTTCGTGCGCACGGACCCGGACAAGGCCCGCGAGCTGCTGCTCGACTTCGCCGACTTCACCCGCTACTCCTTCCGCGCCCACGGCGAGTTCACGACGCTCGCGGAGGAGCTGCGCTCGATCGAGCGCTACCTCGTCCTGGAGCAGGCCCGCTTCGGCGACCGGCTCCAGGTGAGCCTCCAGGTCGACCCCGAGGTGCTGGGCGTGACGGTGCCGTTCCTCTGCCTGCAGCCCCTGGTGGAGAACGCCGTCCGCCACGGGCTGGAGTCGCGCGAGGGCGTCGGCCACGTCGAGATCGTCGCGGTCAACCGCGACCAGGAGGCCGTGATCTCCGTCGAGGACGACGGCGTCGGCGAGGACCCCGAGCACGTGCGGCAGGTGCTCGCCGGCACCTCGGAGTCCGACTCGGTCGGGCTGGGCAACGTCGACGGCCGGCTGCGCTCGGCCTTCGGCGACGACTACGGCCTGGTCGTCGAGACGGCCCCCGGCGCCGGCACCAAGGTGACGCTGCGCGTGCCCAAGTTCGCCGCGGGGGTGCACGCATGACGTCCGGCATCACCGTCCTCGCGATCGACGACGAGCGACCGGCGCTCGACGAGATCTCCTGGCTGCTCGAGCGCGACGAGCAGGTGGGCACGGTGCTGGTCGCCGACTCCGCCGCCGACGCGCTGCGCATCCTCCAGGAGCACCAGGTCGACCTCGTCCTGTCCGACATCCGCATGCCGGGGCTGAGCGGGCTCGAGCTCGCCCAGGTCCTGCGGCGCTTCCGCGAGCCGCCCAAGGTCGTCTTCGTGACGGCGTACGACGCGCACGCGGTCGAGGCGTTCGAGGTCGGCGCGGTCGACTACCTGCTCAAGCCGGTGCGCGAGTCCCGGCTGGCCGAGGCCGTCCGCCGGGCGATCGAGGCACCGCGGCCGACCACCGGGGACGACGAGGCGATCCCCGTGGAGAGCGGCGGTGTCACGCGGTTCGTCCGCCGCGGCGACGTGAGGTACGTCGAGGCGCACGGCGACTACACCCGCCTGCACACCCCGCAGGGCAACCCGCTCGTGCGCATCCCGCTGACCCGGCTCGAGGCCGAGTGGGCCGACGCCGGGTTCGTGCGGATCCACCGCTCGACGCTGGTCGCGCTCGCCCACGTCGGCGAGGTGCGGGTCGAGGCCGGCAAGGTGGTCGTCGTCGTCGACGGCGAGGAGCTCGCGGTGTCGCGACGCCACGCCCGCGAGCTGCGCGACCTGCTGGTGCGACGGGGCGGACGCGGATGAGCGAGGAGCCCGTCAGGCCGCGCCGGGTCCGGGTGACCAGCCCGCGCACGGGAGCGACGGCCCGGCCGCGACGGGTCGCGCTCACCACCCAGATCGACCAGCGCACCTCGCTGGGGTCGGTCTACCTCGGCTCGCTGCTGCGCGCGCAGCTGCGCCTCGCGGCCGGCGTGCTCGGCACCGTCCTCGCCGTGGTGGTCGCCCTCCCCCTGCTCTTCGCGGCGTTCCCCGGGCTCAGCCGCGTCATCGTGCTCGGGGTGCCGCTGCCCTGGGTGATCCTCGCGTTCGCGGCCTACCCCGGCTTCGTCCTCGCGGGCTGGGTCTTCGTGCGCCGGGCCGAGCGCAACGAGGCGACCTTCACCGCGCTGGTGCGTCCCGAGGACCCCGAGGACCCGTCGTGAGCGTCGGCATCGTCGCGGTCGTGCTCGTCGCCGTGGCCACCCTGGCGATCGGCGCCTACGGCTGGCGGTTCTCCCGCACCACGAGCGACTTCTTCGTGGCCTCGCGCTCGGTCGGCCCCGGCTGGAACGCCAGCGCGATCGGCGGGGAGTACCTCTCGGCCGGCTCGTTCCTCGGCGTCGCCGGCCTCGTGCTGGCCTTCGGCACCGACATGCTGTGGTACCCCATCGGCTGGACCGGCGGCTACCTCGTCATGCTCGCCCTCGTCGCCGCCCCGCTGCGCCGCTCGGGCGCCTACACCGTCCCCGACTTCGCCGAGGCCCGCCTGGAGTCGGAGGACGTCCGCCGCTTCACCGCGCTCCTCGTCGTGGCGCTCGGCTCGCTCTACCTCATCCCCCAGTTCGAGGGCGCCGGCCTGGCGCTCGGCATCGTCGCGGGCACCGACCCGTGGGTGGGCGCGACCATCGTCGGCGGCGTCGTGCTCGCCAACGTGCTGCTCGGCGGGATGCGCAGCATCACCTTCGTGCAGGCCTTCCAGTACTGGCTGAAGCTCTCCGCGCTCCTCGTCCCCGCGCTGTTCCTCCTCGCGGTCTGGCTCGGAGACGGCGCGCTCAGCCCGGCCGAGGTCACGGCCGGCGGGACGAGCGGCGCGGCCTGGTCGGACCCGTCGGTCACCGCGGCCGGGTCGACCGGGCTCGGTCTCTACACGACGTACTCCATCGTCGTCGCGACGTTCCTCGGCACCGTCGGCCTGCCCCACGTGGTCGTCCGCTTCTACACCAACCCCGACGGCCGCCAGGCCCGCCGCACGACGCTCGTGGTGCTGGCGCTGCTCGGCCTGTTCTACGTCCTCCCCCCGGTGTACGCCGCCCTCGGCCGGCTCTACGCCCCCGACCTGGTGGCCTCGGGCCAGGCCGACACGGTCGTGCTCACGCTGCCGAGCCGCATGGTCGGCGGTGACCTCGGCGAGGCCCTCTCGGCCCTCACCGCGGCGGGTGCGTTCGCGGCGTTCCTCTCCACCTCGGGCGGCCTGACCGTGGCCGTCGCGGGCGTGCTGAGCCAGGAGCTGCAGCGCCGCCGGCACCGCGCGCCGGCGACGGTGCGCGACCCGCGCGCCGGCGTACGCCCCTTCCAGGCCGCGGCCGTGGTCGCCCTCGCCGTGCCGCTGCTGGTCGCGCTGGCCGTGCAGGGCGTGGGCGTCGCGGAGGCGGTCGGGCTCGCCTTCGCCTTCGCGGCCTCGACGCTGGCACCCCTGATCCTGCTCGGCATCTGGTGGCGCGGCCTCACCGACGTCGGTGCGCTCGCGGGGCTGGCGGTCGGTGGGCTCGGTGCCGGCGCCGCGATCGTCGACACCTGGGTGGGATCCGAGCACGGAGGCTGGCTCGACGTCCTGCTCACGCACCCGGCCGCGTGGTCGGCACCGCTGGCGTTCGCGACGATGGTGCTCGTGTCCTGGGTGACGCCGCGGCGGGTGCCCCTGCACGTCGACACCACCCTGGTCCGGCTGCACACCCCCGAGGCGCTGCCGCTGGACCGCGGGCCGGCCCTCCACTGACCGTTCGTCGTGTGATCGCGACCACTCACCGATCCGCGGCGGCACCTCACCGACTGCGGACCCGTCGGCCCTCCCCAGCCGCGCGAGGGCCTTCCTAGCGTGAGCCACCTCACCTCCGTCGTGCCCTGTCGGCGGTCCTCCCGGTGAGAACTGGAAAGGGCGAACCCGTGACCCAAGCAATGCCTCCCGAGCGGAAGGCGGCGGCTGCGTCGAAGCACACGCACGCCGACCCCAACGACCCCTTGTACGCCGAGCTGGCCGCGAGCGACGACTTCCAGGAGCTCCGCCGGCGCTACCGCGCGTTCGTCTTCCCGTGGACGATCGCGTTCCTGGTCTGGTACCTGCTGTTCGTCGCCCTCTCCAACTGGGCGCCCGACTTCATGGGCACCGAGGTCCTGGGCAACATCAACCTCGGCCTGGTGATGGGGCTGCTGCAGTTCCTGACCACCTTCGGCATCGCCTACCTCTACTCCAAGCACGCGGCCCGCCAGTTCGACCCGCTGGCCGACGCGATCAACAAGAGGTACGACGACGCGCGGGGTGAGGGCCGATGAGCGTCCTCCACTCCCTCCCGCAGGCTGCCGCCAAGGCCGCCGAGTCCGGTGGCACCGACCACCAGCTCTTCACCTCGCTGCTCTTCGGCGCGATCGTGATCGCCACGATCGGCGTCACCGTCTGGGCCAGCCGGTCCACCTCGGGCGCCGCGGACTACTACGCCGGCGGCCGCAACTTCTCCGGCTTCCAGAACGGCCTGGCCATCGGCGGCGACTACATGTCGGCCGCGTCGTTCCTCGGCATCTCCGGCGCGATCGCGCTGGCCGGCTACGACGGCTTCCTCTACTCCATCGGCTTCCTCGTCGCCTGGCTGGTCGCGCTCCTGCTCGTCGCCGAGCTCCTGCGCAACTCGGGCCGCTACACGATGGCCGACCAGCTCGCCTACCGCATGCACCAGCGGCCCGTCCGCACGGCGGCTGCGGTCAGCACGGTCGTGGTGTCGGTGTTCTACCTGCTGGCCCAGATGGTCGGCGCGGGCGCGCTGGTCGCGCTGCTCCTCGGCGTCGAGGACCAGGGCGTCAAGAACTTCACCATCGTCGGCGTCGGCGCCCTGATGATCTTCTACGTCACCGTCGGCGGCATGAAGGGCACCACCTGGGTGCAGATCATCAAGGCCTGCCTGCTGATGGTCGGCTCGGCGCTCATCGTCGTGCTCGTGCTCAAGGAGTTCAGCTTCAACCTCTCCGACCTCCTCGGCACCGCCGGCAGCAACTACGCCGACAGCGCCAACGCCGCCGCGTCCGCGGCCGGCAAGCCGGAGGCGGCGACCGCGACCCAGTTCCTGGAGCCGGGCCTGAAGTACGGCCTCAACATGACCAGCAAGATCGACTTCTTCTCGCTCGGTCTCGCGCTGGTCCTCGGCACCGC
>CAZKZQ010000265.1:0-5428 GCA_964557235.1 uncultured Nocardioidaceae bacterium
GCACGCATCGTGTCACGGGACCACCGGCCGTCAGCGTCCGGTCCGGGCGGGATCCTCGGTCAGCGGCGCACCACGTAGAGGCTGGTGCTGGTCGAGCGCGCCAGCAGCGTGCTGCTGCCGAGATAGCTCACGGTCACCGACTTCCGCCCGATCGTCCCGAATCGGCCCAGGGTGACCGTCGCGCGGCCACCGACCAGGCTCACCGTGCGCGCCGTCTGTCCCGTGACCCTCACCGTGACCTTGCCGCTGACCGCGACGCCGTCGGGGTTGACGACCCTGATGGCCACCTTGGCGCGGGTCTCGTCGCGGACCACCCGGAACGGGCTCGTCGCGACCGTCAGGCTGACCGGACCCTTGGCGACCGCCACCGTCTGCGCCGACGTGGCGGTGCCGTCGGTGTGGTCGACTGCGGACGCGGTGACCCGCACCGAGATCTTCCTGCCGATGTGGACACCGGTCAGCTTCAGCGTCTTCCCCGTGGCGCCGGCGATCGGCGTGCCGTTCGCCAGCCACTGGTACGCGACGGTCACCTCGGCAGGGGTCCACGTGCCGTCGGTCGCCGTCAGCGTCCGGCCGACCCGGGCGGTGCCCGTGACGGTCGGCAGGGTGTTGTTGACGACGGCCGCGGGCTCTCCTGCGTCGACGGCGATGACGAGCCGGGACCGGGTGCCGGTGGTGGCACCGACCAGGCTGAGCTCGACGTTCCCGTCCGGCACGTCCCCGGGGAGGACGACGTCGACCGACGCGGTGCCGTACTGGTCGTAGACCGCCGTGCCGATCGTGTTGTTCAGCGCCGCCGTGCCGAGCACCTGGTCCCCGAGCTTGACCTGCACCTCGGTGTCCTTGAGGTCGTCGGCGGTGGACATCGTCCACGACGAGATGTCGAACCTCACGTGGTCACCCGGCAGGTAGGACGCCGGGGCGTCGGCCGGAAGCTCGACCTCGACCGCGCGCTGGGTGTGGTCGACCGGGAGCGGCGTGTCCTTGTACTGCGCCATGTAGTCGACCATCGCCTCCAGGTCGACCTTGCCGGTGTCGGCCTTGCCCGCGCCGTTGGCGAACTCGAAGAAATTGTCACCGCCGGACGCGAGGAAGGAGTTGACCGTCACCGAGTACGTCTGGCCGAGGTCGATCGCGACGCCGTCGAGCCACATCCCGGTGACCTCGCCCTGGAAGGTGGCGGTGCCGCTGACGGTCACCGGCTTCTCCTCGTAGGTGTAGGTGAAGCCCTTCGAGACGCCGAGGCGCAGGAACGGACGCGACGGGACGGCACCGGTGCTCGTGCGCTGCCACTGCTGCTCGAGGACAGTCTCGATCTGGGCTCCGGTCAGGTCCATGTTCACAAGGGTGTTGGCGAACGGCTGGACCACGGCGGCCTGCTTGTAGGTCAGGTCGCGGACGTCACCGTTCACGGTGCCCTTCATGTCGTCACGCAGGCCGCCGGGGTTCATGAACGCGATCTGCGCGCTGCCCGACTCGGGCTTCTCGGTCGCCCAGCGCTGGACCTCGGCCACCTGGTTGCCCAGCGTCGACTCGCCACCGCGGTTCTCGGTGGTGCCGTTGCTCAGCTTGGCGCGGGAGAACGGACCCTCCATCGTGCCGAGGACCTGGGCGCCCAGCACGTTGGCCTTGTCCTTCGCCGCGGTCACGATCGGCTCGACCGCCGGGTCGGACCGGTAGCCGGTGCCGGCGATGCCGATGACCTCCTGCGCGACAGCCACCAGGTCACCGGTGCCGTTGTCGTAGGTGAACACCAGCTGGTTGAGGTTCTGGCCGTACTGGCCCGCCGACACGACCGGACGTTCGGTCACCGTGCGTCCCTCGGTCTCCCAGTCGGCTACCGGGAAGGAGCAGTTGTAGGCGAGGTGCGTGTGGCCGGAGACGATCGCGTCCACGTCGGAGGAGACGTTCTGGGTGATGTGGCCCCAGGTGGTGGCCTCGTCGGTGAACTGCGGCGAGGTGCAGTTGGTGGACGCCGAGCCCTCGTGGACGAGCATGACCACCAGGTCGGCCCCGTTCGACCGCAGGTCGGCGGCCTCGGCGTTGACCGAGTCGACGATGTCGGTGACCTGCAGGTCGGCGATCCCGTCCGGCGACACCAGGGCCGGCAGGTCCTCGGTGACGGCACCGACGAAGCCGACCTTGACGCCGTCGACCGTCCGGATCCAGGTGGCCGGAACCGCGGGGTTCCCGGTCGCCTTCAGCTTCAGGTTGGCCGCGATGTACTTCCACTGCGCGCCACCGAGCGGGTTGTTCTCGGCGTCGTACGGCGCCATCACCCGGTTGCGAAGGTCGTCGTAGCCCTGGTCGAGCTCGTGGTTGCCCACCGCCGAGACGTCGAGGCCCGCGGCATTGAGGGCGTCGATGGTCGGCTTGTCGTCCTGGATGAAGGACTCGAAGGTCGACGCGCCGATCAGGTCACCGGCCGCCACGAACACCGTGTTCGGGTTGTCGGCCCGCAGCTCCTTGACCGCGCCGGACAACACGGCCGCGCCCGCGCTGTCACCACCCGAGGGCAGGATCCGGCCATGGAAGTCGTTGGTGCCGACGATCTGGATCCGCTTGTAGGAGCCCGTCACGTCCGGCACGTCGATGCCGATGATCTCCGGGTTGTGGTCGGAGGCCGCGAAGGGCTGGTTCGGCTGCCAGAAGTCGGTCACGTTGTAGTTGAAGCGGCTGTACTGGAACGCAACCGACTCGGCGGCGTTGATGTCCCAGATGTCAGCGCCGGTGACCATGTCGAGACCGGCCTGGTTGGCGAGTACGTGGTCGAGCGACCCGCTGAGGCCGGAGAACGAGTAGCTCTCCTCCTCCTCGGTGGACTCGACCAGGACGAACCCGCCGTCCTCGAGCGCCCGGATCGGGTCCTCCTTCGAGTAGGAGTTGAAGTCGCCGGCGAGGAACACGGCCTCGATGTCGCGCGCGGCGGCGAACTCGTCGGCGAACTGCACGAGGCGGGTCGCCTGACGGGTGCGGTCGCCGTTGAAGGCACCGGTGTCCGGGTTGTTCGCGTTGTCACCGGTGGCGGGCGTCTGGCTGTCGCCCTTCGACTTGAAGTGGTTGAGGATGACGGCGAAGGCCGCGTCGTCGAGCGCACCCTTGGCCTTGAACGCCTGCGCCAGCGGCTCGCGGGCGTTGGCGAACTCGGTCGTGCCGAACAGGATGTCCGACTGCCCCACTGGCTCGACACTCGCCGCCCGGTAGATGAAGGCTGGCCGGATGACGTCCTGCTCGGAGACCGGCGTGGACAGGGTCGCCTCGCCGGGGCTGTGCACGAAGCGCCACGTGCCGGCACCCGCTGCGTCGTTCAGCGCGTCCACCAGCGAGCGCAGTGCGTCGTCCCGGTCGGTCTCGCCGGTCAGCTTGACCGACGACTCGACCTCCTGGAGGCCGACGATGTCGGCGTCCAGCGCATTGATCGCGGTGACGATCTTCGCCCGCTGCCGCTCCAGGCTCGCGGTGGTCGCCGCGCCGCGCGGACCGTTGCCGGCGTTGACGCCGTTGGAGACCACACCGCAGGTGTTGTTGGCGATCGGGTTGCCCTGGCGGTCCTCGTAGTAGGTGCACTGGGTGTTGACCGGCGGCGACTGGGCGGCGCCGTTGGCGACGTACTGCTGGCCGGTGGTGTTGAAGTAGTTGAGGACGTTGAACGTGGCGATCTTCATGTCGCCGCCGACGTCGCGAGGCGTCGCGTTGGCCGGGCGAGTGTTCTCGAAGGTCGCGACCGCCGCGCCGTCGTCATAGACCGGCGAGGTGGGCTGGAAGCGCCACGTGTTGAAGCGGTACTCCAGCACGACCGGGCCAGCGAGCGTCGCCTCGGCACCGACGCGGATCGGGTTGGTCGGGGTCAGCCAGGGCAGCGGCTCGTTCTTCGCCGCGGCGTTGGTCATGTAGTTGACCGAGGTGCCGTCGTCGAGGACCACGCCACGGGCCGCGTTGTCGGCCTTGATCGCGTTGAGCAGGAAGGTGTTGGTGTCAGCGGCGTGCTCGGTGGGCTGGCGCAGCGGATCGTCGCCGGTCGCGAGTCCGACCTCGGCGAAGGTGTTGATGTTGTAGGCGTTGGTCACCGTGAACTCGTCGGTCGGCGCGAGCAGCATGCCCTCGTGCGCCTCACGGGCCGTCTCGGTGGACGGGTAGGCGATCTCCAGCGGGGTGACCGCTGCGAGCGGCGCCTCGAGCTCGACGACGCCACCGGCGGCCGGGACCAGCTGGGTGCTGCCGGAGAACTCCGCGACCTTGCCGGTGACCGCCACCGAGTCGCCGATCGCGACACCGGCGGGCATGGCGTTGTTGCCGTAGACGAAGATCGCGTCGGACGCGCCCGGGGTGCCGTCGGTCGTGCCGCCGGTGCCACCCGTCTGGATGTACATGCCGTCGAAGCTCGAGCTGGCGAAGGCCGGGTCCTTGTACATCGCGGTCACGACTCCGGTCGTGATGACGGTGTCGTCGACCAGCTCCGAGGCAGGGCCGGTGCCCTGGATGGACGCGATCGGCAGCTCCTCGGGAGCAGCCTCGACCGTGATCGTGAAGGTGACCGTCGCAGTCGCGGGGGTCGGCGACGCGGAGTCGGTGACCTTGGCCGTGACCTCGGAGACCCCAGTCGTGGTCGGCGTGCCGCTCACCAGGCCGGCCGGGCTGAGCGTGATGCCGTCCGGAAGCGTGCCGCTCTCGAGCGACCAGGTGTAGTCCGGCGTGCCGTCCTTGGCCTCCAGGCTCAAGGACAGGGGAACGCCGACGAAGGTAGCCACATCGGCCGGGTCGGTCGCCGTCAGCGGCTCCGGCGCGTTGTTCTTGCTGTTGGTGGGCGTCGGGGCGCCCGCAGAGAAGTCGGTGGCGTTGTCGTCCGTGTCGGAGCCGGTCGCGTTGCGGGCGATGCTGGCGGTGACGGTGTAGCCGCTCGCCTCGGCGGTCCCCTCCGGGAAGTTGCTGGTGCCGTAGCCGATCCGGTCGACCAGGCCGGTGTCGGTCGTGGGGTTCGCGAGCGCCGTGGTGGTGGTCAGGAAGATCGTTCCGCCGGTCGACCCACTGGGCTGGAACCCGGTGTTGGTGGCGTCCGGCTTCGGCAAGGCGGCGCCGTTGGCGGCGTTGTTGCCGCCCATCAGCAGGAAGTGGCCCTGGGCGGGCACGGTCACGCCGGCCAGGTCGATCTTGCTCGACGCCGCTCCTGTACCGGTCGCAGAGCGGTACTGGACGGACCCGGTGAACTCGATCGGGCTCGCGGTCGGGTTGTAGAGCTCGACGAACTTGTTGACGTACGTCGCGCCGGAGGACCCACCGTTGAGGTAGACCTCGGAGATCACGAGGGCGGTACCGCCCGGGTTCGCCCGCGCGGGGGTGGGAGCGAGGACAGCCAGCCCCGAGATTCCGAGGGCGGCACCGAGTGAACCGAACAGGAACTGCTTCGCTGGACGCATTGACTTCTTCCGGG
>CAZKZQ010000266.1:0-5425 GCA_964557235.1 uncultured Nocardioidaceae bacterium
GCTCAGGCGGTCGGGTCCCGGCCCTCGTCGAGCGCCTTCCAGAGCTCGGCGTTGCTCGCCTCCTCCGCGGGGGCCGTCGCGCCCGCGGACTCGCCCGTCGGGGCGTCGTACCTGGCGCTCATCTCGGGCCACCGGCCCGCCTCCCTCAGCGCCACCAGGGACATCAGCGCGCTGAGGACCGCGCCGCCGACCGCCAGCCAGGGCCAGGCGGTCTCGTCGCTGGACACTGTGTCGGCACTGGTGGTGAGGAGCGAGACAGCCACGTCGGCCGCCTCGTGCGCGCGGACCACGACGGCCGCCGCGACCCCGAGGGCCGCGAGCAGTCCGATCACGGCCACCACGCGCCGGCCGCGTCGGCGCAGCACGAGCACCGCTCCCCAGGAGGCGAGCGCGACGAGGGCGAGCGGCAGGGCGATCGGGGCGACCTCGCCGCCGCGGGCCTCGACGGTGCGCAGGGCCGGCTCGGTCGCGCTCGCGCTCGCCCAGACCTGGGCCGAGGAGACGGTGGCGAGACCGGCCCCGGCGAGGCCGAGGACGACGGTGGGGCCGAGCCTGAGCGGGGTCACCGCTCGAGCAGCAGGTCGGCGTCGAAGCAGGTGCGTGCCCCGGTGTGGCAGGCCGGGCCCTCCTGCTCGACGGACACCAGGAGCGTGTCGCCGTCGCAGTCCAGGCGCACCGAGCGGACGTGCTGGCGGTGGCCGGAGGTCTCGCCCTTGACCCAGTACTCCGCGCGGGAGCGGCTCCAGAACGTCGTGCGCCCGGTGGTCAGGGTGCGGTGCAGCGCCTCGTCGTCCATCCAGCCGAGCATCAGCACCTCGCCGGTGTCGTGCTGCTGGACCACGGCCGGGACCAGGCCCGTCGCGTCGTGCTTGAGGCGCGAGCCGACCTCGGGGTCCAGGGACGTGGTGCCGGGTGGTGCAGGGGCGGACATGGTGCCCATCCTCTCAGGAGGGCTGGCCGTGCTGGGCCACCCAGGAGGCGTGCAGCCGGCCGTAGACCCCGCCCTCGGCGACCAGCGCGGCGTGACGGCCCTGCTGCACGATGCGGCCCTGGTCGACGACGACCACGAGGTCGGCACGCTCGGCAGTGGTCATGCGGTGCGCGATCGTGATCGAGGTGCGGCCGCGGGTGAGGCGGTCGAGCGCGGCCGAGATGCGCATCTCCAGCGCCGGGTCGACGGCGCTGGTCGCCTCGTCGAGCACGAGCACCTCGGGGTCGGCGAGCTGGGCGCGCACGAGGGCGACGAGCTGGCGCTCGCCGGCCGACATGGACTCGCCGCGCTGCCCGACCCGGGTGTCGAGCCCGTCCGGCAGGGTCGCCAGCCAGTCGGACAGGTCGAGCTCGGCGACGGCACGCAGCATCTGCTCGTCGTCGGCGTCGACCAGGCCGTAGCGCAGGTTCTCGCGCAGGGTCGCGTCGAACAGGAAGCCCTCCTGCGGCACGAGGAGGACGTGGCGCCGTAGGTCGTCGAACGGCACGTCGCGCAGGTCCACGCCGCCCAGGCACACCTGCCCGGACACGGGGTCCATCAGGCGGGTGAGGAGCTTGGCGATCGTGGTCTTGCCCGACCCGGTCTCGCCCACGACGGCGACCCGGGTGGTCGGCTCGATCTCGAGGTCGACCTCGTGCAGGACCGTCGGCCCGGCGGGATAGGCGTAGGTGACCGAGCGGAACATCACCGGCAGGTGCCCCGCGGGCAGGGGCGTGCCCCGCTCCCCCGGGTCGGCCACGTCGGCAGGGGTGTCGAGGATGCCGATCACGCGACGCCAGCCCGCGAAGGCGTTCTGCGCGTCGGTGAGCACCTGGGTGCCCATCTGGATCGGGCCGACGAACAGCGTCACCAGGAACGCGAAGGCGAGCACGGTGCCGCTGCTCACGTGGCCGTCGACGCCGAGCAGCACGCCGACCGCGATCACGCCCGCGTTGGCGAACCCGGCCGAGACGCCGCCGAGCGAGAAGGAGAAGGCGGTCAGGCCCTGCGCGCGGCTGCTCGCCTCGAGGTGGACCGACACCGCCTCGTCGATGCGTGCCTGCGTGCGCGACTCCACGGCGTACGCACGGACGACGGGGGCTCCGACCACGGGCTCGGAGATCGCGGACAGCAGCACGCCGACCTGTCGCCGGACCGTGGCGTAGGCCGCGGAGAGGCGCTTCTGGAAGTAGCGCAGGCTGAGGAACAGCGGGAGGAAGCAGAGCCACACGACGGTCGCCAGCTGCCAGGAGTAGACGTACATCACGACCGTCGCGACGAGCACCTGCCCGACGCTGACGACCGCGATGAGGCCGCCGAAGATGAGGAACTGCGAGACCTGGTCGACGTCGTTGGTCACCCGCGACACCAAGGCGCCGCGGCGCTCGGTGTTCTGGGTGAGGACGGGCAGGTCGTGCACGTGGCGGAAGGCCTTGGTGCGCAGGGTCGCGAGGCCCGACTCGGCAGCCCGGAACAGCCGCGCGGTCATCATGGTCGAGCACACGCCCGTCACCAGCAGCGCCAGCGCGGTCACGGCCACGGCTCCCGCGACGAAGCCCGGGTCGGGGCCGTCCTCGCCGGCGATGCCGTTGTCCACGATCTGCTGGACCGCGATCGGGATGACGACGCGCCCGAGCGTGGCGAACAGCGCGAAGAGCAGGGTCACCCCGACACCGCGGGTCAGCTCGGGCGAGAGCTCGGCGCCGCGGCGCAGCACGTGCCAGGCCGACGTGGCGTCACCGCTGCGCAGGGCGCCGTCGCGGTCGGCGACCTCAGGGGGCGCGTTGCGCATGCTCATCCGACGACCACCTCGGACTCCTCCGCGGGGTCGGTCGCCTCATAGGCGTTGACCAGGTCGGCGTAGTCCGCGTTGCGGCGCAGCAGCTCGCGGTGGGTGCCCTGGTCGGCGACGACCCCGTCGCGCAGGAACACGACCTCGTCGGCCAGGCCGATGGTCGCCTTGCGATAGGCGACGACGACCACGCTCGCGCCGCCGGCCCCCTCGCGGAGGGCGGCGAGGATGCGAGCCTCGACCTCGGGGTCGACCGCCGACGTCGCGTCGTCCATCACGAGCAGGCGGGGCGAGCGCACGAGGGCACGGGCCAGCGAGAGCCGCTGGCGCTGACCACCCGACAACGTGGTCCCACGCTCGCCGAGACGGGCGTCGAGCCCACCGGGCAGCGCGCGCACGAACCCCTCGGCCTGGGCGACCCGCAGGGCGCGCCACACCTCGTCGTCGGTCCACGGTCCGCCGAGGGTCACGTTGTCCCGGACGGTGTCGTCGAAGAGGAACGCGGTCTGGGGCACGAGCGCGGCCACCTCGGCGAGCGCCCCGGGCGCCAGGTCGCGCAGGTCCACGCCGTCGACGCGGATGGCCCCGTCGTCGGGGTCGACCAGCCGGAACAGCAGGGTCGCGAGCGTGCTCTTGCCGGAGGCGGTCGCCCCGACGATCGCCAGCGTGCGGCCGGGCTCCACGGTGAAGGTCACGTCGCGCAGCACGTCGAGCCCGGGCACGTGGGCGTAGGCCAGGTGGTCGACCTCCAGACGCGCCCCGGCACCTGAGGCGCCGCGGCCGCCCAGCCGCGCGTCGCCGTACGACACCCCGGAGACCTCGGCCAGCACCGAGCGCACGCGGTCGAACCCGACCACGCTGCGCGGGAACTCGCCCAGCAGCCAGCCGAACGACCGGATCGGGAACGCCACCACGGTGAGGAGGTAGGCGATGTTGACCACGTCACCGGGAGGCACGTCGCCGGTGGAGACGCGGTGGACACCCACGAGCAGGACCGCGAGGACCCCGAGGTTGGGGAGCGTCTCCAGGAGCGGGTCGAAGACGGCGCGCACCTGACCCGCGCGGATCGAGACGTCGCGCAGCTGGCGGGCCTTGGCGCCGAACCGCGCTGTCTCCTCGCCCTCGCGGCCCAGGGACTTGACCACGAGTGCGCCGTCGAAGGACTCGTGCGCGATCTCGCTGAGCTCCGCGCGCAGCGCCTGGGCCCGCGTCATCAGCGGCGACTGGTAGTGCTGGAAGACCAGGTTGCTCAGCACGACGAGCGGGAACACCGACAGGCCGACCAGGGCGAGCACGAGATCGGTGACCAGCATCTGGCCGACGGCGATGACGATCATCGCGGCGGTGCCGACCGCCATCGGGAGCGGCGCGATCGGTCCCCAGGCGGCCTCGACGTCGGAGGCGGCGTTGGAGAGCAGCTCGCCGGTCGGGTGCTTCTGGTGCCAGCTGAGGGGCAGGGAGAGGTACTGCCGGGTGACCGCGCGGCGGTCGTGGGCCTGCATGCGGTACTGCATGACGCCGGCTCCCCACCGACGGGCCACGATGCTGACCCCGCGCACGATCGCGACCCCGATGAAGAGCGCGACGCTGGTGATCAGCGCTCCCTGCGGGGTCACACCCGTCTCGAACGCCGGCAGCACCACGTGGTCGGTCGACCAGCCGAGGACCCAGGCGTCGGCGACCGTCAGGCCGCCGAAGAGCAGCGCGCCCAGCGTGGAGACCGCGAACATCGCCTTCTCCTGGCGGATCGCCACCGCGAGGACGCCGAAGCCACGACGCAGCGTCCCCCGGGGACGGCGGGGTCGGTCGGGCACAGCTCTCCTCGGGTCGGCACGGGACGTGCGGCGGTGGTGATCGGCCCAACCTCTCACGCGGCCCGGTTTGTTCCCTCCCCGGGAGGCGGGCGGTCGCCGCCCTCCTAGACTTCCTCGGTGACCTCCCTCGCCGCCACCGAGCGTGCCGCCCTCTGCGCGCTGGCGCTCGAGGTCGGCCCCGACGCCCCGACCCTCTGCGGCGACTGGACCGTGCACGACCTCTTCGCGCACCTGCTCGTGCGCGAGCGCCACCCGGCGGCCGCCGGCATCCTCGTGCCGCCGCTCGAGCGTCAACTGGAGAAGGCGCAGGAGCGTGCCGCGCGCTCGGACTTCGCCGAGCTCGTCGAGCGGGTGCGCACGGGACCGCCGCTGTGGTCGCCGTTCGCCGTGCCGGTCCTCGGCGGCATCGCCAACATCGCGGAGTACTTCGTCCACCACGAGGACGTGCGCCGCGCCCAGGAGACGTGGGAGCCGCGCGACCTGCCGCGGAAGTCGCAGGACACCTTGTGGCACCTGGTCCGCACGCTCGGGCGCGGGCTCGGGGTGCAGTCCCCCGTCGGGGTCGTCGCCGAGCGCTCGGACGCCCGTGGCCGTGCGCGCGTCCGACCGGCGCCACGACGGACCGGCGACGTCGTCCTGCGGGGCACGCCGGCCGAGATCGTGCTCTTCCTCTATGGCCGTCAGCCGCAGAGCGTCGTCGACCTCGACGGCGACCCGGGCGACGTGGCCCGCCTGACCGGGGCGTCGCTGGGTCTCTGACCCCGGACGGCCCAGCAGCCCTCCCTCGCTGCTGGACCGCGCCCGTCAGTGGCTGGCGCGCGCGCCGTGCCCCTCGGTGTCGTCGTCGTC
>CAZKZQ010000267.1:0-5368 GCA_964557235.1 uncultured Nocardioidaceae bacterium
TGGAAGACGCGCAGCTCGGCGAGGGTCGCCAGGTTGTACTTCATCTGGCCGGTGGGCCAGCGCATCCGGTTGGCCCGCTCGTTGACCACGGCGTCGAACCCGGCCGAGAGCACGCAGAAGAAGTAGCGACCGCCCGTCCGTGCGAGGTCGACCCTGCGCACGCGGCTGGCGACCACGACGTCGGCGGCCAGCTGGGGGTCGCTGCGCGGCACGTCGAGGTAGCGCGCCGCGTCGTTGCCCGTGCCGGCCGGGATGATCCCGAGGGCGGTGTCGGTGTGGGCGAGGGCCTGGACGGCGAGGTGCACGAGCCCGTCGCCGCCGACCACCACGAGCGCCTCGACCCCGTCGGAGACCGCCTGCCGGGCGAGGTCCTCGGCCTCGGAGACGTCGCGCCCCTCGAGCTCGCGGACCTTGAAGCCGGCCTCGGTCAGCCGTGGCAGGGCGATCGCTGCGGTGCGGCGGGCCATCCCCTTGCCGGAGGCCGGGTTGGTCAGCAGGGCGATCTCACGGGCCACGCCACCACCCTAGGGCGCCTCGTCCGGTTGCGGACGCGCCATGCCGCGTCCGCGAGCGGACGAGGCGGGATCAGAGCCGGACCAGCGCGGAGTACGACGACGGGCGCGCCCCGACGGCTCGCGCGAGGCGTCTCAGCGACTCGAGCGCCGCGTCGACCGAGACCGTGACGCCGGGCGTGACCAGGGTGAGCCGGTCGTCGAGGGAGAGGATCAGCACCTGGCCCATCGCCCAGGCCGAGTGCGCCTCGCGCCGCCACGCCTCGGGGATCACCGGGGCGGGGTGCGCCCGGTCGCAGGCCAGGAGGTCGCACGAGAGGGAGTCGTCCCCGGAGAGCAGCGCCCCGGGCACCTGGGGGTTGCCGATCGTGGTCTCGGTCGTCCACACGACCGGCCGCTCCCCCAGCCAGTCCGGCAGGTCGAAGGCGTCGACGGCGACGACGTGCTCGACCCCCACTCAGTCGTCCTCGTCGAGGTCGGAGCGCCGGATCTCGTCGGGGCGGTGGTCGATCACCGACGCCTCGTCGTCGGCGACGTCACCGCCGAGCTCGTCGCGTGCGGCCCGGTCGCGGCGCTTGTCGATGCCGCGGGTGACCACCTCGGAGACGAGGAACAGCAGCGTCATCGGCAGGGCGAGCATGAGCATCGAGAACGGGTCGGTCGAGGGCGTCGCGACCGCGGCGAACACGAAGACGCCGAGGATGATCCAGGGGCGGTGCTCGGCCAGCGCACGGCCGCGCACGATGCCGGCCAGGTTGAGCAGGACCACGAACAGCGGGATCTCGAAGGCCACGCCGAAGACCAGCAGCATGCGGGTGAAGAACGAGAAGTACTCCCCGAACTCGACCAGGTTCTCCAGCCGGTCGGGGGTGAAGCCGATCAGGACCTCGAGCCCCTTGGGGAGCACGTAGTAGCCGGTCGTGACGCCGAGGACGAACAGCGGCCCCGCGACGGCCGCGAAGACGCGCGACCACTTGCGCTCGTGGGAGTGCAGCCCGGGCAGGATGAACGCCCAGATCTGGTAGAGCCAGTAGGGGCTGGTCAGGACGACGCCGGCGATGCCGGCGAGCTTGAGGTGCAGCAGCAGCGGGCCGCCGGCACCCTTGACGTAGGCCTTGGAGTCGACGCTGCCGGGCAGCGCGTCGAGCGCCTGCTGGTAGGGACGGAAGACCAGGTCGAGCAGCTGGTCGAAGAAGAACAGCCCCGCCACCATCGCGAGCGTCACCACGACCACCGAGCGCAGGATGCGCGCGCGCAGCTCGCGCAGGTGGTCGGCCAGCGCCATCGTGCCGTCGGCGCCGACAGGTGACTGGGGCGCCGCCCGGAACATCCGGACGACGCTGGTGGCGATGCTCACGCCTGGGTCAGCGGTCGGTCTCGGGGCGGCGCTGGTCGTCGTAGGAGACGTCGGTGCGCACGGAGTCGGCCTGCACCGGACCGCGGTCGAGCTCGCGGCGCTCGGCCTGCGTGCGGTCCTGCGGCTCGCGCTTGTCCCGCGCCTCGTCCTCGTCGTCGTCGCTCATCAGGCCCTTGGTCTCGGCCTTGAAGATGCGCAGTGCTCGGCCGCTGCCGCGGGCCAGCTCGGGGAGCTTCTTGGCGCCGAAGAGCAGCACGAGCACCAGGAGGATGAGGATGATCTCGGTCGGACCCAGGTTGCCCATGAGAGGTTCTGCCTTCGCGTGTCGGGGAGGTGCGCTGACCTCGCCATCCTACGCGGGGCGGGTCTGCGACCTCAGGAGTACGCCGCGAGAGCGCGTCGCGCGGCCTCGCGGACGCGTTCGCCCAGCTCGGGCGGGTCGAGCACCTCGGCCTCTCCGCCGAGCCCGAGCAGCAGGCCGACGAGCCACTCCTCGTCGCCCAGGGGCAGGGTGAGGTCCAGACCGCCGGCGAACGGTCCCTCGGTCACCGGGACCGACCCCTCGACCGGGTAGTACTCCCCCACCCACGCCGCGCTCGCCGCGATGCGGACGACGGCGCGCGGGGCCGTCTCGTCGGGGCGGAAGGCGCCGTGGGAGAGGTCCTGGGCGGGTGCGGTCGTCTCGACCGTCGTGTCGAGCACCTCGGCCCCGACGATGCGGTCGATGCGGAACAGCCGCTGCTCGCCGGAGCGGTGGTCCCAGGCGTCGAGGTAGAGGTGCCCCTCGGCCGCCGAGACCGTCACCGGGTCGACGACGCGGGTGGTCACCTCGTCGCGCACCGCGGAGACGTGCTCCAGGCGCACCTGCCGACGGTCGCGGGCCGCGCGGGCGAGGCGGTCGGCGAGGTCGCGGACGGCCTCGGAGACCACCGTCTGCACGTTGACCGCCTCGGCGACGCCGCCGACGGCGTTGCTGATCTTGGCCAGGGTGCGGTCGACCACCTCGCGCTCGGCGGGCCGGGTGCCCTCGCGCAGGGCGCGCAGGGCGGCGACGAGCGCGACCGCCTCGAGGTTGCCCAGGCGCAGGGGGCGGGCCAGGAAGTCGGCGTCGCGGATCCGGATCACCCGGTCGTCCTCGAGCGCCTCGAAGTCGAAGTCGATGATCTCGCCCGGCAGCAGGCCCGGCAGCCCGCACATCATGAGCACGCTCAGGTCGCGCTCGATGACGCGCTCGGAGACCCCGAAGCGGGTCGCCGCCTCGGCCATCGACACCTCGCCCTTGCGCTGGAGGTAGGGCACGAGGGCGAGCAGCCGCTCGATCTGGTCGTTGGAGGTGGTCACGAGACGCCCGCCGCCCCGGCCGCGGCCCGCAGACGCCCCACCAGGGCCTCCCGGACGTCGTCGGGTGCGAGGACGACCGCCTGGTCGCCCAGCCGCGCCAGCTCGGCGACGAGGGCGCTGACCCGGCCGAGGGGCACGGTCACCCGGTCCCACCCGTCGCCGTCGGGCTCGACCGACAGCGCCCGCCGCCGCAGCGTGATGCCGCGGCCCTCGCGGACGCGGAGGACGGCCTCCCGCTCGGGCGTGTCGGCGGCCAGGTGGCGGGTCATCGACTCCGCGTCGATGCCGTCGGGCACCGCGAAGGCGCCGGGCTCGCCGACCAGCTCGACCTCGCCGTCGACGCGGCTGATCCGGAAGGTGCGCTGGGCGCCGCGCAGCTGGTCGCGGCCGACGACGTACCAGCGGCCGCGATAGCTCACCAGGCGCCAGGGCTCGAGGCTGCGCTCCTCGCGCGGGGCCGCAGGGCTCTTGCGATAGCCGAAGTGCACGACGCGGCGCTCGGAGACCGCCTGCATGAACGCCTCCACCGACGGCTCGTCGGCGTCGAGCTGCGGGGCCGCGATGAGCGCCTGCGCCGAGCGGTCGGTCTCGACCCCGTCGGCGGCGAGCTTGCGCAGCGCGTCCTCGGTGCTGTCGGCCAGGCCGGCGTGCTGCCACACCCGCGCCGCCAGCCCGCACACGGCGGCCTCGTCGGCCTCCAGCGCGATCGGCGGGAGCTCGAACTCCTGGCGCGGGATGCGATAGCCCGGCTCGTCCTCGAAGTAGGCGTCGTGGCTGCCCACCTCGATCGGCACGCCGAGCGCGCGCAGGTCGTCCTTGTCGCGCTCGAACATCTTCTCGAAGGCCTCGTCGGTGCGCGCCGCGGCGTACTCCGGGAAGCTCTCGCGCAGCCGCTGCTTGGTGACGTAGCCGCGCGAGTTGAGCAGCATGATGAGCAGGTTCATCAGCCGCTCGGTCTTGCGCGCCGACATGGTCCTGCGAGCTCCTCGCCGTGTAAGAGGTCGGTCAGCTCGCCTGGAGGACGTCGATGACGAACACGAGGGTCGCGCCACCCGGGATGTCCGGCGGCTGGCCCGCGTCACCGTAACCGAGGTCGGCGGGGATCACCAGCATGACGCGGCTGCCCTGCTTGATCCCGACCAGGCCCTGGACCCAGCCGTCGATCAGGCTGCCCTTGCTGAGCTGGAAGTCGGCCGGCGAGCCGCGCTCGAAGCTGCTGTCGAAGGGCTTGTCGCCCTTGCCCCAGACCGCACCGAAGTAGTTGACCTTGAGGTTGTCGCCCTCCTTGACCGCGGGGCCCGTGCCCTCGACCAGCGGGATGACCTGGAGCTTGGTGGGCTGCTTCTTGGGCGCCGAGGAGAAGTCCAGACCGGTGACCTTGTCGCCGTCCGCCTCGACCTTGGGGGCGTCGGCCGGCGGGTCGACCGCCTTGCCCTCGGGGCCGGTCGGCACCGGCGGGAGGGCCTTGAGGATGTCGAAGACGAAGAGCATCGACTCGTCGGGCTCGAGCCCGACCTGGGGTGCGCCCTGGGCTCCGGCCACGTCGGTGACGGGCGCGGCGACCGCGACCCGGCTGCCGATGTGCGATCCGATCAGCTCCTTGACCGCGGGGCCGGTCTCCGACGCCAGGTCGATCTGCTGCGGCTCGTTGGCGTCGTAGTTGCCCTGGACGAGCTTGCCGTCGCTGTCGAAGATGCCGATGCGGGCGGAGACCACGGACTTCTCGTCGATCTCGTCGCCGTCGCCCACGACCAGCTCGGCGCTGGTGAGCTTCTTGACGTCGAACTTCTTGGTGGTGACCTTGGGCTCCTTGCCCAGGGCGCCGGACACCGAGACGCCGGTGATGTTCTCACCCCCCGACGCGTCGGAGTCGTCACCGCAGGCCGCGGTGCCGGTGAGGACGAGGGCCGCGACGAGAGCCGCGGCAGTACGGCGAAGCATGGATCTCCTGAGGAGTTGGCGACTGGCTCGACGGGCCACACTAACTGCCCCGGGCAAAGTCGCCTTCAGGCAGGTCCAGACGTGGTCGCCGATGGTCTACATGCCCTCGATCAGCTTCTGGACCCGCTCGTCGTGGGCCCGGAAGGGGTCCTTGCACAGGATGGTGCGCTGCGCCTGGTCGTTGAGCTTGAGGTGCACCCAGTCGACGGTGAAGTCG
>CAZKZQ010000268.1:0-5365 GCA_964557235.1 uncultured Nocardioidaceae bacterium
TTCTGCGGCGACTGCGACCGCGTGCGGCTCACCGCCGACGGTCAGGTGCGCAACTGCCTGTTCGCCCGCGACGAGTCCGACCTGCGCGCCGCCCTGCGTGGTGGGGCCAGCGACGAGGAGATCGCGCAGCGCTGGCAGCGCGCGATGGCCACCAAGCTTCCGGGGCACGGCATCGACGACCCGTCGTTCCTCCAGCCGACGCGTCCCATGTCGGCCATCGGCGGCTGAGCGAGGCTCAGTCGAGCGGTCGCGCGCTGCGGTTGCTCTCGAGCTCGGGACGCTCGGGGACGTAGGCCTCGGGCCCGCCCGGGTCCGGAGAGGCGCCCGCGTTGGCGATGACGACCGCGACGTAGGGCAGGAAGACCGCGCCCGCCACGAAGAACCAGGTGGCAGGGGTCTCGCGGAAGATGATGGCGAGCACGAAGCAGATCGTGCGGATGCTCATGGAGAACAGGTAGCGACGCTGCCGCGCCGCGATGTCCTGGCTCCGAGGGACTGTCGCGGTGGTGATCCTGACCGAGTCGTCCGGCTTCTTCCGCACCCTGCGAACCTACCTCGCAGGGCAACGCGAACCCATGCCGTGGAGTGTGACTAGCCTGACCCCATGAGCAACCGGACCTACCGCGTCACCGAGATCGTCGGCACCTCCAAGGACAGCGTCGACACCGCGATCCGCAACGGCATCGAGAGGGCTGCCACGTCCCTGCGCCACATCGACTGGTTCGAGGTGACCCAGATCCGCGGACACGTCCAGGACGGCACCGTGGAGCACTTCCAGGTCGGGCTCAAGGTCGGCTTCCGCCTCGAGGACGACGGCGACATCGACTGACCACCCTGATCGCCGGCCCGATTTCGGGTACCCACCGGTAGCACCTAGCGTCGACGACAGACCGCAGAGGCGACCGGAAGGGGTTCCTGACGTGCCGAGATCCGTGCTGGTGACCGGAGGCAACCGGGGCATCGGACGCGCCATCGCCGAGGCGTTCCGCGCGCTGGGCGACGACGTCGCGATCACCTATCGCTCGGGTGAGCCGCCCGAGGGGTTCCTGGCGGTCAAGTGCGACGTGACCTCGTCGGAGGACGTCGACCGTGCCTTCTCCGAGATCGAGGCGGCCCAGGGCCCCGTCGAGGTGCTGGTCGCCAACGCCGGCATCACCGACGACACCCTCCTGCTGCGCATGGACGACGCCGCCTGGGACCGCGTGATCGACACGAACCTCACCGGGTCCTTCCGCGTCGCGAAGCGTGCCGCACGCGGCATGCTCCGTCAGCGCAAGGGCCGCATCGTCTTCATCTCCTCCGTCGTCGGCCTCCTCGGCTCCGCGGGCCAGGTCAACTACGCCGCGTCCAAGTCCGGTCTCGTCGGCATGGCCCGCTCCATCGCCCGTGAGCTCGGCAGCCGCGGCATCACCGCCAACGTGGTGGCCCCCGGCTTCGTCGAGACCGAGATGACCGAGACGCTCAGCGACGAGCTCCGCTCGACGTACCTCGCCCAGATCCCGCTCGGCCGCTACGCCTCCTCCGAGGAGGTCGCCGGCACCGTCACGTGGCTGGCCGGCGACGCCGCCGGCTACGTCACCGGGGCCGTGATCCCCGTCGACGGCGGCCTCGGCATGGGCCACTGACCCGCACCCGACCGCAGATCCTCTGCAGCACAAGGAGAGACCAACCATGGGCATCCTCGACGGCAAGCGCATCCTCGTCGCCGGCGTGACCACCGACGCCTCCATCGGCTTCGCCGCGGCACGCGTCGCGCAGGAGCAGGGCGCGCAGGTGGTGATCTCCAACTTCGGGCGTGCCCTCCGCATCACGCAGCGCATCGCCGCGCGTCTCCCGGAGCCGGCGCCGGTGATCGAGCTCGACGTCACCGACCAGGAGCACCTCGAGCGGCTGCCCCAGCTGCTCGGTGAGCACCTCGACGGCCTCGACGGCGTCGTGCACTCGATCGCCTACGGCAACCCGGAGACGCTGCTCGGCGGCGACTTCCTGCGCGGCCCGTGGGACGACGTCGCACAGGCGGTGCAGGTCTCGGCGTACTCCCTGATGTCGCTGAGCAAGGCCTGCCTGCCGCTGATGAAGGACAAGGGCGGCTCGGTCGTCGGCCTGACCTTCGACGCCGGCGTCGCGTGGCCGGCGTACGACTGGATGGGCGTGGCCAAGGCAGGGCTCGAGTCCTGCTCGCGCTACCTCGCCCGCGACCTCGGCCCGCACGGCGTGCGGGTCAACCTGGTCTCCGCGGGTCCGCTGCGCACGCTCGCGGCCAAGGCGATCCCCGGCTTCGAGAGCCTGGAGTCGTCCTGGAAGGACCGCGCGCCCCTGGGGTGGGAGGAGTCCGACACCGAGCCGACCGCGCGCGCGGTCGTGGCGCTCCTGAGCGACTTCTTCCCGGCGACGACCGGCGAGATCGTGCACGTCGATGGCGGCTTCCACGCCATGGGGCTCTGAACGGCGGACCGGGTTCACCCGCGCCCGGACTACCCGAACCTCGCCGAACGGACAAATCGGCAGCCACGTCGCGCGAGACCATCAAAAATCAGGACATAGGCCACTTCGAGCGGGAATTCGGCTGTCACACTGGCGCCGTGGACGCACGACGGCTGGTCATCATGCGGCATGCGGAGGCGCACCCGCATGCCGATCGTGACGTCGACCGTCCGCTGACCCCGCGGGGACGCGCGACCGCGGCCGAGGCGGGGGAGTTCCTCCGCTCGATCGGGGTCGTCCCGGACCACGTCCTGCTCTCGCCGGCCGTCCGCTGCACCGAGACCTGGGACGAGGTCGCCCGCGGCCTGGGGCACCCCGCCGACGTCCGCGTGAGCCTCGAGCAGGGGGTGTACGCCGCCGCGCCGGACAGCCTGCTGCTCGTGCTCCGTGCGGTGCCCGACACCGCACGGACGGTGCTCCTGATCGGCCACAACCCGTCGGTCGCCTACCTCGCGTCGGTGCTCGCCGACGCCGACGGCTCGACCGAGGTGCTCCAGCAGCTGCTCAACGGCCTGCTCCCGGGCGCGTTCGCGGTCTACGAGACCTCGGTGGCGTGGTCCGACCTCGACATGCTCAGCGCGCTCCCGACGCACTTCCGCGACGGCAGCAGCTGAGGTTCAGGGCGTCGTCAGCAGGGGCGGTGCGGGGGTCACGATGCCGGCCTCGGCGTCAGCCGCCTCGACCTCCTCACGACTGATCCCGAGCAGGTAGATCACCGTGTCCAGGAACGGCACGTTGACGGTGGTGTCGGCCGCCTGCTGCACGACCGGCTTGGCGTTGAACGCCACGCCCAGCCCGGCGGCGGCGAGCATGTCGAGGTCGTTGGCCCCGTCGCCGATCGCGACGGTCGCGGCCGGGGTCACGCCGACCTCGGCAGCGAAGCGGCGCAGCGCGTCGGCCTTGCCCTGGCGGTCCACCACGGGTCCCACGATGCGGCCGGTGAGGCGCCCGCCCACGATCTCCAGCTCGTTGGCGGCCGCGAAGTCGATGCCGAGCTCAGCGGCCAGGCGGTCGGTGATCTGGCTGAACCCACCGGAGACGATCGCGAAGCGGTAGCCGAGCCGCTTGAGCGTGCGCACGAGGGTGCGCGCGCCGGGGGTGAGCACGAGGTTGTCGTAGACGTCGTCGAGCGCGGAGGCGTCGAGCCCGTCGAGCAGCGCCACCCGACGGCTGAGCGACTCGCCGAAGTCCAGCTCTCCGTGCATCGCGGCCGTGGTCACCGCCGCCACCTCGTCGAGGCAGCCCGCGCGCTCGGCGAGCATCTCGATCACCTCGCCCTGGATCAGGGTCGAGTCGACGTCCATCACGACGAGCCGGGCTCCGTGGCGCAGCAGGTTGGCCGGCTGCACGGCGATGTCGACGCGGTGACGGGCCGCCTCCTCGGCAAGCAGCAGCCGCAGCCGGTGGTTGTCGGCACCGGAGACGTGCAGCTCGATCGCGGTGACGGGATAGCGCGCCATGCGCTCGATGCGGTCGATGTTGCCGCCGATGTCGGCGATCCGACCGGCGACCGCGGTGATGGCCGAGGCCTTGAGGGGACTGCCGAGCACGGTGACGTGCGAGCGGCCCGCGCGGCGGCGCTCGTTGTCGCCATGGCCCTTGTCGACGGTGACGCCGAGCCCGAGCGCGTCCGCCTCGGCCTCGACGGCGGAGCGCAGGTCCTTCCACTGCTTGGGCGCGGTCACGAGGATGCCGAGGATCAGGCACCCGCGCAGCACGATCTGCTCGATGTCGAGCACCTCGACGCCGTAGCGGGACAAGGTGCTGAAGAGTCCGGCGGTGACGCCTGGCCGGTCGGTGCCGGTCAGCGTGATCAGCAGCGTCTTGGGCGTCTCGTGGTCGTCCACGGTCACGGCGTCAGGCTAGTCGAGGGTCTCAGTACGCCGGGGCGCAGGTCGCCGCGACGACCGCGCGTCGTGCCGCGGCCCCCAGGTCCTCCAGCGCCGCCCGGCGTCGGTCGGCCTCGCCGGCGGTCACCGCACCGCCGTCGTCCTCGGTCGCGAGGGCGACGATGTCGAGGCAGCGCAGGCCGAGCACGAGCATGCGCGCAGCTCGTCCGGCGACGTGGGCGGGGAGGTCGAGGTCCTGCTCGCGACGCAGGTTGAGCAGCGCGTCGGCGACCTCGGGACGCCATCGGGCGACGTCGAGCGCGGCGAGGTCGTCGGCCACCCGGGGGAGCGCTGCGCGCAGGCCGCGGTCGGCCTCGCCGGGGTCCAGGGTCGGCCGGCGCGTCACGGCCGGGAGGAGGTGCCAGGTGGTGGAGGAGCCGAGGCTCTCGGGCACCAGCCCGGCGTCGGCCCCGTCGAGCAGCACGGCCGCACCGGCCTCGAGGGCCGAGGCGTTGAACGCGGGCGGCCCGGCCAGGCCGATCGGGTCGCCGGGCACCGGCAGGGCGAGACCGGCCGCGGTGGCACCGAGGCCGCGCAGGCGCCCGAGGCCGATGATCAGCGGCTCGGGCCCGTCGCCGGCGTCGAGCAGGTGGACGACGTGCCCGGCGGCGAGGTGGTCGGCCGCGTCGTCGAGGCTGGCCGCGCCCTGGAGCCACGCGTCGCACCACAGCGCCAGACCGACGGCTGCGTGCGCGTCGGGGTCGTCCTGGACGCCGACGCGGCGCCGTGTGGGTGCGGGAGGGCTGCCGGCGGCCAGCTCGGCCTGCCAGCGCTCCCAGGAAGGGTGCTCGCGATCCACCTCGGCAGCGTAGCGAGCCGCCGCCAGCGGGCCCCGCCGAGCGACGTAGGGTGGCCGACGTGATGGAGCCGGTGGTCCAGTTCAAGGCGGTCTCGGTCCGACGCGGCGCGGCGACCCTGCTCGACTCGATCGACTGGGTCGTCGAGGAGGACGAGCGCTGGGTGGTCCTCGGCCCCAACGGCGCCGGCAAGAC
>CAZKZQ010000269.1:0-3757 GCA_964557235.1 uncultured Nocardioidaceae bacterium
GTGCTGCGGTTCCACGCGACCCCGACCCGGGTGGTCGGGACCGACCACGTCGAGGGACTCGAGGTCGCCCGCGACGGGGTGACCGAGGTGCTGGAGGCCGGGCTGGTCGTGCGGTCGGTCGGGTTCCGCGGCGCGCCCGTGCCTGGCCTGCCCTTCGACGAGGCGAGCGGCACCGTGCCGCACGAGGGCGGCCGGGTCGAGCCGGGGACGTACGTCGTCGGCTGGATCAAGCGCGGACCCCGCGGCTTCATCGGCACCAACAAGTCGTGCGCGACCGAGACCGTGACGTCGATCCTCGACGACCTGGACGCCGGGCTGCCCGCGCCCGAGGCGGTCCCCGGTCCGGTGCCGGGCGCGATCGGTCTCACCGGCTGGCGCGCGATCGACGCCGAGGAGCGGCGCCGCGGCGAGGTCCAGGGCCGGGTGCGGGCCACCATCGTCGACCTCGACGAGCTGCGCCGCATCGCGACCGAGGCCGAGCACCCGAGCCCGGAGGCCACCGCTGCCCCGCGGCCGCTCCGGCTGCTGGCACCACGTCGGCGGCGGGGCTGACCGGTCTGCCCCGCTATCCTGCGGTCGTCCGACGACGGAGCGACATGAGCGGGGCGTGCGACATGGCCGGCCAGAGCGACAAGACCGACGGTCGGCAGTCGCGCTGGGACCGCCACAACGAGGAGCGGCGGGTCGCGATCCTCGACGCCGCGATCACCGCGATCGAAGCCGCACCGGTCGGCAGCGAGGTCTCGGTCGCCGACATCGCCGGCCGCGCCGGCCTGAGCCGCACGGTGCTCTACCGCCACTTCGACGACCGGGCCGACCTCGACCTGGCGATCCGCGGCCGGATCTTCGAGCACCTCCAGGAGGTGCTGCTCCCGCGCGTCACCCTCGACGGCACGCCGGTCGAGATCATCCGCCGCATCGTCGGGGCCTACGTCGACTGGGCCTCGGCCCACCCCGCCCTGCACCGCGTCGTCCACCAGCAGCCGCTCGGCCTCCCGGGCAGCCCCACCGACCAGGCGATCGGCAGCCTGGCACGCCAGATCCGCGACATCATCGCGCTGGCCACGACGGTCCTCGGGTTCGAGGCCGACGAGGACCTCCAGGCCTCCCTGGACCCGCTGGTGTTCGGCTTCATCGGCATGGTGATGGCCGCCGTGGTCCGATGGCTCTCGCGTGAGGACCCGACCCCCACCGGCGAGGTGTTCGCCGGCCTGCTCAGTGAGGCGATCTGGATGCAGATCCACGGCCTGGCCGCGGCCCGCGGGCTCGAGCTCTCCCCCGACGTGCCCCTCGAGCAGCTGATCGCCGGCGCCCTGGAGCCTTCATGAGGTCTCGGCTGGGCTCGACCACCGTGGTCACCCTCCCCCGCCAGTCGGTGCGCTGGGTCCTCGCCCACGGCATCATCCGCGCGCTCAACGCGCGCGAGTCCCGCCGCGGCAACCCGATCGCCCGCCTGATGACCGACCCCGCGGCCCGTGCCGAGCCGTGGTCGACGTACGCCGGGGTGCGCGAGCAGGGCGCGATCCTCGGCGAGGGCTCGTTCCGGGTGACCGCGTCGCACGCGGTCGCCGCGGAGATCCTGCGCAGCGACGCCTTCGGGGTGCCGGCGGCCAACGCCCACTTCCCCGAGCCGCTGCACTCGATCTTCCTGGCCACGCTCTCGGAGTACGACGTCGGGCCGGTCGACCCGCCCTCGCTGCTCGCCCTCGACGCGCCCGACCACACGCGCCTGCGGCGGCTGGTCGCGCGGCACTTCACCCAGCGGCGGGTGACCCAGCTGTCCGACGCGGTGACCGCGACGACGACGGCCCTGCTCGACGAGCTCGAAGGGCAGGGTGGCGGCACCGTCGACCTGGTCGAGCACTTCTCCGCCCGACTGCCCGTCGCGGTGATCAGCAAGCTCCTCGGGGTCCCCGACGACCGCCGCGACGAGGTGCTCGCCTGGGGCAACGAGGGCGCCAAGCAGCTCGACGGCGGCCTCGGCTACCGCGAGTTCCTCGGCACCACGCGGGCCGTCACCGACATGCACCGCGCGATGGACCAGCACATCGCGGACCTGCGCGCGAACCCCGGCGACGACCTGCTCAGCAGCGTCATCAGCTCCGCCGACGCGCTGCCCGAGGCCGAGCGGCCGACCGCGGTCGAGCTGCGGATGATCGCGCTGCTCGTGCTCGGCGCCGGCTTCGAGACCACGGTCAACCTGATCAGCAACGCGGTCGCGCGGCTCGACGAGAACCCCGACGAGCGCGACCGCTGCCTGGCCGACCCGTCGCTGTGGGACAACGCCGTGGAGGAGGTGCTGCGCCACGACTCGCCCGTGCAGCTCACCGGGCGCACCGCCGTCCGCGACACGAGCGTCGCCGGCATCGAGGTGCCGGCCGGCACGACGGTGCTGATCATGCTGGGCGGCGCCAACCGCGACCCCGAGGTGTTCGCCGACCCCGACCGCTTCGACGTCGGCCGCGCCAACGCCCACGACCACCTCGCCTTCAGCCTCGGCGCGCACTTCTGCCTCGGCGCCCAGCTCGCGCGGCTGGAGGCACGCGTCGCGCTGCGCGAGCTCTACGCGCGCTACCCCGACCTGCGCGTGGCCGGCACCCCGGTGCGCAAGCAGACCCAGGTGCTGCGGGGCTACGAGCACCTCCCCGTCGAGCTGGGTCCGAGGGCGTGACGCCCTACCCGCGCAGGCTCGACCGCGTCGCGCTCCGGCTCATGCGCAGCTCGGACGGTCCGGTCCACGCGGCCTACCGCTCCGACCCCGAGGTCGCGAAGCACCAGCTCTGGGAGGTTCCCTACCCGGTCGAGAAGGCCGTCACGTCGTTCCGCGACCAGGACGACCTCGACGACCTCCGCGTCGGTGGCTGGACGACCCTCGCCATCGAGGTCGAGGGGCAGGTCGTCGGCGACGTCGTGTGCAACATCGACGAGACGCGGGGGGTCGCCGAGATCGGCTACACCCTGGCGCGCGAGCACTGGGGGCGCGGCTACTCCTGGGAGGCTGCGGGCGCGCTCGCGCAGGACCTGGTCGAACGCATCGGGGTCGAACGCCTCTATGGCGAGCTCGACCCGCTCAACATCCCCTCGCAGCGCGTGCTCGAGAGCATCGGGCTGGTCTTCGAGGCCGTCACGCTCAAGTCCTTCCTGTGGCGCGGGGTGTGGAGCGACAACATGTCCTACGCCGCCACCGCCGAGCAGTGGCGCCTCTGGCACGACCGGCCGCGACACCGCGTCGGCACGGTCCGACTCGTCGAGCTCGACGCGACCACGCAGGCGTCGTACTCCGCACTGCGCACGCACCACTCGCAGGAGCGGTTCGTCCGCCCGCCGCTGGAGGTGTACGCCGCCGCGCAGTTCGGCGCGGGCAGCGTCCTGCGCGGGGTCGAGGCCGACGGCGAGCCGGCCGGGCTCGTGCTGACGCGGCCCGGACCCGACGCCACCTGGGAGCTCGAGGCGCTGCTGGTCGATCGGATGCTCCAGCGCAGGGGCGTCGGGCGCGCGGCCGTGGAGCTGGTCTGCGACCTGGTCGCCGACGCGGGCGGGCGGCGCCTCCGGGTGCCGTCGAGCGAGGGGCCGGGCAACCCGACGCGGTTCCTGACGGCCTGCGGCTTCGCGCACCACGAGGACGGCTTGCGCCGGGAGCTCGGCGAGCGCTGACCGGACGCCCCTGGCGGCGGCAAGTCGTCCGCAAGTCGTCGGCAAGCGGGTCCCGCGAGAGTCCTCCACGAACGGCCCACCCGGGGCCGGACCGAAGGGACTC
>CAZKZQ010000269.1:3857-5360 GCA_964557235.1 uncultured Nocardioidaceae bacterium
TCCCGCGAGAGTCCTCCACGAACGGCCCACCCGGGGCCGGACCGAAGGGACTCACCATGCACGCCATCGCCCGCATCGCCGCCTCCGTCGCCCTCTGCACGGCCGGAGCAGCCCTCGCGACCACCTCCGCGGCGTCCGCCGACAACGGCGACGGCCGCTCGGTCGCCGGCTCCCAGAACGCCACGCTCGCGCAGGTGAAGAAGAGCCTGCGCCCCCTGCAGGACAGCCCCGCGGCGGCCGAGGCCGCCGGCTACCACCTCGCCAGCGAGTGCACCGCGTCCCCCGCCGGCGGCATGGGCGTCCACTACCTCAACCCCGGCCTCGCCATGCAGGCCCCCGACCCCCTGCACCCGTCGGTGCTCGTCTACGTCCCCGGGGACGACGGCCGCCTCACGCTCGGCGCGGCCGAGTGGTTCCAGGCCGACGCCGACCAGGACCTGGGCACCGACGCCGACCGGCCCACGCTGTTCGGCCGACCCTTCGACGGCCCGATGCTGGGCCACGGACCGGGCATGCCGGTGCACTACGACCTGCACGCCTGGCTCTTCGAGAACAACCCGCGGGGCGTCTTCCAGCCCTGGAACCCCAAGGTGACCTGCTGAACGACCCGCTGAGCGACCACGGGGGCGACCCCGCGCTCAAGCGACGTCCAAGCCCGGCCCAAGCGGCGCGGGCGAGCGTGTCCCTCGAGCGGCCCACCCGGGGCCGGAGAGAAGGGACCATCCCATGCACAAGCTCGCCCGCGTCGCCGTCGTCGCGCTGCTCGGCACCGGCGGCATCGCCCTCGCCGCGTCGCCGTCAGCCCTCGCCGGCCCCTCCCAGGTCGACGACGGTCACGGCACCGCCAAGTCCCAGAGCGCCACGCTCGCCCAGCTGAAGAAGTCGCTGCGACCCCTGCAGGACAGCCCGGCGGCCGCCGAGGCGGCGGGCTACGTCCAGGGCACCTCCTGCGTCGACTCCGCCACCGGCGGGATGGGCTACCACTACTTCAACCTCGACCTCGTCGCCGGACCGATCGACGTGATGCACCCGCCGGTGCTGGTCTACGTCCCCGGGGACGACGGCCGGCTCACGCTCGGGGCCGCGGAGTGGTTCCAGTTCGACGCCGACCAGGACCTCGCGACCGCGGACGACCGGCCCAGCCTGCTCGGCCGGCCGTTCGACGGGCCGATGCTCGGTCACGAGGAGGGCATGCCGATCCACTACGACCTGCACGCCTGGCTGTTCGAGCCCAACCCGCGCGGCGTCTTCCAGCCCTGGAACCCGCGGGTCTCCTGCTGAGGGTCCCGCAGGGCCCGCGCCCGGCCGGCGCGCACGGCATGCTGTCCGCATGGAGAACATCGGGTGGGTGCTGGCCGCGCTGGCCGGGCTGCTGCACGTCTACATCTTCGTGCTCGAGGCCCTGCGGTTCGACGACCCCGGCACGCGCAAGGTGTTCCGGATCGAGGAGGAGCACGCCGAGGCCGTGCGCCCGTGGGCGTGGAACCAGGGCTGGTACAACCT
>CAZKZQ010000270.1:0-5324 GCA_964557235.1 uncultured Nocardioidaceae bacterium
GGCTCAGCCGAAGGGCAGCGTGTCGCCGATCATCGAGACCGCACGGGCCCGGGCTGCGGTGAGGCCTCGGCGGTGGTGCTGGCGGCAGAGCACCTCGTAGCCGATCTCCGGCGGCGCCTCGTCGATCTCGGAGACGTCGCCGACGACGACCACGTCGCCCTCGGTGACCATCTCGCCGTTCTCGGTGCGGGCGTTGTGGGTGGCGCGCTTGCCGCACCAGCACAGCGCCTCCACCTGGAGGGTGTGCATCCGGTCGGCGAGCTCGACCAGCCGTGCCGAGCCGGGGAACAGGGTCGTGCGGAAGTCGGTGAGGATGCCGAAGCAGAAGACGTCGATCTGGAGCTCGTCGACGATGCGCGCGAGCTGGTCGACCTGGAAGGTCGTGTAGAACTGCGCCTCGTCGCAGATCAGGTAGTCGATCCGCGCGCCGTGGGTGAGGGCGTCGACGACGTAGTGCCAGAAGTCGAGGTCGGGCCCGACCTCCTCGGCCTCGTGGATCAGGCCGAGCCGCGAGGAGACGCGGGCGGCGCCGGCGCGGTCGTGGCTGGTGAACAGCCGGCCCACACGACCGCGGGCGGCGTAGTTGTGGTTGGTCTGCAGCGCCAGGGTCGACTTGCCGCTGTCCATCGTCCCGGTGAAGTAGAGCAGCTCTGCCACCGCGACATCCTCACACGTCAGGTGACGAGGATCGGCACCAGCATCTCCTCGGGCGTCAGCGAGCCGTGCATCCCGATCAGCCGCGCCTCGTAGGGGAAGTCGCGTGAGCTCAGGACGGCGGTCGTGCCGCGGGCCGCGACGACGACGTCGCCGATGCGCGGACGCACGCCGGGTGCCACGTCGCCGAACCAGCCACGGGCGAAGGCCTCGTCGCGGGTGAGCACCTCGGCCCGGTCGCCGAGCACGCCGCGCCACGTCGCGGCGACCGACTCGACCGCTCCCCCGGCGCAGTAGAGGTGGCGGAACCGCGCCTCGCCGCCGAGGAGCATGACGCCGTCGCGCAGCTCGGGCACCGCGTCGACATCGATGCGGGTCGTCTCGGCGGCGTCGACCATGCCGTGGTCGGCGATGACGACGATGCGTACGTCGTCGGGGAGCGTCTCGCGCATCCGCTCGGTCGCCTGGTCGGTCATCGACAGCTGGGCCCGCCACTGGGCCGAGTCGACGCCGTAGCGGTGCCCGGTCCAGTCGAGGTCGCCGTCGTACACGTAGGTCAGGGAGGGGTGCTCGACGCTCGCGGCCTGCACCGCGACGAGCCGCTCGCCCCACCGGTCGGCGCCGACGAAGCCGGCCCCGCGCGAGGACGCGTCGGTGAGGCCCGACCCGAGGAACTCGCGCTTGTTGACCGCCGTCGTCACCACGCCCTCGGCGGCGAGCCGGCCGAAGATCGTGTTGTGCGGCTGCCACTCCGCGGAGTCGACGTCCTTGCTCCACTGCAGGTGGTTGAGCAGCTTGTCGGTGCCGGGGATGCGGGCGGTGTAGCCGACCACGCCGTGCCCGCCCGGCGGCATGCCGGTGCCCAGCGAGGTCAGCGACGTCGCGGTCGTCGACGGCACCCCCGCGGTCGCCTCGGCCGATCCGGCGAGGAGCGAGGTGAGGTACGGCGCGTCCTCGGGATGGGCGGCGAGCAGCTCGCGTCCGAGACCGTCGACGAGGAAGACGACGTAGGACCCCGCGTCCGGCAGGACCAGTCCCGACGTGGCGTGGTCCAGCGGCTTGCCGATCGCCCGCGCGACCGCGGGGAGCACGTCGGCCAGTGAGTGGTCGCCGTACGCCGGCGCGACGAAGTCGTCGGTCCCCCGAGGTCCGCTCACGTCAGTGACGCACCCGCACCGTGGTCGCGCCGCCGCCGCCGGAGGTGCGCGCGGACAGGGCGGCAGCGAAGTCGAGGAGGTCGTGCACGGCGGTCGGGCCCTCCGCGGCCGCGCTGACCCGCAGCGAGAAGTCGTCGGAGGCCACGAGACCGGTGTAGCCGTGGTCGGCGTCGCAGTTGGGGTCGCTGCAGATCGCGGGCTCCAGGTCGATGCGGCCCGAGGCTCCCCAGCCGATCGTCAGCACGGCCTCGGCCGCCGCGGAGGGGTCCCCGCCGCGGGAGTCGGGCTCGGTGACCATGCGGCTGACCACGACGTTGCGGATCGAGGAGACGTTGACCGCCTCGGTCGTGGACGAGGTGTAGGGCTGCGGGAGCAGGTCGTCCGGCGCGTGGTCGTCGGTGTGGGCGAGGATCAGCCGGCTCGGCGTCAGCACCAGGACGGTCACGTGGCGACGCACCTCGTCACGCTCGTCGATGGTCGGCTCGTGGTGGACCAGGTGGGCCTCGACCGTCTCCTCGGCCACGGCCGCGAAGACCGCGTCGGCGACCACCTCGGGGTAGTAGCCGGAGGCCTCGATGGCCGACCGGAGGTCGTGGGAGCGGTCGGTGACGCGATGGTCGCGGGCGGACATGCCGCTCAGTGTGTCACGGCTCCTCCGGTGGGCCCGCGGCGATCATCGGTGCAGGTCGGCACCGGTGTCGTGCTCCGCACCGACGCCGTCCTGCGCGTCGGTGAGGTGCACCCGCAGGCGCAGGAACAGCACGGCCGCGGTCAGCGAGCCGCCCACGGTCGCCAGCACCCAGAGCAGGGCGAGGTCGTGGCCGATGAGCAGGCCCGCGATCGCCGGGCCGAGGACCATGGCGACCGTCCACGTGCTCGAGCCGAGCGCGTTGTAGCGGCCGCGCAGGTGCTCGGGGGCCAGGTCGTTGACGATCGCCGGGTGGACCGGGGAGAACAGCGTCTCCCCGACGCCGAACACCGCCAGCCCGAGCACGGCGCAGAGCCCCGCGGCCACCGGTGGCAGCACGCCCGCGACGGCGACGAGGGTCCACGCCACGGCCCAGACGACGCCGCAGGTCGCCAGCACGCGCGTGCGCCGGCGCCCCTGGATCAGCCGCAGCGCGACGAGCTGGCCGGCGACGATCGCCGCGGTGTTCGCGGCGAAGGCCGGGCCGAGGACCCACTCGGGCAGGCGCGCCACCTCGACGACGTACGCCGCGAAGCCGGACTCGAGCTGCGCGTAGCCGAAGGTGATCAGCAGGAGCATGATCGCCGCGACCCGCCGCAGCGTGGCGTCGGCGAGCACCTCGCGCCAGCCGCCGAGGGTGAGCGGCTCGCCGTCGTCGGGCGCGCTGCCGGTCCCCGGCGGCAGCGACAGCACGATCGCCGCGTAGCCGAGGTAGGTCAGCGAGTCGAGGAGGTAGAGCACCTCGAAGCTGCCCGGGCGGTCGGTGTCGACCAGCGTCGCGCTGACCAGGCCACCGACGCCCAGGCCGGCGTTCATCAGCATGAAGCTCAGCCCGAACACGTGCTCGCGCAGCTCGGGAGCGACCATGCGCGGGATCATCGAGTTGGCCGCGGGCCACATCCACGCGTGCCCCAGCGCGATGACCCCCGTGACCAGGAACGCCCCGCGCACCGTGTGCACCTGGGAGAGCAGGCCGGTGCCGAGCGCCTCGAGGAGGATCGCGCCGACGAGGACGGGGCGCGGCCCGAAGCGGTCGACCAGCGAGCCGCACAACGGCGTCGTCAGCAGGCCCACGACACCCATGCCGGCCAGCACGAGCCCGACCGTCGAGGTCGGCAGGTCGCGCACCCGCGCGAGGTAGACGAAGAGGAACGGCAGGGTGAGACCACTGCCCAGCGCCGACAGGGCGACGCCGGCGAAGTAGCGCCTCATCACCGGGTCGAACCGGCCCAGCAGCAGGCGCTCCCAGCGCTCGGACGCCCGGGGCACCCGCGTCACCCGGGCAGGGTGTCCGCCAGCGGCTCACGCAGCCGGCGCACGAACCAGTCGGACCGGGCGTCGCTCGCCGGCTCGACCCGTGCGGACGCCGACAGCACCGACGCCCCGTGGGAGCCGGCCATGACCAGGGACAGGTCGAGCGAGCGCACCTCGGGCAGGTCGTTCTTGATCTGGGCGACCCGGAGCACGAGGTCCTCGACCGCGGCGAGGTCGACCGGCTCGCTGCCGCGATAGCCCAGCAGCAGCGGCGCGGCCCGGATCTCGCGCACCATCTCGGCGGCCTCGCGGTGGGTCAGCGGCGGGATCCGGAACACCTGGTCCCCGAGCAGGTCGCTCACCCAGCCCGACATCCCGAAGGACACGACCGGGCCGAACAGCGGGTCCTCGAGCCCACGCACCGACAGCGGGACCCCCGCGGGCGCACAGCGCTGGACGACGAACCCGGGGTCACCGCCGGGGTCGCCGAGCGCGGCCTGCATCGTGCGCCACGCGTCGCGCATCTCGTCCTCGTTGTCGATGTTGCGCCACACGTGCGCGAGGTCGGGGCGCTGGCGCAGGTGCTCGGCGGTCGACTTGAGGATGACGTCCCATCCCAGCTCGGCCCCCGCGGCCACGGCCTGCTCCTCGTCGGCGACGGGCAGGCGACGCCACAGCTCCATGCCGTAGGCCGCGAGGAGGTCGTGCAGCTCGGCGTCGGTCAGGTCGCGACCCTCGGAGTCCGAGAGGAGCACCTGGGTGGCCACGGTGCGCCCGGCGGCGAGGTCCACCTCCCCGCCCGGCTCCGGGTCGACCTCCGGGCGGGCCAGCCACTCGGCGTACTCCGCGGCGCGTGCGACCGCGACGACCGCTGCCGCGGCCGAGGAGTACGACGGCACCGAGCCCCGGCCGGCCGACGAGCCGGTCGCGTCGGGGACGCGCAGCAGCTCGGGCACGCCCTCGGCGGCGAGGAACGAGGAGACGACGGGCTTGTCGGACTGCTCCCCCACCACGGCCAGCACGTTGGCGACCTCGATGCCGCTGGACTCCACGGGCGGGAGGTAGACCGCGAGCACGGCGTCGATCTCGGGGTCGTCGATGGCCAGGTCGAGGGCGCGCTCGAACGCCTCGGCGTCGGCCTCGGGCCCGAGGTCGCCGACCCAGCGCGCCTGGAGACCTGTCGCCACCGCGGCGTCGTTGGCCAGCAGTGCGAGGGCGTCGGAGTTGCTCACGACCCCGAGGCGGCGGCCGCGTGGGAGCGGCTGGTGGGCGAGCAGCTGGGCGACGTCGAACATCTCGTCGATCGAGTCGACCTGGATCACGCCCGCCTGGCGGAACATCGCGTCGACCGCGGCCGTCCCGACCACCGAGGTGCGGACCGCGTGCCCCATGGGGATGCCCTGCGTGGTGCGGCCGGACTTCACCACGATGACCGGCTTGCGGCGCGAGACGCGGCGCGAGATGCGGCTGAACTTGCGCGGGTTGCCCAGCGACTCGAGGTAGAGCAGGACGACCTCGGTGGTGTCGTCCTCCTCCCAGTACTGCAGGAGGTCGTTGCCGGACACGTCGGC
>CAZKZQ010000271.1:0-5310 GCA_964557235.1 uncultured Nocardioidaceae bacterium
GCCCCTGAGATCACCCGAGCCAGCGTCGGCCTCCGCAGCGAGCGGGGGCCGATCCTGCTGGCCGTGATGCTGAGCATCGGGCTCGTCGCGATCGACGCCACGATCCTGGCCACCGCGGTGCCGGCGGTCGTCGACGACCTCGGCGGCTTCACGTCGTTCCCCTGGCTGTTCTCGATCTACCTGCTGGCGCAGGCGGTGTCCGTGCCGATCTACGGCAAGGTCGCCGACCTCTACGGCCGCAAGCCCGTCATGCTCCTGGGCATCGGGCTCTTCGTCCTCGGGTCGCTGCTGTGCGGGCTCGCGTGGAGCATGCCGTCGCTCATCGTCTTCCGCCTCGTCCAGGGTCTCGGCGCGGGTGCCGTGCAGCCGATGGGCATGACGATCGTCGGCGACATCTACTCGATGGCCGAGCGCGCCAAGGTGCAGGGCTACATCGCGAGCGTCTGGGCCACCGCGTCGGTGGTCGGACCGACGCTGGGCGGGGTCTTCGCCGACTACCTCAGCTGGCGCTGGATCTTCCTGGTCAACCTGCCCCTCGGCGCCGTCGCCGGCTGGGTGATGTGGAAGAGGTACGACGAGAGCGTCGAGATCCGCAGGCACCGCATCGACCTCCTGGGAGCCGGCCTCCTCGCCGCCGGCGGCACGCTGCTGCTGCTCGGGCTGCTCGAGGGAGGGGTCCGCTGGGAGTGGGGCTCCCCCGCCGGGGTCGGCATCTTCGTCGCCGCGGCGCTGCTGCTCGTCGCCTTCGGCGTCGTGGAGTCCCGCGCCCCGGAGCCCGTCCTCCCGCTGTGGATCTTCCGCAGGCGGGTGCTCAACGCCGCCAACTCCGGCGCCTTCGTCGTCGGCGTGCTCATGCTCGGCCTGACGTCCTACGTCCCGCTCTACGCCCAGGGCGTGCTCGGCCACGGCGCGCTCGTGGGCGGCCTGACCCTGGCGGCGATGACCATCGGGTGGCCGATCGCCGCGTCCACGGCCGGACGCTTCTATCTCACGATCGGCTTCCGGCGCACGGTGCTGATGGGCGCGCTGTTCGTGATCGCGGGCGCGGCGCTGCTGCTCCCGGTCGACGCCGACAGCGGCCTGTGGGCGCTGGCGCTGCCGTGCTTCGTGATGGGCATCGGGTTCGGCTACGTCGCCAGCCCCGGCGTCGTCATCGCGCAGTCCTCCGTCGACTGGCAGAACCGCGGGGTCGCCACGAGCACCAACATGTTCTCCCGCTCGATCGGCAGCGCCGTCGGGGTCGCCGTGTTCGGCGCGATCGTCAACAGCTCGCTGACCGGGAGCGGCCGCGGCGACACGCTGGACCTCGAGAACCTCCCCGCCGGTCTGCTGGCTCCGGCGATCCACCCGGTGTTCGTCAGCTCCGCGGTCGTGGCGCTGGCGCTGCTGCTGTCCGGGCTGCTCATGCCACGGCACGCAGGCGCCGAGGCCCAGCAGGCCGGCTGACCTGCTGGGCCCCGAGGGTCACCGAGCCGCTGTCAGCGGTGGACGGTGAACCCTGCCTTCAGGGTCGCCGCCGAGGAGTCGCCGGCGTAGAGCACGATCCGACCGGACTCGACGACGTACTGGCCGTCGTTGTCGTAGAACCCCCAGTCGTCCTTGTCGAGGGTGAACTCGACCGTCTGCGAGGCCCCGGGCTGCAGGGTCACCCGCTCGAACCCGCGCAGCCTCCGGACCGGCTGGGACAGCCTCGCGACCGGGTCGGAGAGATAGAGCTGCACCACCTCGTCGCCGGCCACGTCGCCGGTGTTGGTGACGGTCACGCTCGCGGTCACCGTGCCGGTGCGGGTCACCGAGGTGCGGTCGAGGCTGAGGTCGCTCACCTCGAACGTGGTGTAGCTGAGCCCGAACCCGAACGGGAACAGCGGGTCGCACGTGCGCAGGTCGCGGTAGCGCGAGACGTACTTCTGCGTCACGTCGCACGGACGGCCGGTCGGCTCGTGGTTGTAGTAGATCGGCACCTGCCCGAGGGTCTGCGGGAAGGAGACCGGCAGCTTGCCGCCGGGGTTCACCCGCCCGAAGACGACGTCGGCGACCGCGTTGCCGGCCTCGACGCCCGGGAACCACGCCTCGAGGACCGACGGTGAGGCGTCGACCACCGGACGCAGGGTCAGCGGCCGGCCGTTGAAGAGGACGACCGTGAACGGCGTCCCGGTCTCGGCGACCGCGTCGATGATCTTCTGGCCGTCACCCGGCAGGCTGAGGTCCGAGCGCGAGGCGGCCTCGGCGCTCATCTCCCGGGTCTCGCCCAGCGCCAGCACGACCTGGTCGGCGTCCTCGGCGGCCGCCGTCACCGCGGCGAGGTCGGCGTCGTGGCAGGCGTCGTCGTCCTGGGCATCCGGCGGCTCGACGTTGCGGAGCCCGCAGCCCTCGACGTACGTCGTGTCGGGGTTCTGCGCCTTGAGGCCGTCGAACAGCGTGACGGCGTCCTCGTCACGACCCTGGCCCCACCACGGGCCGAGCATGTCGTGGCCGCTCTCGGCGAGCGGACCGATGACGACGGTCTTCTTGGTGCGGCTGAACGGCAGGGTGGCGTCGTCGTTCTTGAGCAGCACCATCGACTTGCTCGCGGCGGACCGGGCCAGCCGACGGTCGGCTGCCGTCACGAAGCTCGCCTCGTCGACCGCCTTCTCCTGGTCGACGTAGGGGTTCTCGAACAGACCGGCCCGGAACTTCACCCGCAGGATGCGGCGCACCGCGTCGTCCAGCCGTGCCTTCGAGATGCGGCCGTCGGCCAGCAGACCGGTGCCGTAGTCACGGAGGAAGGTGCTGACCATCTCCTGGTCGGTGCCGGCGTTGAGCGCGTTGGCCGCAGCCCCGGGGCCGTCGGCCGCGGTGCCGTGACCGCACGACCCCTCAGCAGGCGTGCGCGGCGGGCAGGCGCGGGTCTCGGCGACCGCGGTGTAGTCGCTCTCGATGAAGCCGTCGAACCCCCACTCCTTCTTGAGGATGTCGGTCTCGGTCTCGTGGTTGGCGCAGCCCGGCACGCCGTTGAGCGAGTTGAACGAGCACATGACGGTGTCGGCTCCGGCCTCGACCGCCGCCTTGAACGGCGGGAGGTAGAGGTTGCGCAGCCGCTGCTCCGACATGTCGGTGGTGTTGTAGTCGCGACCGCCCTCGGGCTGGCCGTAGCCGACGAAGTGCTTGGGACTGGTGACCACCTTGGTCGGGGCGCTGTAGTCGTTGCCCTGCGCCGCCTTGACGTACGCCGTGGCGAGCTGCGAGGCGAGGAAGGGGTCCTCGCCGCTGCCCTCGACGATGCGACCCCACCGGGGCTCGTGGGACACGTCGATCATCGGGCTGTAGATCTGCTTGAGGCCGACGGTCGCGGACTCGCGTGCACCGATCCGGGCCGTGGCCGCGGCCACCGCGGGCTCGAACGAGCTCGCGGCCCCCAGCGGGGCCGGGAAGACCGTGCGGTAGCCGTGGATGGTGTCGTAGGCGAAGAGGATCGGGATGTGCAGCCGGGACTGCTCGACCGCGATGTGCTGGAAGTGGTTGATCCGCTCCGGGTCGACGAGGCTGAACACCCCGCCCACGCCGGCCTTGGCGTCGGCGTCGGTGATCTGGCCGTCGGAGAGCAGCTGGACCTGCTGCAGCTTCTCCTTGGTGGTCATCTTGCCGATCAGCGTGGTGATGCGTTGCTCGACGGCCGGGTCGAGGGCACGGGCCGCGACCGACGACGACGCCTGGCTCGCCGCCTGCGAGGCGGGTCGCTGCGCGGGTTGGTGGGTGGGGGCTGCGTTGGCGAGGGTGAGGGCCACGGCGCTGAGGACGGCCGCGGCGGTTCCGAGGTGTTTCACGAGACCTCCGAGAATCCGACCGGCTCGGACAGGTGGGGTGTGAGCCAGGTCACCTTCATCCTGCGCCTCGGAGCACCGCGCTGTCGCCAGCGACACCCGTCCGCGGCCGGCCACCGCGCCCGCCTCCGGATCGGTCACGCCGGGTTCAGCGGGTCCGCACCACGATCGTGCCGGCGGACTTGTCGTGGAGGGCCTGGTTGTGGGGGTCCCACAGCGGCCACAGCCGGTCCAGGAACCAGAAGACGGTCACGACGAGGCCGGCGAGCGGGATCACGTTGAGGACGTTCACCCCGACCTTGACCCCCCAGCGGGCCACCGCCCGGCCGAACCCGACCGGCCCGCCACCGTCGCGCGGCTCGACGTAGAGGTGGAGGAGCATCTTGCCCGGCGTGGCCTGGAAGGTCGCGATGAAGCCGACCTCGAAGAGCAGGGTGACGCCGAGGTAGATCAGGGTCATCGCGAGGAACGGTCCGCTCGCCTGGCTCAGCAGCTCGCCGCCGTCCGGCCCGGTCGCACCGCGACTCTGGGCGGCCTGCGCCGCCGAGGCGTAGTCGCCGAAGATCTCGACGAGCCTGGCGATGTAGCGGATCGACAGGATCGCGGCGAGGACCTGCACCAGGAAGCCGTCGATGACCGAGGCGAGAGCCCGCCAGCCCCACCCGGCCGGGTTGACGATCCGGTCGTGGCGCCCCAACGTGCCGGAGGCCGCTGCCGCCACCACGTTGCGGGCCTCGACGTCACCGGCCTCGGCCAGCGCGCGTACGGCGGCCACGCGCTCGCGCGCCTCGGCCTGCTGCTCCTCGACCCACTGCCGACGCTCGGCCCGCGTCGCCGCGCGCAGGTGCTCGGTCCAGGCCCGCCCGTCCCAGTAGCGCGCGACGTCGGTCGCGCCCGCTCCTCTGATGGGGTCGGGGTACCACCCCGGCTCCTTGTCGGTCACGTGCTTCCTCCAGGCTCCACGAGTGCCTTCGCGTTCCGGCGCACCCTAAGCGATCTGGCGGATACCCGCACGGGTGTCGACCCACCCCCAGGGGTAGGGCCTCTTGGCCCTCGCGCCGGACGCCCGGGCCGTCCTAGCCTGCCGGTGACCGGAGGCGAGGTGATGGCGGCGGCTCAACAGGACCAGACCCACACGTCGGCGGGGGCCCCGGAGTTCCCGCTCGGTGCGCGCTGCACGAAGTGCGGGCGGTTCATCCTCGGCCGCGCGCGAGCCCGTCGCGCACGGTCCGGTCGGTGGCGCCACGAGTCCTGCGACCAGGCCCCCGCACCCGGCCCGAAGCAGTTCGAGGAGCTCGCCGAGGCGCTGATGCGCAGCCACCCGTGGCCGCGGCTGATCTCCCTCAACGCCCGCCTCGTCGAGCTCGACCAGCAGCTCGCCGAGCTCAAGGTCGTGGGCGTCGAGGGCCCGATCCCCGAGCAGCCCACCGGCCGGCACGAGGCCCTGACCGGTGACCGCCTGCGCGAGCAGGAGCTCACCGAGCAACGCGCGGCGGTCCAGGCGGCCATC
>CAZKZQ010000272.1:0-5254 GCA_964557235.1 uncultured Nocardioidaceae bacterium
AGACGGTGCAGTCGATGCCCGACGTGTCGCCGACGAAGTGGCACCGCGCCCACGTGACCTGGTTCTTCGAGACGTTCCTCCTCGCCGAGGCGGAGCCCGACGTGGCGCCGTTCCAGGACCAGTACTGGTTCCTCTTCAACAGCTACTACGAGGGCGTCGGGCCGCGCTACTCCCGCGCGATGCGCGGGCAGATCACCCGCCCGGGCGCCCACGACGTCGGGCTCTACCGCCGGCACGTCGACGAGCGCGTGGTCGACCTGGTCACCCGGGTGGACGAGGGCACCCTCGACAAGCTGCAGCCCGTCCTCGAGCTCGGCTTCCACCACGAGCAGCAGCACCAGGAGCTGCTGCTCATGGACATCAAGCACGTGCTCAGCCTCAACCCGCTGCAGCCCGTCTACGCCGGTCGCGCGGCGGCGCCCGGCGTGCCCGACCGCCTGGGCTGGGTGTCCTTCGAGGGTGGCCTGGTCGAGATCGGCCACGAGGGCGGCGGCTTCTGCTTCGACAACGAGCTGCCGCTCCACGCGGAGTACGTCGCCCCCTACCGCCTCGCCGACCGGCTCGTCACCAACGGCGAGTGGCTGGAGTTCATCGCCGACGGCGGCTACCACCGCCACGAGCTGTGGCTCTCCGACGGCTGGGGCAGGGTCCAGGCCGAGGGCTGGGAGGCGCCGCTCTACTGGCGTCGCCTCGACGACGGCACGGGGTCGACGTGGGTCGAGCACACCCTGCACGGCACGCACCCGGTCGACCCGGCCGCGCCGGTCTGCCACGTGAGCCACTACGAGGCCGACGCCTATGCCACCTGGGCCGGCAAGCGGCTGCCCACCGAGGCCGAGTGGGAGCACGCCGCCCGGGTCACCGGTGCCGCCGACGGCCACCTGGCCGACCTGGTCGGCTTCCACCCCGCAGCCGCCCCGGCCGCCGACGGCGGCCTGCGCCAGATGCTGGGGGACTGCTGGGAGTGGACCGGCTCGGCCTACCTCCCCTATCCCGGCTTCCGGCCCCCGCCCGGCGCCATCGGGGAGTACAACGGCAAGTTCATGTCGGGCCAGATGGTGCTGCGCGGCGGCTGCGCGCTGACCCCGCCGGGGCACGCCCGCGCGAGCTATCGCAACTTCTACCCGCCCGGCGCACGCTGGCCGGTGACCGGCGTGCGGCTGGCCGACAGCGAGGCCGTCGTGGGTGGTCGCGCGTGAGCGACCTCCTCGTGCTGCTCGACGAGCAGACCCTGGTCGAGGACCTGCGCGTCGACGTGCGCCTCGGGCTCGCCGCGACCCCCAAGTGGCTCCCGCCGAAGTACTTCTACGACGACCGCGGCAGTGAGCTGTTCGAGCAGATCACCGAGCTCGAGGAGTACTACCCGACCCGCCGCGAGCGCGAGGCCCTGTCGCTGGCCGCCCTGGAGATCGCCAAGACCTCCGAGGCGGAGGTGCTCGTCGAGCTCGGCTCCGGCTCCTCCGACAAGACGCGCGTGCTCCTGGCGGCCATGCAGGAGCACGGCACCCTGCAGCACTACGTCGCGGTCGACGTCAGCCCGGCGGCCCTGGAGGGCGCGGTCGCGGTGCTCGCCGAGGAGCTGCCCGACCTGCCGGTCACCGCTGTGGTGGCGGACTTCGAGCGCCACCTCGGCGACCTCCCGGCGCCGGGGCGCCGGTGCCTGGCCTTCCTCGGCAGCACGATCGGCAACCTGGTCCCCGAGCAGCGGGCGCGCTTCCTCTCCGGCGTCGCGCAGGCGCTGTCGCGGGGCGAGACCTTCCTGCTGGGCATCGACCTGGTGAAGGACCCGGCCCGGCTGGTCGCGGCCTACGACGACGCGGCGGGTGTCACGGCCGAGTTCAACCGCAACGTGCTGCGCGTGCTGCGGGACCGGCTGGGCAGCGACCTCGAGCCCGACGACTTCGACCACGTCGCCGTCTGGGTGCCCGAGGCCGAGTGGATGGAGATGCGTCTGCGCGCGAGGCGCGAGCTCACCAGGCACGTGCGCGACCTCGACCTCGTCGTGCATCTCGAGGAGGGCGAGGAGCTGCGCACCGAGACCTCGGCGAAGTTCCGCCGCGAGGGCATCGAGCAGGAGCTCCGCGAGGCGGGGCTGGTGCCCACCGGATGGTGGACCGACCCTGCCGGCGACGTGGCGCTCGTGCTCGCCGAGCGTTCCTAGCTCCGCCCAGCCGCTCCTAGCTGCGCAGCGCGGCCATCCACTCCTCGATCGCGTCGGGGTCGCGGGGGAGCGCCTCGGACAGGTTGCGCGCGCCGTCGGCGGTGACGATGACGTCGTCCTCGATCCGGATGCCGATGCCGCGCATCTCCTCCGGCACGAGCAGGTCGTCCTCCTGGAAGTACAGCCCCGGCTCGACGGTGAGGCACATCCCCTCGGCGAGGTCGCCGCGGGGATAGACCTCGAGCGCCGCCTTGGCGCAGTCGTGCACGTCCATGCCGAGCATGTGGCTGGTCGAGTGCAGGGTCCAGCGGGCATAGACCTTGCTGTCGGGGGAGAGCGCCTCCTCCGCGGAGCAGGGGAGCAGGCCGAGGTCCTCCAGACCGTGGGCGAGCACCTTCATCGCGGCCTCGTGCGGCGCCTGGAAGCGGGCACCGGGGCGGACCTCGTCGATGCCGGCCTGCTGTGCGGCGAGGACGAGCGAGTAGAGGTCGCGCTGCAGCGGGGTGAACCGGCCGTCGACCGGCAGGGTGCGCGTCACGTCGGCGGTGTAGAGGCTGGTCGCCTCGACGCCCATGTCGAGCAGGACGAGCTCGCCCGGGGTGATCGGGCCGGTGTTGTCGATCCAGTGCAGGGTCGTGGCGTGGCGGCCCCCGCCGACGATCGAGTCGTAGCCGATGTCGTTGCCCATCGCGCGGGCGCGTCGGAAGAACGTGCCCTCGATCCAGCGCTCGCCGTGCTCCAGCGCGCCGTCCCAGTCGCGGACGGCGTCCTCGAACCCGAGGGTGGTGATGTCGCACGCCTCCTGGAGCTGGCCGATCTCCCAGTCGTCCTTGACCAGCCGCAGCTCCGACAGCACGCGCGCCAGCTCGACGTCGCGCCCCTCGTCCCCGGCCACCAGGCCGTCGACGCGGCTGTCGACGCCCCGCAGGACCCGGGTCTTCGTGTCGCCGCGCAGGTCGTCGGCGAGCTTGTCGATGTGGCGGCACTCGATGCCGAGGGAGTCGGAGATCTCGCCGAGCGACGGGCGGCGCCCGGCCCACAGCTCGCCGTACACCCGGTCGCGGAAGAACTCGTCGGTGTCGCGTGCGGAGCGCGGGCGGGCGTAGAGCACGGCCTCGCCGTCCTGCACGACCAGCACGCCGTCGCTGGTCTGGTTGCCGGTGAGGTAGGTGTGCGCGGTGTGCGGTCGGAAGCGGAAGTCGGTGTCGTTCGACCGCTCCTTGTAGGTGCCGGCGGGGACCACCAGGCGCTCCCCGGGCAGGAGCTCGGACAGCTGGGCGCGTCGACGCGCGGCGTGGTCGGCGACGGGGTGGCGGGGGAGGTCGAGCTCGCGGTCGCCCCAGCCGGTGCGCATGAACGCGGCGTAGGCCGCCGGGACGGCGGGGTCGTGGGACTCGGTGTGCTGGGGGGTCTCCTCGCTCATGGCCCCACTCTAAGCCGGGGATCCGGGCGGGTTCGGGGGTCGTGCGGCTGGATACGCTCGCCCCATGAGCCAGGCCCAGGGACCTGCCGGCCCCGTCGGGCTGGCCCCGGCGCTTCCCGCGTCGGCGATCCCGCCTGCCGTCCGCAAGTACGGTCCGCGCGGCACGCTCTTCGCCGTCCTCGTCTCCGTCGCGCTGCTCCTCGGTGCCCTGGTCATGGGGTTCGTCCTGGTGGCCAGCGGCGAGCCGCGGGCGATCGGGGTTGGCGTGGTGCTGGCGACGCTGCCGGTCGGGCCGCTCGTGGCGGCGTACTTCTGGCTGGACCGCTACGAGCCCGAGCCGACGCGGCTGCTGGTGCTCGCCTTCGCGTGGGGTGCCGTGGTGGCGACCGGGGCCGCGCTCGTCGTGCAGTCCTTCGAGCAGGCGGTCAACGGGTCCTCCCAGGAGTGGTCGGCGGTCGTGATGGCCCCGGTGACCGAGGAGGCCGCCAAGGGGCTCTTCGTGCTGCTCATGCTGTGGCTGCGGCGGCACGTGATCGACGGCCTCGTCGACGCGCTGGTGTACGCCGGCCTCGTGGGCGTCGGCTTCGCGTTCACCGAGAACATCCTGTACTTCGCCGGTGCCTACACCGGCGGGCCGGACTTCGGCCCGGGCGGGCTGGAGTCGGCGACGGCGCTGTTCGTGCTGCGCGGCATCTTCAGCCCGTTCGCCCACCCGCTGTTCACCTCCGCGACCGCGCTCGGCATCGCGATCGCGCTGAGCAGCCGTCACCGCGTCCTGCGGTGGTTCGCCCCGGTCGGCGGCTACCTCGTGGCCGTGCTCCTGCACGCGTGGTGGAACGGCTCGGCCTTCCTCGAGGACGGCCAGTACTTCCTGCTGACCTACGTCTTCGCGATGGTGCCGGGGTTCTTCGCGATGGTCGCCCTGGCGCTGTGGGGCCGGGCGCGGGAGGGGCGGATGCTCGCCCGCTCGATGCAGGACCTGACCCGCTACGGCTACCTCTCCCAGGCCGAGCTGCCCTGGCTGGTGACCCTCAAGGCCCGCCGCGCCGCCCGTCGTACGGCGGCCGCGCGGGGCGGGCCCGACCACGTGCGGCTGGTGCGCGACTACCAGCAGCAGGTCGTCGAGCTCGCGACGCTGCACAACCGGGTGATGCGCGGGACGGCACCCGCGGGGTCGCAGGAGCGCGGGGCACTGATGCTGCAGCGGCTCACGCTCCTGCGCATCGCGACGGGGTGGCAGCGGTGAGCGCCGCGACCGACCCGGTCGAGGCGGTCACGACGCTGCGGGAGGCGCTGATCGCCGCCTCGCTGCCGCTCGACCTGCCCGACGCCGCGCGCCGCCGGGCCGACCGGCAGGAGCTGATCGACCAGCTCGACGACTACGTCCTGCCGCGCCTGCGCCAGATCGAGGCTCCGCTGCTCGCCGTCGTCGGCGGGTCGACCGGCGCCGGCAAGTCCACGCTGGTCAACTCGCTGCTCGGTCGCCGCGTCACCGAGCCGGGCGTGCTGCGGCCGACGACGCGATCGCCCGTGCTCGCCTTCAACCCCGCCGATGCGCGGTGGTTCGACGCCGGCCGGATCCTGCCCGACCTCGCCCGCACCACCGCGGCCACGCAGGACCCCGCCGCGCTCCAGCTCGTGCAGGTCGAGTCCCTCCACGAGGGGCTCGC
>CAZKZQ010000273.1:0-5136 GCA_964557235.1 uncultured Nocardioidaceae bacterium
CGCGCCGCCTTCGTCGCCACCCGCGTCGCCGAGCACTTCCGCGACCAGGGCGAGGACGTCGTGCTGATGATGGACAGCCTCACCCGCGTCGCGATGGCACAGCGCGAGGTCGGCCTGTCCGCGGGCGAGCCGCCGGCGACGCGGGGCTACCCGCCGTCGGTCTTCGCCCTGCTCCCCCGCCTGCTGGAGCGCGCCGGCAACTCCGACGTCGGCTCGATCACCGGCATCTACACCGTCCTCGTCGAGGGCGACGACCTGCAGGACCCGATCGGCGACACCGTCCGGTCGATCCTCGACGGCCACGTCGTGCTCACCCGTCGCCTGGCCACGGCCGGCCACTTCCCCAGCATCGACGTGCTCGAGTCGATCTCGCGTGTCACCTCGGCGGTCACCACCCCCGAGCAGCGCGCGGCCGCCACCCGCCTGCGGCGCCTCCTGGCGTCGTACCGCGACGTGCGCGAGCTGGTCGAGATCGGCGCCTACGCCCCCGGCAGCGACCCCGACGCGGACGCCGCGCTCGCGCTCATGCCGCAGATCAACGACTTCCTCCGGCAGGACCTGGAGGCCACGTCCCCCCTCGCCCCGACCTGGGCCGCTCTCGAGGAGCTGGTGTCATGACCAACCACCACGACCGCGGTCTCCGCGCCGTCGCCCGCGTCCGCGAGGTCCGCGAGCGCGACAGCCGCCTCGGCCTGCTGCACGCCCTGGGTCGCGTCCGCGACCACGAGGCGCGCGTCGACAGGCTGGGCCGCGCGCTCGACGAGGCCGCCGCGCGGTCCTTCGCGACGCTCACCGAGTTCACCGACTCGCGCACGATGCTGCGCGCCATGGCCGAGGCGCTCACCAGCGCCCAGCACGACCTGGAGTCCTCGCAGGTCGTCGCGCTCCAGGCGCACACCCGCTGGCAGTCCGACAAGGCCGCGGTCCGCGCGATCGAGCACCTGCTCGACGAGCGTGCCCGCGCCCGCCTCGAGGAGGCCACCCGCGCCGAGAACCGCGAGATCGACGACATCGTGAGCCGCCTGCACCTGCGCCAGAGCGCCCGTCGCGGCCTGCGCGCGCGCCACGAGCACGGCACGTCCCACCACAGGGGGGTCGCGTGAGCCTTCCCGAGGTCAACGCCAAGATCGCGCAGATCCAGGCCCAGCTGACGGCGCTCGCGCCGCGCACGCTGGACGTGGCCGCTGCGCAGGCCTTCGCGTCCCAGCTCAGCAGCGCGTCCGCCGCGACCGGGGTCTCGACGACCACCGGCACCGGCACGGGCACCGGCGTCAGCGGCGACCAGGTCGTCGCCGAGGCCCGGAAGTACCTCGGCGTCCCCTACGTCTGGGGCGGCACCGACCCCCAGAAGGGGCTGGACTGCTCGGGCCTGGTGCAGCTGGTCTACAAGAACCTCGGCATCGAGCTCCCCCGCGTCTCCTACGAGCAGGCCAAGGCCGGCACGGCGGTGACCGGCGGGCTCAAGAACGCCAAGCCCGGCGACCTGCTGGCGTTCAACTCCCCGGTCACCCACATCGCGATCTACATCGGCGACGGCAAGATGATCGAGGCCCCGCGGCCCGGGCGCGACGTGCACGTCACCGACGTCTACGCCACCCCGACCGCGATCCGCCGCGTCCTGCCCGAGGGCGGCGTCGGCGGTGTCGGCGGCGTCGGCGGGCTCGACGGGGTCGGTGCCACCACCGGTGCGCGGATGAGCCCCACCACGCCGTACGCCGACCTGTTCCGCGCGGCGTCCGCCCGCACCGGCGTCGACGCGGCGCTGCTGGCCGCGGTCGCCAAGCAGGAGTCGAACTTCAACGCCGGCGCGGTCAGCCCCGCCGGCGCCCAGGGCCTCATGCAGCTCATGCCCGGCACCGCCAAGGGCCTCGGCGTGACCAACGCGTTCGACCCGGCGCAGGCCGTCAACGGCGCGGCCAAGCTGCTCAAGGGCCTGCTCGCCGAGTTCGGCCGCGTGGACCTCGCGCTCGCGGCCTACAACGCAGGACCGGGCGCGGTCCACCGCTACGACGGCATCCCGCCGTACGCCGAGACGCGCAACTACGTGCGCCGGATCATGGCCGACCTCAACGGAGGGACCGTCTGATGTCCCCGTCCCTGCCCCAGCTGCTGGCCGCCCCGGCCCGGGCCACCGTGACCCCGGCACGCGACGTGCTCTCGCGCACCGAGGCGACCGACCACGGCCAGGCGTTCGCCGAGGCGCTGGCCCAGGCCCGCGGCAAGGCCGAGGACCACCGTCGCCCCGAGGCGCCCGCGCGCGAGGACCGGGCGGGACGGCCCACCGGGCTCCCGGTCGTGGAGCACGCCAAGCACACGACCCCCAAGGTCGAGCACACCGACGAGCCCGCGGCGGACGAGGAGCCCGTCGAGGGCGAGCCGGTCGCCCAGGTCGCGCCCGACGCACGGGCCGTCGAGCACGCGGCCCCGCAGGCCCTTGCTTCGCAGGGGATTCCTTTCCGCGACGCGCAGGCTCCGGCCGAGGCCGTGACGACTCCGGCTCCGGTCGATGGGGTGGAGGTGGCCCCGTCGGTGACGGGCGGGGCCGCACCCGCTCCCTCCGTCGCGGCCGCCGCCTCGGCTGCACCCGCTGCGGAGGCCGCTGCCCCGGCCGCGTCGGCCGAGGCGACCGACGACCCGACCGCGCTCCCCACGGGGGAGGGCAGCGCCACCGACCTGTCGACCCCGGTCGACGGCCGGACCGCCGCACCGACAGCCACCACGACCGACGGCCCCGCTCCGGTCGTCGACGGGCCCACCTCGGCGTCTGCCGCGGCGCCCGCCGAGCAGGTCCCTGCCGACAGCACCGGCGACGCCCAGGCCACCCCGGCCACCCCTGACGCCGAGGCGCCTGCGACGAGCGCCCCGACCGCGGACCTCGCCGGCCAGCAGGGTGCCGACCCGGGCACCGACACCGGCACCGGCTCCGAGCAGGGGCACCGCCAGGAGCACGGGGACCACGGCCGCCACCTCGGCCGGGCCGACGACGCCACCGCGACGCCGCTCGCGGTCGGTCGCGACCTCGGCGCGGCCGGCGGCCAGCACCTCGGCCGCACGGCCGGTCCGCGCACCGACGCGCCCGAGCAGGTCGCGAGCGCGCCGACGGTGACCGGGCTCGCCGCCACGCCGTCGGCCCAGGCCACCACCGCGACGTCCGCCTCGGGCACGACGCCGGCCGCGGCGCCGGTGGCCGTCCCCGACCAGGTCTTCGCCTCGCTCAGCCGCCTCGTCCGCCGCGGCGACGGCACCCACCGCCTCACGATCAAGCTTCAGCCCGAGGCGCTCGGCGAGGTGCGCGTGGTCCTCACCGTCCGTGACGGCGACGTGTCGGTGAGGCTGTCCGGCAGCGACGCCGCGCAGCGCGCGCTCCTCCAGGGTGCGAGCGACCTGCAGCGGCTGCTCGAGTCCGTCGGCGCCAAGAGCGCCCAGGTCGTCGTCGGCGACCAGTCCCAGGGGTCCGCGAGCTGGGCGGGGCAGGCCGGCCAGTCCGGCACCGGCCGCCAGGGCCCGGACCGCCCCGCGTCGTACGACCGTCCCGAGCACACCGCCCCCGACCCGACCCTGACCCGCGCGAGGACCCGGCAGTCCGTCCTCGACGTGACCGTCTGAGAGCAGGAGAACCCGATGAGCGTCACCCCCGTCGAGGGCACCGTCCCCACCGCCGCGCCGACCCTCGGCCTGCTCACGCAGACCGCTGCCGGCTCGGACGACAAGGAGATGTTCCTGCAGCTCCTGGTCGCGCAGATGCGCTACCAGGACCCGATGAACCCGACCGACTCCAGCGAGTTCCTCTCGCAGTCCGCCCAGTTCAACGCGCTCGAGAAGATGTCGCAGGTCGCCGAGCAGACCCAGCAGCTGGTGAACCTGCAGGTCGCCTTCGGCGCCGGCGCGATGGTCGGCCAGACCGTGACCTTCGGTCGCGAGGACGGGTCCGTGGGCACGGGCACCGTCAGCTCAGTCCGCTTCGAGAGCACCGGACCGGTGCTGCTCGTCGCCGGCGAGGAAGTCACCCTCGCCTCCGTCCAGACCGTTGCGCAGGGAAGCGCTGACACGGTGACACCCCCGGCCTCGGACCCGGCCACGAACGGATAAGGCCTCCGAGACCAGACACCTGCCACCACGCAGTCACCAGTCAGATCCGCCCGGCTCCACCGGGCACCCGAGTTCCTTGGGAGGGAACCCATGCTTCGCTCGCTCTTCTCCGGCATCAGCGGCCTGCGCGTCAACCAGACGATGCTCGACGTCACCGGCAACAACATCGCCAACGCCAACACGATCGGCTTCAAGTCCTCGAGCACGGTCTTCCAGGACACGCTCAGCCAGATGCTCACCGGCGCCTCCGGCGCCAACGCCTCGCGCGGCGGCACCAACCCGACCCAGGTCGGCCTCGGCGTGCAGCTCGCCGCGACCCAGACCAACTTCACCCAGGGCTCGACCCAGACCACCGGCCGGGCGACCGACCTGATGATCCAGGGCGACGGCTTCTTCGTGACCCGCAAGGGCAACGAGAACCTCTACACCCGCGCCGGGTCGTTCACCTTCGACGAGACCGGTGCCCTGGTCACGCCGACCGGCAACCGGGTGCAGGGCTACCTGCTCGACGGCACGGGCGCCCCGACCGGCGGCCTGGTCGACGTCACCCTCGACACCACCAACGCCCAGCCGCCGGTGCCCGTGGGCGTCGAGCTGGTCTCCTACAACATCGGCTCCGACGGCAAGCTGCGCGGCGTCTTCGACGACGGCGTCCAGCGCGAGCTCGCCCAGCTCGCGATGGCCGACTTCAACAACCCGATGGGCCTGGAGAAGGTCGGCGAGACCTCGTTCCGCGAGTCCGCCAACTCCGGCCTCCCGCAGCTCGGCGTCGCCGGCGAGGGGCGTCGCGGCACGCTGGTCGGCGGCGCGGTCGAGATGTCCAACGTGGACCTCGCGGCCGAGTTCACCAACCTGATCCTCGCCCAGCGCGGCTTCCAGGCCAGCTCCCGCGTGATCACCACCTCCGACGAGGTGCTGCAGGACCTGGTCAACATCAAGCGCTAGTCCGGGGTCGGTTTCCCTGGGTGTGCAGGCTCCTGCACACCCAGGGAAACCTCAGGGCGTACGCCGGTGGCGGCGCTCGGCCCACCGCGACCCGACCCGCAC
>CAZKZQ010000274.1:0-5082 GCA_964557235.1 uncultured Nocardioidaceae bacterium
GCCCGTTCGGCGACATCAAGGACGTCGTCGCGTGCGAGGACCAGTTCCGCAACGCGTTCCTGCTCGGCTGCGTCGGCACCTGGTCGCTGCACCCCGTGCAGATCGAGATCGCCAACCGCGTCTTCTCCCCCAGCGTCGAGGACGTCAAGCACGCCAGGCGTGTCGTCGCCGCCATGGGTGACGGCACGGGCGCGGTGATGCTCGACGGCAAGATGGAGGACGACGCCTCCCTCAAGCAGTGCCTGGTCATGGTCGACCTGGCCGAGGAGCTGGCCGCGATCGACCCCGCACTCAAGGCGCAGTACGACGCCATCGAGCTGGACTGAGAGATTCTGGTATGGCTGACAACAATGCGTTCCGTCCCCGCCGTTCGGTCCTCTACATGCCCTCGTCCAACGAGCGTGCGCTGGAGAAGGCCAAGACGCTCGCTGTCGACGGCCTGATCCTCGACCTCGAGGACGCGGTCGCCCCTGACGCCAAGCCCGGCGCCCGCGACAACGCCTGCGCTGCTGCGCAGTCAGGTGAGTACGGCCGCCGCGAGATCACCATCCGCGTCAACGGCATGGACACCGAGTGGCACGCCGACGACATCGCCGCGGCGAGCAAGGCCGGCCCGGACGCGATCGTCGTGCCCAAGGTGTCCTCCGCCGACGCCGTGCTCGAGCTGGTCGCCTCGATGGAGAAGCACGGCGCGCCCGAGCACACCAAGCTCTGGGCGATGATCGAGACCCCGCACGCGATGCTCCACGCCGAGGAGATCGCCGGCGCCCACGAGCGCCTCACCGTGCTCGTCATGGGCACCAACGACCTGGCCAAGGAGCTCTACGCCGAGCACGTGCCCGGCCGCCAGCCGCTCCTGACCGGCCTCGGCCTGGCGCTGCTCGCCGCCCGCTCGACCGGCAAGGCGATCATCGACGGCGTCTACAACGACGTGAAGGACACCGACGGCTTCCTCGCCGAGTGCAAGCAGGGCCGTGAGATGGGCTTCGACGGCAAGACCCTCATCCACCCGGGCCAGGTCGCCGGCGCCAACGAGGCGTTCGCCCCGTCGGAGAAGGCCGTCGAGGACGCGCGCGGCATCCTCCAGGCCTGGGAGGACGGCAAGGGCTCGGGCGTCGTGACCTACAACGGGCGGATGATCGAGAACCTCCACGTCGAGTCCGCCCAGCGGATCCTCACCATGCACGAGGCCATCCAGCAGCTCGAGGCCGACGCCTCCTGAGGTTCCGGACGGCGGCCTAAGCTCGCCGTCGTGGCGGATCCGGGGACGAGCAGCGTGCGGCTCCAGCCGATGGTGCGTGCCCGCGTCGAGACCCTCGGCGCGACCGGTTCAGCGTGGGCCGAGGCGCTGCCCTCACTCCTCGACCGCCTGGCCGACGAGTGGAGCGTGACCTGGGGGCGTGGGCTGCCCGGCGGCAGCGCGTCGTACGTCGTCGAGGCGACGCGCGGCGGCGAGCCCCTCGCGGTGAAGGTGCCCATCCCGGACTCCGTCGTCGAGACCCGCACCGGCGAGGCGCGGCTGCTCGCGGCTGCCGGTGGGCGTGGCTACGTGCAGCTGCACGCGGTCGACGAGGACAGCGGGGCGATGCTGCTCGAGCGGCTCGGCCCGACCCTGGCCGGCGCCGGTCGCGGTCCCCTGGAGCAGGCCACGGCGGTGGCGGACACGCTGCACGAGGCCTGGCAGGTCGATGACCCGGGCGCTCCTGACGTCGACAAGGCAGCCTCGCTGCACGACCTGGTGCGTGACCTCGACGCTCGACTCGGCGGACCCACGGACCCGGCCGCGCTCCGCCTCGCCCTGGAGTACGCCGGCCGCCGCTCGGCCGAGCGGGCGTCGACGGCCACCGTGGTCGTGCACGGCGACCCGCACCCGGCCAACACGCTGCGCGTCCTGTCGCCGCGCTCGGGTGCACCGGGCGGGTGGGTGCTGGTCGACCCCGACGGGTTCCGCGAGGACCCGGCCTACGACCTCGGCGTGGTGCTGCGCGACTTCTCCTCGCACCTCACCGGTCCCGAGGCCGGCCGGACCCTGCGCGGGTGGTGCGAGGAGCTCGGGGCGCACACCGGACTCGACCCAGAGCGCATCTGGGAGTGGGCGTTCCTCGAGCGCGTCTCGACCGGGCTCTACGTGCTCGGGTTCGGTGCCGACCGGGTCGCCGCGCCGTTCCTCGCCACCGCCGCGCACCTCGCACGCTCCGCCTGAGGCTCACGCGTGGCGGGCGTGCTCCCGCGGCAGCTCGCAGGCGCCGAGGACGTCGGCGGCCGGCAGCGGGCTGACCACGACCTCGATGTTGTCCGCGACAGCCGGCGGCGCGTCGACCGAGAAGCTCTCCCGGATGCCGCGCACGACGTGGTCGACCGACGGCCCCAGAGCCCCGTCGAGGACGAGCCGGTGCGGGTCGAGCATCGTGCAGAGCTGGGCCAGCGGACGGCCGATCGTGCGACCGACGTCGCGGAGCAGCCGCGCGGCACCGGCGTCGCCCGCGTCCGCCCGCGCGGGCAGCTCGGCGAAGTCGAGCGTCGTCGCGCTCGGTGCACCCTCCTGGATCGTGGTCAGCGTGCGCAGCTGCATCCACAGGCAGCCGCGTCCCCCGCACGTGCACAGCGGGCCGTCGTGGTCCATCTGGAGGTGCGCGAGCTCACCGGTGTAGCCGCGGGCTCCTCGGACCAGCCGGCCGTTGACGACCACTCCGCTGCCGAAGCCGTGTCGCCCGATCGTGAGATAGACGAAGTCCGCGCCTGCACCGGCGCCGTGGACCAGCTCGCCCATCGCGCCGAGGTTGGCGTCGTTCTCCAGCAGCACGGGCACGCCGTGCTCCTCGCTCAGCTGCCGCTCGGCCCCCGCCGAGGACCTCACTGGGAAGCGACGCGGGTCGTCGTCGGACGACGCGTGCTCGATCGGCGTCCCGGTCCCGCGCAGGAACGGCGCCGGCACGCTCACCACCACCGCGGCCAGCAGCCGGTCGGGCACCCGTGCCGCCCCGGAGACGAGCTCGGCCACTGCCGGCGAGAGCCCGCGGGCACCGTCGTCGGGCACCGGTTGCTCGCGGCCCAGCTCGCGCACCAGGTCACCCGAGGGGTCGAGCAGCCGGAGCCGCAGCCGGTCGTGGCTCCACGACACCAGGCCGATCATGGGAGCGGGCCCGGCGACGCGCAGCCGCTGCCGGGGACGTCCTGCCCGGCCACCTCCGGACGTGTCGCCCGCGACCAGCTCGCCTGCCGCCAGGAGCTTGCGGACCGCGGTCGTCACGGTCGGACCCGGCAGGTCGAGGGCAGCGGCGAGCCCGACGCGGTCCACCCACCCGGAGAAGGACGCGTATTCGACGATCCGCTGCTCAGCCGGTCGCATGCGCCCCAGATTAACCGTGATCTCACGCAAACCTGGTCGGGACGGGTCCCGGAATGACCCGATCCTGGATGACGTGAGCACGACAGACCGCACCTGCGCCCCGGCGTACTCCCCCGACCTCCGGCCGCGCACGACACGACGCCCCTCGACCCTCGCGCTGATCCTCGTGACCGGCACCGGGGCGCTGTCGACCGACACCTACATCGCAGCCCTGCCCGCCCTCGCCGCGTCGCTGGCGACCTCCGACGCGGCCGCGCAGCTGACCATGACCGCCTGCATCGCCGGCATGGCGATCGGGCAGCTCGTGATCGGCCCGATCAGTGACGCCCACGGACGCCGACGCCTCGTCCTCGCCTCCACGATCGCGTTCACCGTGCTCTCGGTCGTCTGTGCAGTCGCCGAATCCGCGACCGTGATGATCGCGGCGCGGCTCCTGCAGGGGTTCGCCTGCGGTGCGGGCGTCGCGGTCGGACGGGCCGTCGTCAACGACACCTACGTCGGCCGCCGCGCCGCCGCGATGTTCGGCACGCTCACCGCTGTCGGGCTGATCGCGCCCGTCGTCGGTCCCGCGATCGGCGGCGTGCTGCTGGCCCTGGGCGACTGGCGCCTGGTGTTCTGGTTCCTCGCCGCGATCGGCGTCGCGATGACCGTGGCGGCGGCCCTCGGCCTCCCCGAGACCCTGCCGCCGTCGGAGCGGCACCCCGGCGGCCTGCGCGCACTGCGCCTGCGGTCCGCGGACCTGCTGCAGGACCGGGCGTTCCGCACCCCCGTGATCATCCAGAGCCTCACGATCGCCGGCTTCTTCATCTACATCGGCGGGTCGTCGCTGGTCCTCCAGGAGGACCTCGGCCTGACGCCCGGCGACTACGCCCGGCTGTTCACCGTCAACGCGATCGCGATGGTCGCCGCGAGCCTGGCCTATCGCCTCCTGGTGATGCGGCTCGGTCCCGTGGTGATCCGCCGCACCGCGATGGTCCTCCAGACGACTGCCGTCCTGACCCTGTTCACGGTCACGATGGCCTCGCTCCCGGGCCGGCCCCCGTTGGCCGTCGTCTGGGTCTGCCTCGCCGCGATGACCGCCGGCCTCGGCGCCTACCTGCCGTCCAACTCCGCCCTCACCCAGGAGGCGGGGCGGCGGTACTCCGGTGCTGCCGCGGCACTCGGCGGCGGCCTGCCCTTCCTGGCCGGTGCACTGACCACCCCGCTGACCGGAGTGCTGGGAGTGCAGACGGTTCCGGTGATGGTCGGTGGCATGGCGTTGTTCTTCGCTGCCGCAGCCGTCGTCGCCGCTGTGACCGCCCGTCCCGCCAGGCGTGCCGTGCTCAACTGGGAGGCGTGAACGCGGATCCCGTCCACGTGCTCCTCGAGGGCACGAGCGACGTCGCGGCCGTCCGGGTCGCGGCGTCGCTGGTCGGGCGCCCACCCGACGCGGTGCGGCTGGTGCCGATGGGCGGGGCGACGAACTCCCGGCGCGTGCTCACCGATCTCGTCCCTGCGGGGCACGCGGTCCTCGGGCTGTGCGACCGCAACGAGGCGCCGTACGTCCTGCGCGCGCTGCGCCACGTCGGCTACGACGTCCGCGACGTGGATGCCCTGCCCAGCCACGGCTTCTGGGTCTGCGACCGCGACCTGGAGGAGGAGCTGATCCGTGCGGTCGGCGCGCGCCGGGCTCTGCAGGTCCTCGAGGAGACGCGGCTGGCCACGTCGTTCGCGACCTTCACCCGCCAGCCCGC
>CAZKZQ010000275.1:0-5076 GCA_964557235.1 uncultured Nocardioidaceae bacterium
GCCTCAGTTGAGCGCGGTGTCCTCGGGGCGCGTCGCGACCCAGGCCAGCTCGCCGGGCTGACGACGCAGCACCTCGTGCCGCAGCCTCGCCGGATGGGCCCCGAAGACGTCCTCGGGATGGCCGTCGACGACGTACCAGGAGTCCTGCTCGATCTCGTTCTCGAGCTGGCCGGGACTCCAGCCGGCATAGCCGGCGAACACCCGCAGCCGGTGCAGCGCGGGGCCGAGCACCTCCGAGGGCGTGTCCAGGTCGATGATCCCGACGTCGCCGAACAGGCGGCGGAAGCCGATCGGGTCCAGGGCGGCGTCCTCGCCGTCGTGGCGGACCTCGGCCAGCGCCAAGGCGGAGTCCTTGTGGACCGGGCCGCCCTCGAAGAGCACCTCCGGAGGCTCGGCCGACGAGGACCACCCGGCCAGGACGCTCGCGACGAGGATCGGGGTGGGGCGGTTGAGGATGACGCCCAGGGTGCCGTCGGCGTCGTGGTCCAGCAGCAGCACGACGGAGTGCCGGAAGTTGGGGTCGATCAGCTCCTGGGTCGCCACGAGCAGGCGCCCGGTCGCGGGACTGGCGCTGGCCGCGCTGAAGCTCGGGATGTCGATCACGGCGCGGCTCCCCTCACGCCCCCATCCTGCCCAGCCCGGACCAATCGAGACAGGGCCGACCGGGGCTTGAGCAGGGCCGGACAGGGGCCCGACAGGGCCGGACAGACCGGCCCCGGCCCCGCCGATGGGAGGAGTGAGCCTGGGGCAAAGGGAGAAAACCCCCAGGTCACGTCGGCAGGGCCGGGGCGGCAGCAGGAAGAGGGTCCCCCCTCGTCCTGGATCGGGGGCGGTGCGCCGACCGTCGTGCGGTCGGGTCAGCCCACCGCGCGGCGCAGGCGCGTCGCGAAGTCGTCGGAGGCGGGTGCCTCGCCGGCGACCGCGAGGCCGCGCGTGCGACGAGGGTTGGCGACGCTGCGCTGGGCGGCGCCGTGCCAGTTGCGGGCCCGGCGGTCGGCCGGGACGGAGCGGTCGTCCTGCATCGCAGCGGACAGGCGGCGGGCGAAGCGCTCGCTGGAGGTGGCGGTCTGGGTGGCCGTCATCTGAACCCCCTCGGGGTGCGTGTGGGTGCCGGTTCTCGACACCCCTTCACGTTACGGAGACGTCCGCCCGACCCCCAACTCGAGAGCCGGTGACGCTGGACACAGCCGTTCCGCGCCACGCTCGGCGCTCCGTGGGTGTGGGCGGACTCACCCCGGAGGAGGTCCCGCGCGGCTCCTCAGCCGATGCGGACGTCTCCCCCGCTGCGCGGCACGAGCTCGATGCGCACCTTGCCCGCCGGGATCTCCAGCGGACCGTCGGCGGTGCGCAGCGTCGGTACCGCGTCGTAGCCGTTCTTGATCCAGGTGGCGCGGATCATCCGACCGTCGTGGAAGACCATGGCCGGCCCGCGACCGGTGAACTTCGTCTCCGGCACGGGATAGCCGGCCGGGTCGCGGTAGCCCGCGTCACCGACCCGCACCCGCAGCACGATCACCGTGGACGGGTGGAAGTCGTCCCCGGCGGCAGCGTTGGTGTCGGTGTTGGTGTAGCTGCCGCCCTTGAACTCGAAGGTCGAGGAGCTGGCCGTGGAGAAGACCGCGGTGAACCGCTTGGCGGGCTTGCCGGCCGGGAGGTCGGCGTCGCCGAACGGGAGGTAGGGCTCGGGGGTCTCCTTGAGCGCCTTCCTGCCCTTGAGCAGCCGGTCGACGTCCATGAACAGGTTGTACGGCGCGTAGCCCTGCCCGCGGTAGAAGCCCGGGTCGCCCTCGGTCACGGTCCGGATGCCGGCGTCGTGCACCCGGCGCACGGTCACGCCCGCGCCGCCGCTGGCGACCAGGAGCGCGTTGAGCGGCTGGACGATGCCGATGTCGGTGGCGCGCATCGAGCGCATCGGCCCGGCGTCGTGCGGGACCTTGCTGTAGAAGAACGCCGCGAGACGGGTGATGCCGCCCTCGACCAGCTCCTCCACCACCATGTCGGCCTTGCCCAGCCCGATCTGGGTGCCGTGACCGGAGTTGTCGATCTTGAACGCCAGGATCGGCCGCTTGGGCAGGTCGCCCAAGGTCTTGCCGGTGAGCGGGTTGATCCGCGACAGCGTCGACTGCTGGCCGGTCCCCTGGGGGTCGGTCGGGTCGTCGCTGTCGTCCTTGCCGTCCTTGTCGCCGCCGCACGCGGTCAGGACCAGGGCGGAGGCGGCGACGACGGCACCGACCCGCAGCCACGGGGACCGGGTGCGGGAGGAGCGGGCAGGGCTGCGGAGCGGAGTGCGGGCACGCATGGGACCAGGATGCTACCGGGGCCCGTCAGTGCGGCCTCAGCCGCGCCGCAGCGTGCCCGCGAACCAGCGGTCGGTCCAGATCCGGTCGCGCCGCACGCGGGTGCCGGAGTACGGCGCGTGGACGATCTGGCGCCGTCCGTTGTCCCAGCCGGTGAAGATGCCGACGTGGTAGACGCCGCCGCCGTCGAAGAAGAAGACGAAGTCGCCGGGGCGCATGCTCGAGCGCTTGATCTTGCGCATGAAGCGCGCCTGCGCCGACGAGGTGCGCGGCACGTGGCCGAAGCCCGCGCGGTGGGTGGAGTAGTAGACCAGCCCCGAGCAGTCGAAGGCGTTCGGGCCGGCGGCGCCGTAGCGGTAGGGATCGCCCTTCTGGGCCCGCGCGATGTTGAGCGCCGAGCGGATCCGGGTGCGGGTGGTGGCGACCTTCCTGATCTCAGGCTGGACCACGGGCGCCTTCGACGGCGCGCCCTGCGAGCGGGTGGTGGTCGGGTTCGCCACGAGCATCAACGCGGCGAGCGCGAGGACGAGCGCGTTGACCGCGACCTTGAGGAGCAGCTGGGTTCCGAGGAACGAGGTGCGCGACCCGGAGGTGGTCGGACGCACGGCGACGAGCGCAGGCACAGGCATGCCAGGTATCCCTTCTCACGCCTGTGAGGTGAGCTGTCGGGTTAGAGCCAGAAGGTGCTCCGCGTCGCGACCATCGCTGGTCGGTCCGCTTCACCCCGAGTGCCCGGGACGCCTGCGCAGCACGCGGGTCGTCCTGAGGGACACGATGTTGGGTCCCCCACTCCTGCCGGAGGTATGGGCCGCGCGGGTGGCAGGACTCGGCGCCCCGCGCGGGATTCAGTTGACCGGTCGAAGGTAGTTGATCCGTCCTGCCACCGCCACGGTTCAAGGTAAAAAGTGCGGCCGTGTCGGGCCGCGGGGATCAGACCTTCGCGCCGCCGTCGACGTAGAGCGTCTGGCCGGTGATGTAGGACGCCTCGTCGCTGCACAGGAACGCCGCCGCGGCGGCGATGTCCTCGGGCCAGCCGACCCGGCGCACCGGCGTCTGGGCCGCGGCGGCCTCGCGGTAGGCCTCGGGCTCGACGCCGACCCGGCGTGCCGTGGCGTCGGTCATCTCGGTGACGATGAAGCCCGGGGCGATCGCGTTGGCGTTGATGCCGAAGGGGCCGAGCTCGAGCGCCAGGGTGCGGGTGAAGCCCTGGACGCCCATCTTGGCCGCGGAGTAGTTGGCCTGGCCGCGGTTGCCCAGCGCGGAGACGCTGGAGAGGTTGAGGATCTTGCCGTACTTCTGCTCCACGAAGCGCGACTGCGCGGCCTTGGTCATGTTGAAGACGCCCTTGAGGTGGACGTTCATGACCAGGTCCCAGTCGTCCTCGGTCATCTTGAACAGCAGGTTGTCGCGGGTGATGCCGGCGTTGTTGACCAGCACGTCGACCTTGCCGAGCTCGTCGACCACCCGGGCGACGGCCGTCTCGACCGCCGCGGCGTCTGCCACGTCGACCCCGATGCCGATGGCCTTCTCGTCACCCTCGACCGGCAGGGTCTTCGCGGTCGCGGCCGCCTCGGACTCGTCGAGGTCCAGGACGGCGACCGAGGCGCCCTCCTCGGCGAAGCGGCGAGCGGTCGCGGCACCGATGCCGCGGGCAGCGCCCGTCACGATCACGACTCGGCCTGCGTAGCGGCTCATGGACGACCTACCTCCGGGGACGGGGTGACGAATCGCGCCCTGTCGCGGGCGCGATGGATGACGGACCTGAGTCTCGCACGGCTTAAACTGGCGGAATGCAGACCGGCGGGTTCCGCTTCGCGACGTGGGTGGCTGGGATCTTCCTGGTCACCACCTTCGTCGTCGCCTGGATCTACGACCTCCCGGTCCGCGACCCGGACAGCGTCGCCGGGCCGACGTACCTCCGGCTCCCCGCGATCCTGCTCGCCGCCTTCCTCCTCGACGTCGTCCCGCGCGCCCTGTGGGCCTCCGGCCGCCGGCCGTGGCGGGCCTGGTCGGCCGCGCGCACCGTCGTACGCGAGCGGTGGCCGGCCTCCCACGTGCGGTTCGCCTTCATCGGCCTGGCCGCGTGGTACGTCGTCTATGCGTCGTTCCGCAACCTCAAGTCGTTCGTGCCCTTCGTCAACCGGCACCTGTGGGACGGCCTGCTCGAGGACGTCGACCGGGCGATGTTCCTCGGCCACGACCCCGCGGTGCTCATGCACGACTGGCTGGGCACCGGCGTGGCGGCGCACTTCTTCTCCTTCGTCTACATCCTCTGGATCGTCTTCGTCCCGGCGTCGCTGGTCGTCGCGCTGGTCTGGTCGCGCGACGCGGCCGCCGGTGCGTGGTACGTCACCGCGATCGCGGTCGACTGGGTGCTGGGCGCCCTGACCTACTTCGCGGTGCCGTCGCTCGGCCCGGTCTATGCCAGGCCGGAGACCTTCGCCGGTCTCGACCGCACCGACGTGACGTCGCTGCAGGCCTCGATGATGTCCGAGCGGCACGACGTGCTGGTCAACCCGTTCACCACCCAGGCCGTGCAGACCATCGCCGCCTTCGCGTCGCTGCACGTGGGGCTGTGCGTGACGATGGTCGTGATCGCCGAGCTGCTGCGGCTCCCCCGCGCGCTGCGGTGGTTCCTGTGGATCTTCCTGGCCCTGACCGTGCCGGCGACTGTCTACCTCGGCTGGCACTACGCCGTCGACGCGATCGGTGGCGCCGTCCTCGGCGTGGCCGGCGCGTGGATCGCCGCCAAGGGCACCGGCCAGGCCTTCCGCCGCCG
>CAZKZQ010000276.1:0-5052 GCA_964557235.1 uncultured Nocardioidaceae bacterium
GAGCGACCGACTGAAAATCGGTAGGTCGGCGGTTCGACCCCGCCCCTGGCCACCAGCCCGCGAGGACCGCAGGACACCGTCCGGCGGTCCTCGGTGCATCTCAGCGCTTCACTCCAGCAGAGTTAAGCGATCTCCTTCACCACGCGCACAGCGCGACGCCGCCCAGCGCGAGCAGCCAGCTGGCGAAGGACCCGATCAGGAAGTACTCCGTCACGTCGCTGGGGCCGCCGGCCTCCGACCCGCGCTGCAGCTCGGGGAACCGCAGCAGACCCTTGGCCGCGACCACGATCGAGGCCGCGGTGACGTGACCGGCCAGGCCCAGCCCCACGATCAGCAGCCGCTCCATCGGCCCGAGCAGGCGCCCGCCCTTGAGCGACTTCTCGTTGGTCGAGGCCGGCACGCCGACCGCGTCGAGCACGAGCCGGACGAGCACGTTGACCGTCGACAGCTGCGCGACGAGCACCCCGGTCACGAGCACGAGCCGGTCGGGCGGCAGGGTCGCGAGCGGCCCCTCCACCCAGCCCGGCACCCGCGCCTCGAGCCGGCCACCGGCGAGCAGGGAGAACGCCACACCGCCGGCCCAGCCCGCGAAGGCGACCGCCCGCGGTGCCGTCGCCCGCCTGCCGACCGCCGAGGCGGACCCGAGCGTCCAGGCGAGGAACGCGACCAGCCAGCCCGCGAGCAACGTGGCGCCGACGCCTGCGGTCGGGGCGAACGCGACGACGGCCAGCGCGAGCAGCGCCGCACCGAGCAGGACCATGAGCACCCGTCGCGACGTCGCGGTCACGTCGCGCGCGGCGCGCACGAGGTCGACCAGCCCCACCACGAGCAGCCAGACCCCGATCTCCGTCATGGGAACGGTCTACCAGCCACCACCGACGCCGTTCGGCATGCCACTCTGCCGACGTGGCCACCATCGACGACGTACGCCGGCTCGGCAGCGAGCTGGAGCGGTCCTACGAGGTCGTCGTGCGTGGGCGGCTGAAGTTCCGCGTGGGACAGATCGTCTACGTCGCGTTCTCCCACGACGGCACGGAGATGGGCTTCGCGTTCCCCAAGGTGGAGCGGGAGGCGCTGGTCGCCGGCGAGCCGCACAAGTTCTCGATGCCCTCGGAGTCGGACCTGCGCTTCCACTGGGTGCACGCCGACCTCGCCGCGCTGGACCCGGTCGAGGCCCGTGAGCTGGTCGTCGACGCGTGGCGGATGGTCGTGCCGCAGAAGGTCTCGCGCGCCTACGACGCGGCCCACCCGGACGGGCCGGGCTAGGACGAGCGCCGCAGCGCCTCGGCGTCGCGGATCGCCCCGATCCCCCGCGCGAAGGCCTGCGAGACCGCGGACGGGGAGACGTCCTCCGCGGCCGCGATCTCCCGCTGCGTGGCGCCTCCGAGGGCGAGCAGCAGCATCCGGTGGCCGCGCTCGCTGAGCCGGTCGACGAGCCCGTCACGGCACAGCAGGTAGGCGTTGGTCGCCGCGGCGTCGTCGCCGGAGAACCAGGTGCGCTGACCGGCGTTGCGCGGCCTGCCGAGGTGCTCGAGGGCCTCGCGGGCGGCCCACCACGCCGGCCCGTCCTGGATCCGCGGCGTGCGGGTCTCGTCGATGGTGCGCGCCTCGCCCTGCCCCAGGCCCGCACGCACGTCGACCAGCGGCAGCAGCCGCAGGCGTACGACGAGCAGGGCGTGCGTCGCGTCGGCGAGGCCGGCGTAGGCCCCCTGGAACTCGTCGCCGACCGTGGGCTCGAGCCGCTGCTCGGACGCGACCAGGTCGTTGGCCGCGGCCAGGGCGGCCAGCAGCGCCTCGTGGACGGCGGTGCGGTCGGCCACGTCGCGGGAGCCGACCAGGTCTCCGATGACGGCGTACATGTTCAGATCATAACTGAACTTCGCCGAAGTTCAGTCAGAGACTGAAGAGTCCCGGGGCAGCAGCAGCGCCGCTCCCACGAGCGCCAGGTGGCTGAACGCCTGGGGGAAGTTGCCGACCATGCGGCCGCGCTCCCCGTCGTACTCCTCGCTGAGCAGGCCGACGTCGTTGACCAGGCCGGCGAGCCGGTCGAAGAGCTCGCGGGCGTCGTCGACGCGGCCCGCGAGGGCATAGGCGCCGACCAGCCAGAACGCGCAGGCGACGAACGGGTGCTCGCCGCCGGTCAGCCCGTCGACCCCGCTCTGCGTGCGGTAGCGCAGCACGAGCCCGTCGCGGAGCAGGTCCTCCTCCACCGCCCGGATCGTGCCGAGCACGCGAGGGTCGTCACCGGGGAGGAACCCGACCGCGGGGATCAGCAGCAGCGAGGCGTCGACCTCGGTCGTGCCGGGGTGCTGCACGAACGTGCCGCGCCCCTCGTCCCAGCAGTCGGCGAGCACGGCGGCGCGCACCGCGTCGCGGGCCGAGCGCCAGCGGTCGACGTGGCCCTCGAGGCCGAGCTCCTCGACGGCCCGCACACCCCGGTCGAAGGCCACCCAGGCCATCACCCGCGAGTGCGTGAAGCGCTGCGTCGGCCCGCGCACCTCCCAGATGCCGTGGTCCGGCTGGTCCCAGTGGCCGGCGAGGTGGTCGAGCAGCGCGCACTGCAGCCGCCAGGAGTTCTGCCCCTCCTCGAGCCCGGCGCGGCGAGCGGTGTCGAGAGCGATCATCAGCGAGCCGAACACATCGGTCTGGAGCTGGCCCGCCGCTCCGTTGCCGACCCGCACCGGCCGCGACCCGGCGTAGCCGGGCAGGTGGTCCAGCGACCGCTCCGGCAGGTCGCGCGAGCCGTCGACGCCGTACATGATCTGCAGGTCGGCGGGGTCCCCGGCGACCGCGCGCAGCAGCCAGTCGCGCCAGGCCAGCGCCTCGTCGGTGTAGCCGGCGTCGAGCAGCGCGGTGAGCGTCAGGCTCGCGTCGCGCAGCCAGCAGTAGCGGTAGTCCCAGTTGCGCTCGCCGCCGAAGTCCTCGGGCAGCGAGGTGGTCGGGGCGGCCACGATCCCGCCGGTCTCGGCGTGCGTCATCGCGCGCAGCGTGGCCAGGCTGCGCACCACGAGGTCGCGGTGCGGCAGGTCCGCCGCGCACGGCGACGCCCACTCCTCCTGCGCCTCCCGGTCCGCGCGTACGACGGCCAGGGAGTCGAGCGTCTCCGGCAGCGGGGCCCACGAGGGCGCCCACGTGGTGGCGAAGACGAGCACGTCGCCCTCGTGCACCTCGAGCTCGTCGGCGTGCCGGTGGTCCACGGCCGAGGGCAGCCGTGGCCCGCTGAGGACCAGCTGGTCGGGGCCGGCCACCGCGACGATCACCGCGGACCCGTCGGCGCGGTGCACCCGCCGCACCCACGGGATCACCGAGCCGTAGCCGAACCGAACCAACCACTCGTGCCGCAGCCGCATCGTCCCGGAGACGCCGGTGACCGTCCGGACCACGTCGGCCCGGCCGTCGCCGCGGGGCATCGAGTCCTCCAGCGTGACCGTGCCCTCGGGGCCGGTGAAGGTGGTGACCAGGTGCATGCTCGCCCCGTCGTAGGCCCGGGTCGCGGTGACCTCCGAGGCGTCGACGGGCCCGATCAGCCAGCGGCCGTGCCCCGGCTCGCCGAGCAGCGCGGCGAAGCAGGCGGCCGAGTCGAAGCGGGGCAGGCACAGCCAGTCGATCGAGCCGTCCCGGCCGACCAGGGCGGCCGTGTGCCGGTCGCCGATGAGCGCGTAGTCCTCGATCGGCAGCGGCATGCTCCCGACGCTAGCGAATGAGTACTCACACTCAGGTCGGTTGAGCAGGGTGGCGCAGCCGCAGGAGGCCCTCGCTGTGGCTTCATTGAGCCATGACGAGGTTCGCCGACCCCGCCCGCTGCCCAGACTGCCGGGCCCTGCTCACCCCTGGATCGTTCACCTGCCCGGGGTGCGGGCTCGACCTGAGCGGGGAGACCGGCCGGCGGCTGTTCGCCGTCCTCAGCGAGGCCGACCGGCTGCTCCTGCAGCTGCGCAACCGGCCCGCCCAGCAGCCGGCCGCGCCGCCCGCGCGGCAGCCCGTCGCTGCCGGCGGGCCCGGGCTTCCCCCGCCTCCCCCGCCGCTGGCCCCGCCGGGCGGCGCACTTCCCCCGCCGCCCCCGCCGATGACCCCGGTCGGCTCGGCCCCCCGCCCCGCGGTGAGCGGCCTGACCGTCCCCCGCGTCCTCCTCGGGCTCGGCGCACTCACGCTGCTCATGGCGATCTCGCTGTTCTTCTGGGTGGCGTGGGAGGCGCTCGGCGCGAGCGGCCGCACGGTCGTCCTCGCCCTGCTCGCCGCCACGTCCGGCGCGATCACGCTGGCGCTCGCCCACCGCAACCTCCGCGCGGCCACCGAGGCCCTCGGCACCGTCACCCTCGGCCTGGTCGCCGGCGTGGTCTGGGGAGCTCAGGACGCGGGCTGGCTCGGCGCGACCACGGCTGCGCAGTACTCCCTCGTGCTCGGCACCGTCCTGGTCGTCAGCGGTCTCGGCTCCGCGCTGGCGCTCACGCGCACCAGGGCCGGGCGGCTCGTCGCCGGCGAGGTGGCCGCGGCCATCGGCGGTGCGATCGTCGCCGGCGGCATCGCCGACAGCGACTGGACCTCGCTCGCGACCCGCCTCGTGGTGGCCGTCCCGGTGGTCGTCGCCCTGGCCGGGGTCGCCCACCTGCTGGGCCAGCTCGTCCCCGAGCCGTCACCCGAGCCGGCGCCCACGCTGCCGCCGGGCAGTCCGGAGATCGGTGCGCTGGTCCGCCGCGTGCGACCCCTCCAGGCCGCGACGGTGGGCCTCGGCCTGGTCGCGATCGGCACCTGGGTCGCCCTGGCGATGGCCGGGCTCGAGCGGCTGCTCGAGGACGTCTCGCTGCGTGCGACCTGGGGCGAGGGCGCCGGGTTCCCGCTGCTCGCCGCGGGGGCGTACGTCGGCGCGGCCGCCCTCCTGCCCCTGGAGCGTCGCTGGCGCGTCACCGCCCTGGGCGCGGCCGTGCTCCCGTGGACCGTCGTCCTCGTCGCTCCGTCCTTCGACGAGTCCCAGGCCACCATCGCCCTCGTGATGGCGGCGACCGCCCTCGTCGCCGCGGCCCTCCTCGCCGCGGCCCCGCTGCCCTGGGCCCG
>CAZKZQ010000277.1:0-5048 GCA_964557235.1 uncultured Nocardioidaceae bacterium
CCAGCGACTTGGTCGCGACCTGGTCGGCCGCGCGCTGGAACGACACCACGATCGCCTCGAGGGTGAGGTCGCGCAGGTTGGCCATGGTGCGCTCGAGCCGCTCGGCGTCGGCCATCGACAGGTCGTCGCGGCGGAACTGCGGCACGATCGTGCGCTGGAGGATCTCGGTCAGCTCGTCGGCGAGCTGGCTCATGTGGCGGCGCACGGCGGTGTTGGCGTCGCGCAGCGCCTCGACCGGGGTGCCGAGATCGAGGGTCTCGACCGCCTTGTCGATCAGGGCCATCGCGCGCAGCGACCCGTCGGGGGTGCGACGCACCGCGCCGACGCGCACCAGCCACTCGAGGTCCTCCTCGCTCAGCGGCCGGCCGGCCAGCTCGTGCAGCCGCTCGCGGGTGACCGGCTCGCCCTGCTGGGGCTTCCAGGCCGTGAGCAGCGCCCGCTGGACGGCGAGCTCCTCCGGCGTCGCGTCCATCGGCACGTCGTCGAGGTAGCGCTCGATCGCGGCGAGGGTGAACCCGTGGTCCTGCAGTGCGCGGATGAGGTGCAGGCGCGCGAGGTGGCCCGGGCCGTAGTACGCCATGCGCCCGCGGCGCACCGGCGTCGGCAGCAGCCCGAGGCTGGCGTAGTAGCGGGTCGTGCGCACGGTCAGGCCCGTGCTCAGGGCCAGCTCGTCGATGGTGAGCAGCGAGTCGGGGGACTCCTGGGCGCTGCCGGTCATGGACTGGCCTCCTCGGGTGCGGTGACGGCGATCACGTGCTGGGACCACTATTGCACCGTGACAGTGTTGCTGTCACAGTTGGAGTGCCCGGATCTCGACTGGGCTCGATCACCAGACAGGACGTTCCTTGAAGCTCTCGCAGATGCTCCAGTACGCCGGCAACCCCCGCCAGGCCGCCGACGACGTGGCCAAGCTCGAGAAGGCCGGGCTCGACACGGTGTGGATCGCCGAGGCCTACGGCTTCGACTCCCCGACGCTCATGGGCTACCTCGCCGCCAAGACCGAGACCATCGAGATCGGCTCGGCGATCCTCAACATCTACTCCCGCACGCCCGCGCTCATCGCGCAGACCGCGGCGGGCCTCGACAACGTCTCCGGCGGCCGCGCGCTCCTCGGCCTCGGTGCGTCCGGTCCCCAGGTGATCGAGGGCTGGCACGGACTGCCCTACGAGAAGCCGCTGGGCCGCACGCGCGAGGTCGTCGACATCGTGCGCAGCGCGCTGCGCCGCGAGAAGCTCGAGCACGAGGGGATCATCAACCTGCCGCTTCCCAAGGGCCAGGGCACCGGCCTGGGCAAGCCGCTCAAGATGCTCACCAAGCCCGAGCGCTCGAACATCCCGATCTGGATCGCCTCGCTCGGCCCCAAGAACGTCGAGGGCACCGCGGAGTACGCCGACGGCTGGCTGCCGCACCTCTACGCCCCCGAGCTGGCCGACAAGGCCTGGGGCGACGCGCTGCGCAAGGGCAAGGAGAAGCGCCCCGCCGAGCTCGGCGAGCTGCAGATCGCGGCCGGCGGCATCGCCGCGGTCGGCGAGGACGTCAAGGGCATGCTCGACTTCGTGCGCCCGATGTTCGCGCTCTACATCGGCGGCATGGGCGCCAAGGGCAAGAACTTCTACAACGACCTGGTCTGCCACTACGGCTACGAGAAGGAGGCCGAGCAGATCCAGGACCTCTACCTCGAGGGCAAGAAGGACGAGGCCGCGGCACTCGTCCCGACCGAGCTGCTCGAGATGTGCAACCTGGTCGGCCCGGAGTCCTACGTCAAGGAGCGCATCGAGGCGTTCCGCGAGTCCGGCGTCACCCACCTCAACGTCATCCCCGCCACGGAGGACCCCGTGGCCACCACCGCACAGCTCAAGGAGTGGATCAGCTGATGGGCAGCACGACACGCGACATCTTCGAGGCCGAGCACGAGGACTTCCGCAAGACGGTCCGCTCCTTCTTCGAGAAGGAGGTGACGCCGCACCACGAGGAGTGGGAGAAGGACGGCGTCGTCCCGCGTGAGCTGTGGACCAAGGCCGGCGAGGCCGGTCTGCTGTGCTTCGACGTGCCGGAGGAGTTCGGCGGCCCCGGCATCGACGACTTCCGGTTCAACCAGATCGTGTCGGAGGAGCAGGCCCGTGCCGGCGCCAACGGCCCCGGCTTCTCGGTGCACACCGACATCATCGTCCCCTACATCATCTCGCTCGGCACCGAGGAGCAGAAGGCGCGCTGGCTGCCCGGCTGCGTCAGCGGCGAGACGATCACCGCGATCGCGATGACCGAGCCGGGCGCCGGCTCGGACCTGCAGGGCATCCGCACCACCGCCGTCGACAAGGGCGACCACTACGTCCTCAACGGCTCCAAGACCTTCATCAGCAACGGCATCCTGTCCGACCTGGTGATCGTGGTGGCGCGCACCGACCCCGAGGCCGGCCACAAGGGCATCAGCCTGCTCGTCGTCGAGCGCGGCATGCAGGGCTTCGAGCGCGGCCGCAACCTCGACAAGGTCGGCCTCAAGGCCCAGGACACCGCCGAGCTGTTCTTCGACAACGTCGTGGTGCCCAAGGAGAACCTCCTCGGCAACGAGGGCGAGGGCTTCATCTACCTGATGATGAACCTCCCGCAGGAGCGCCTCGCGATCGCGATGCAGGCCGCCGCCGCGTGCGAGGGCCTGGTCGAGATGTGCCTGGACTACGCCAAGAACCGCGAGGCCTTCGGTCGCTCGATCGGCAAGTTCCAGCACAACCGCTTCCTGGTCGCGGAGATGGCGACCGAGGCCCGCATCGCGCAGGTCTTCGTCGACGACTGCATCCGCAAGCACCTCGACGGCAAGCTCGACGCGACGCTGGCGTCCATGGCCAAGTGGTGGACCACCGAGCTGCAGAACAAGCTGGCCGGTCAGGCCGTCCAGCTCCACGGCGGCTACGGCTACATGATGGAGTACCCCGTCGCCAAGGCCTTCATCGACAGCCGGATCAGCACGATCTACGGCGGCACGACCGAGATCCAGAAGGAGATCATCGGTCGCTCGCTCGGCCTCTGACCGCACCCCGTCGCACCCGCCGTACCGACCTCGAGGAACCACGATGGACTTCGACCTGCCCGAATCCGCCCTCGCGGTGCGCGACGGCGTGCGCGCCGTCGCCGCGAAGTACGACCACGCCTACTGGTCGCGCTGCGAGGAGGAGCACCGCTTCCCCGCCGAGATCTACCAGGACCTCTGCGACGGCGGCTGGATCGGCCTGTCCATCCCCGAGGAGTACGGCGGCGGGGGGCAGGGCCTGCTCGAGCTGGTCGTGGCCAACGAGACCCTGTGCGCCTCGGGCGGGACGGCGGGCGGCTTCCTCTACGTGCTCAACCCGGGCTTCGGGGCGACCACGATCGTGCGGCACGGCACCGAGAAGCAGAAGCAGGCGCTGCTGCCGGGGCTGGCGTCGGGCGAGCTGCACTTCGCGCTGGGGCTGACCGAGCCCGACGCGGGCAGCAACGCGATCGAGATCTCCACGCGGGCACGACGCGACGGCGACGACTTCTTGATCAAGGGACAAAAAGTCTGGATCTCCAACATGGAGAACGCCGACTGGATGATCGCGGTCACCCGCACGATCCCGGCCGACGAGGCGACGCCGCGGGCCAACGGCTTCACGCTCCTCCTCGTGCCGGTCAAGGAGGCGCTGGCCGCGGGGACGCTGTCCTACACGCCGATCCCCAAGATGGGCACCAACGTGCTGACCTCCAGCCAGGTGTTCCTCGACGACGTGCGCGTGCCGGCCGAGAACGTCATCGGCGAGGTCGACGCCGGCTTCGCGGTGCTGTGGGACGTGCTCAACCCGGAGCGGATCCTCGCCGCGTCCGGGGGAGTGGGTGGCGCCGAGGCGGCGCTCGCGCTCGCCGCGGACTATGCACGTGAGCGGCACGTCTTCGGCCGTCCCATCGGGGCCAACCAGGCGATCCAGTTCCCGCTCGCGCAGATCAAGGCGACCACCGAGCTGGCCCGCCTGATGACCTACAAGGCGGCGTGGCTCTTCGACCAGGGACGGCCCTGCGGCAACGAGGCCAACGTGGCCAAGCTGACCGGTGCACAGGTCGGCTGGGACGCCGCCAACCAGGCGTTCCAGACCTTCGGCGGCATGGCCTACTCCAAGGAGTACCCCGTCGAGCGGCTGTTCCGGGACGCCCGGATCGCGAAGAACATCCCGGTCGCGGAGGAGCTGATCCTGGCCCACGTAGGCACCTCGATGCTGGGGCTGCCGAAGTCGTACTAGGACTCTCGGGACGTCGGACTCGTCCGAGTCGGGACCAAAATCCTCATTCCTCCCGACATGGTCCCAACCCGCTACATATCCGTTGTCCGCGGGCCGTTCGTCCCTCGATCATGGACGAACGGACGATGCCTCGAGCGGGGCCGCGGACCGCGACCCCACGAACATTGTCCGTGCGGACCGAACGACCCCGCGCCCGTCATCCCAGGGGAGGGGATCATGGAGCTCACGCACTACAAGAAGCTCAGGACCGCGGTGCAGTCCAACGCGGCGCCCGCCGACACCACCCAGGTCGAGGAGCTGGAGGAGAACCTCCGCTCGATGCTGATGTCGACCGGGATCTTCGAGGACGTCGAGGTCGGGCACACCGACGACGTCGACGAGCTGGTCATCGCGATGTGCACGTTCCCGTCGCAGATGAGCCAGGTCCAGATCGCCCAGCGGCTCGAGCAGGCCTGGCAGGACCGCCTGCGCTACGAGTTCTGGGAGGCCCACACCACGCTCGTCGACGACGAGCAGGTGGAGTTCCAGGGCGCGACGCGCACCTCCTCCAACGGCACCTACGTCACCGTCCACGTGGTCGCCCAGAAGGCCCACGTCCCGGCGCAGCGCGTCAACGCCTGGTAGGCCTCCCCGGCTCCTGACCCCCGACCGTGAACTGACGAGGGCCGCCCCCCGATGGGGGCGGCCCTCGTCGTGCTCGGGCGGTGCAGGTCCGCCCTGGGTCGTCAGCGCGTCAGCTGACGTTCACCGCGCTCCACGCCGCAGCGACGGCGTTGGACTGCGCGCTGCCGGCGCCGTACA
>CAZKZQ010000278.1:0-5028 GCA_964557235.1 uncultured Nocardioidaceae bacterium
CCTCGAAGAACACGTCGTCGGCCTCGGTGCGGGCCTTCACGTCGACCTGGTTGCACAGGTAGAAGCGCCGGTCGGTCTCCACGACGTACTTGAAGATGGAGACGACGTCGCGGTACTCGCGATAGAGCTGCAGCTCCATCTCCGCCTCGTACTTCTCGAGGTCCTCCGCGCTCATCTGCTCTCCTCCAGCACACGCCCGTGCTCCACGCCGGTCCCCATCTCCTCGACATTGTCGCCCAGCACGCGCCGCACGTTGACGAAGCACCGCCGGTGGATGGGCGAGGCCCCGTGCTCCTCCAGCGCCGCCGTGTGCGTCGGCGTGATGTAGCCCTTGTGCGTGAGGAAGTCGTACGCCGGCCAGCGCTCGTGCTCCCCCACCATGATGCGGTCGCGGGTGACCTTGGCGAGCACCGACGCGGCGGCGATGCAGGCCGCCACCCGGTCGCCCTTCCAGACCGCGAGGCCCGGCACGCCGAGCCCGTCGACGGGGAACCCGTCGGTCAGGACGTAGGACGGGCGCACCTCGAGGCGCGCCAGCGCGCGGCGCAGGGCGGCGACGTTGGCCACGTGCATGCCGAGCCGGTCGCACTCCTCCGGCGGCACGACGACCACCGACCACGACACCGCCCGGCGCACGACCTGGTCGTAGCAGCGCTCGCGCGCGGCCGGGGTGAGCAGCTTGGAGTCGGCCAGCCCCGGCACGACTCCGCGGTCGCCCTCGGGGAGGATCGCCGCGGCCGCGACCAGGGGCCCGGCGCAGGCCCCGCGACCGGCCTCGTCGACGCCGGCGATCGGGGTGAGGCCCTGACGCCGCAGCGCGCGCTCGTAGCCGTAGAGGCCGGCGTCGCGGCGCACGGTCGCGCCCCGCGGGAGCTCACTCATCGGGCGGGCTCCCGACTGCCTCGAACGTGTCGGGCCGGTGCAGGAGCTTGGCGTGCCGCAGCGGCCAGACCACCGAGAACACCTTGCCGACGACGTCCTCGACCGGCACGAACCCGCCGCCGGGGTCACCGAGGTGGACCCGGGAGTCCGCGGACTCCCCGCGGTTGTCGCCCATGACCCAGAGGTAGCCCTCGGGGACCTTCTGCTTGAACGTGATCAGCGACGGCTTGGCACCCGGTGCGAGGTAGTCCTGCTCCTCCAGCGGCGTGCCGTTGACGCGGACGCGGCCCTGCCTGTCGCAGCAGCGGACCGTGTCGCCGCCGACGGCGATGACGCGCTTGACCAGGTGGCCGCCGGTCGGGAACAGGCCGAAGGTCTCCAGCGCCTTGGCGACCGGGTTGCGCGCCTGCGGGACCTGCTGCTCGTCGAGCCAGCCGCCCGGGTCGGAGAAGACCACGATGTCGCCGCGCTCGGGACCGCCGCCGCCCCAGTAGGAGACCTTCTGCACCAGGATCCGGTCGTTGAAGACCAGGGTGTCGTTCATCGACCCCGACGGGATGTAGAAGGCCTGCATGAGCAGGGCCTTGATGCCGATCGCGAGGACCAGGGCCACCACGAGCAGCAGCGTCATCTCCTGCCAGAACGGCAGGTGCTGGCGTCGGCCCTCGTGCTCGGGGTCCTCGTGCCCGTCCCGGTCGTCGTGCTCGTCGGACGCGACGGCCTCGTCGGGAGTGGTGCCCGGCTCCAGACGGTGGCGTCCGGCAGCCGGGCGCTCCTCGTGGTCGGTCACGGCGCGAGCCTAACCGGGGGGTGCGTGTCCGCGGGGTGTGTCGACTCGGCGGGGCGCGGGTCAGCGGACCTCGCGCTTCTCCTTGATCTTGGCGGCCTTGCCGCGCAGGTTGCGGAGGTAGTAGAGCTTGGCGCGGCGCACGTCGCCGCGGGTGACGACCTCGACCTTGTCGATGATCGGGGTGTGCATCGGGAAGGTGCGCTCGACGCCGACGCCGAAGGAGACCTTGCGCACCGTGAAGGTGCGGCCGACGCCCGAGCCCTGGACGCGGATGCAGACGCCCTGGAAGACCTGGATGCGGGAGCGGTTGCCCTCGACCACGCGGACGTGGACCTTGAGGGTGTCGCCGGCGCGGAACTCGGGGAGGTCGTCGCGCTTGGACCCGGCTGCGAGCTGGTCGATGACGTTGGTCATGGTGTCTCCTCGTCGGCGCCACAGGTCGCCCACGGTCAGTGGGGGGTGGATCGTGCGGTCCGGCGTGCTCAGTCAGTCGCGGCGTGCCCCCTGTGGCAGGTGCACCGCTGACCGTCGCCCCTGGTGAGGCGCGCACGGTCGTCGTGACGGCCGGGCCAACGGAAGATTCTGCCACAGGGCCCGGGGCCGGACGAAATCGGCCGTGACCGTCCAGCAGCGAGCGCAGCGATCAGTCGGGACGCCTCTTGGTCATCCACATGATCTCGTCACCCGGGGTGAAGCCGCGGGGGCGGTAGCCCGCCCTGCGGTACATGCGCTGGTTGTCGGCGCTGCCGCCGCCCGTGATCAGGGCGAAGGCCCGGGCCTCGGCCGGGGCGAGCTCCTCGCACCGCTCGAGCAGCCAGCGTCCGAGCCCCCTGCCCTGGAGGTCGGGCGCCACCATCAGCCGTCCGACCACCCACGTGGTGCCCGGTTCCCCGCCCGCGCCCAGCTGGCCGCGCACGGACCCGACCAGCCGCCCGTGGCTGCGCAGCACCCACGTCGTCCAGCGGTCGAGGTCGGCGACGACCTGGTCGAGGTCCTCGTGCAGGGCAGGGACGTCGAGGGAGTCGAGGACCAGCGCCTCCTGGAGCCAGCAGGCGCGCTGGAGGGTGAGCAGCTCCCCCGCGTCGGCCCGGGTCGCCGGGCGCCACTCGGCCTCCTCGACGGTGTCCAGCCCCGCGAGGGCGCTCGGCGGCAGCAGGTCCGGGCGGCGCTCCGTCGTACGACGCAGCGACTGGGTGTGGCGCCACCGCTCGACCGCGCCGTGGTCGCCGCCGAGGAGGACCTCGGGGACGTCGAGCCCGCGCCAGGAGGGAGGGCGGGTGTAGACGGGGTACTCCAGCAGGCCGGACTCGTGGGACTCCTCGACCAGGGAGTCCGGGTTGCCCATGAAGCCGGGGAGCAGCCGCACCACGGCCTCGACGATCGCGAGCGCGGCGACCTCGCCGCCGTTGAGGACGTAGTCGCCGAGGCTCACCTCGAGCACGCGCATGCGGGTGGCGGCGTGGTCGACGACCCGCTGGTCGATGCCCTCGTAGCGCCCGCAGGCGACGACGAGGTGCTGCTCGGCCGCGAGCGACCGGGCGTGGGCCTGGGTGAACGGCACCCCGGCGGGGGTCGGGACGACCAGGACGGCGTCGTCGGTGACCAGCGCGTCGAGCGCCTCGCCCCAGGGCTCGGGGCGCATGACCATGCCCGCTCCCCCGCCGTACGGCGCGTCGTCGACGGTGCGGTGGCGGTCGTGGGTCCAGTCGCGCAGGTCGTGGACGTGGAGGTCGACCAGCCCCTCGCGGCGCGCCCTGCCGGGCAGGGACAGGTCGAGGGCGTCGAGGTAGGCCGGGAAGATCGAGACGACGTCGACCCTGAGTCCCATCTCAGTCCTCCGGGTCGAGCAGGCCCGGACGGTCGGCCACCGTCAGCCGGCCTGCCTCGAGGTCGACCTCGGGGACCAGCGCCCCGACGAACGGCACCATCGCCTCGCGACCGTCGTCACGGCGTACGACGAGCACGTCCTGGGCGCCGGAGTGGAGGACCTCGGCGACCACGCCCACGCGGTCGCCGTCGACGGGGTGCACGGCGAGGCCGACCAGCTGGTGGTCGTAGAACTCCTCGGGGTCCTCGGGCCGCTCCTCGGGCGTCACCCGCACCGCGAGCAGGCTGTTGCGCAGCGCCTCGGCGGCGGTGCGGTCGGGGACGCCGGCGAACGTCGCGAGCAGCCGCTCCTGGTGCCAGCGGGTCGAGGTGACGGTGAGGGTCGCCGGCCCCGGGGCCGCCCCGCGGGGGGCCCGGACGGCGAGCACGGCCCCGGTGGCGAGCCGACGCTCGGGCTCGTCCGTCCGCAGCTCCAGGCTCACCTCGCCGCGGATGCCGTGGGGTCGCCCGATCCGCGCCACGACGACCTCATCGGGCTCGGCGGTGCTCATCGCTCCTCCTGGGGGCTGCGGTTTTTCACGATCACTGGCGAAACTGATGCTCCCCTCACGAAACATCGTGAGGGGAGCATCGGGATCACGAGTGATCGTGGGAAACCGATCGGGGCTCAGCGGCGGCGGTCGACGTCCACGAAGTCGATCCGGGCACCGCCGCGGCCGAGCGCGCCGATGACGGTGCGCAGCGACGTGGCGGTGCGGCCGTTGCGGCCGATCACCTTGCCGAGGTCGTCGGGGTGCACGCGCACCTCGAGCAGCTCCCCGCGTCGGGTCTGCTTGTCGCGGACCGAGACGTCGTCGGGGTGCTTGACGATCCCGCGGACCAGGTGCTCCAGCGCGTCGGCAAGCACGATCAGGCCTCGGTCGACTCGGCGTCGTCGGACTTGGCGTCGGCCTCGGCGGCCTCGACCGGAGCGGCCGGGGTGTCGGTGCCCTCGGACGACGCGCCCGTGGCCTCGGCGGCCGGGGTGTCGTCAGCCTTGGCGTCGCCGCCGGTCGCCTCGACAGCGGCCTCGGTGGTCGCCTCGGTGGCGGTCTCCTCGACGGGAGCGGCCTCGGCCTTCTTGGCGGGCTTCTTCTCGGCCTTCTTGGTCACGGCCTCGGTGCTGAGCTCGCCGCCGGACTCCTTGAGGATCTCGTTGAAGATCTCCTGCTTGGACCGCTTCGGCTCGGCCAGCTTGAGGGTGCCCTCGGTGCCCGGCTCGCCCTTGAACTTCTGCCAGTCACCGGTGATCTTCAGCAGCGCGGCGACGGCCTCGGTCGGCTGCGCGCCGACGCCCAGCCAGTACTGCGCGCGCTCCGAGACGACCTCGATGACCGAGGGGTCGTGCTTGGGGTGGTACTTGCCGATCTCCTCGATGACCCTGCCGTCACGGCGGGTGCGGGAGTCGGCGACGACGATGCGGTAGTAGGGCTGACGGATCTTGCCCATCCGCTTCAGGCGAATCTTGACGGCCACGAGTGTGGTGTCTC
>CAZKZQ010000279.1:0-5005 GCA_964557235.1 uncultured Nocardioidaceae bacterium
CGTTGGAGAGCATCTTGACCAGCAGGTCCTGCACCATCTGGAACGACGCGATCGGCCGGCCGAACTGTTCACGCTGCTTGGTGTAGCGCAGCGCGTGCTCGAAGGCCCCGCGCGCGCAGCCGGCGGCGGCCCACGCGACGCTCATCCGCGTCACGCGCAGCACGTCGGCGGTGGCGCGGAAGCTCTCGGCCTTCTGCAGCCGGTTGGTCTCGGGGACGCGCACGTCGGTGAGCGTGATCTCGGCGTTCTGCACCACGCGCAGGGCGATCTTGTCCTCCTGCTTGGAGAACTCCATCCCCTCGGTGCCCTTCTCGACCACGAAGCCCTTGACCTCGCCGTCGTCGGTGTCGCGCGCCCAGATGATCACCAGGTCGGCGAAGGCCGCGTTGCCGATCCACTTCTTCGCACCGTTGAGGATCCAGTCGTCACCGTCGCGCGTCGCCGAGGTGGCGAGGCCGGCGGAGATCGCCGAGCCGACGTCGGGCTCGGTCAGGCCGAAGGCTCCGATCAGCTCCATCCGCGCCATCGCCGGCAGCCAGCGCTCACGCTGCTCGTCGGAGCCGCACAGCTGGATCGACCCCATGGCCAGGCCCCCGTGCACGCCCATGAACGTGCCCATCGACGGGTCCACCCGCGACAGCTCCATGTTGACCAGCCCGTCGACGAGCGCACCGCGCGACGGGCAGCCCGGGCCGTCGTACGCCAGACCGGCGATGCCGAGCTTGGCCAGCCCGGGGACGAGGTCGTGCGGGAAGGCCGCGCGGGTCCAGTAGTCGTTGATCACCGGCTCGACCTCGCGCGTCATGAAGGCGCGCACGCTGCTCAGCAGCTCGCGGTCCTCGTCGTCGAGCAGCAGCTCGAAGCCGAGGAAGTCGGAGGCGGGTGAGTCCTCGAGCGTGTGGCCGTCGAGATCGGTCATGCGGGCAGCTCCTCGTCCAGGAAGGCGTCGACCACCGGAGCGAGCTCCGCGGCCTCGGTCACGATGCCCAGGTGGCCACCGTCGTAGAGATGCAGCCGCGCCCGCGGGATCAGGCGTGCCTGCATCAGGGGGTTCTCCACCGGGATGATCGGGTCGTCGTTGCCGCCCAGCACCAGCGTCGGCTGCCGCAACAGCTTCAGGAACGGCGTGCTCGTCCAGCCCGTCATCGCGAGCAGCTGGTAGTAGTAGCCCCGCTTCGGTCCCGACCGCGTCGTCGCGTGCAGGAGCGACGCCCCGATCTCAGGGTTGCTGCGCATCGAGCCGCCATAGATCTCGGCGGCGATCGAGGCGGCGTACGCCGGGTCGCGGTGCCGGCGCGGCGTCATCATCTTGAGCAGCACGCTCGGGTGGGCCGGCTTCATCATCCAGCCCGTGCCGGTGGCGGCGAGCACGACGCGACGCACCCGCCGCGGCGACTGCACGGCCAGCTGCTGGGCGAGCCCTCCGCCCCACGACAGGCCGAGCACGTCGAAGCGCGGGTGACCGAGCGAGGCCATCACCGCCGTCACCCACGAGGAGAGGCCCGCCACGGTGTAGGGGTACGGCGGCAGGGGGCTGCCGCCCACGCCCGGCACGTCGAACCGCACGACCCCGCGATGGGGGTGCAGCTCGTCGACGAAGGGCTGCAGCACCTCGAGGCTGACGCCGATCCCGTTGCACAGCAGGAGCGGTGGCTCGTTGACGTAGCGCCCCACCGCGGGCCGCACCGACACGCGCGCCGACACCCGACGCACGCTGACCGTGCCCACCCGGTCCGGCAGGGCCGTCAGGGAGTGGTCAGCGGTCATGGACATAGGTGCCCGGGGCAGCACAGAGCGGCTCGTGCTTGGCCGACCCGACCCGGCGCGGCTTGCCACGCTCGTCGCCGGTGCGCTCGGCCAGCCAGTCGGAGTAGTCCTCCCACCAGCTGCCCTTGACCTTGGAGGCCTTGTCCAGCCACTCGGCCGCCTCCGGCGGGTTGTCGGGCGCGGTCTTGAACGACGCCTTCTCGTTGCCGGGCGGGTTCACCATCGCCGCGATGTGCCCGCTGGTGGACAGCACGAACTTGGAGTCGCCGCCGAAGAGCTGCGTGGTGCGATAGCAGGACTCCCACTTGCAGAGGTGGTCCGCGATGCCGGCCACGACGTAGGAGTCGACGTCGACCTTGGACAGGTCCACCGCGGTCCCGAGGATCTCCGAAGCGCCAGGCTCGACCAGCGCGTTGCGGATCGCGAGGTCCATGAAGTCGCGGTGCATGGCCGCGGTCATCCGCACGGAGTCGGCGTTCCAGTAGAGGATGTCGAACGCCTTGGGGGCGTGACCCATCAGGTAGTTGTTGACCCAGTAGTTCCAGATCAGGTCGTTGGGCCGCAGCCACGCGAAGATCTCGGCCAGCGCCTTGCCGTCGAGATAGCCCTTGTCCTTCGACGCCTTCGTCGAGGCGGCGGCCGACTTGTGCGACAGCAGCGCGCTCGGCAGACCGGCCTGCTCCTGGTCGAGCACGGTCACCGCGAGGCTGAACGCCGCGACCCGGTCGAGCTCGCCGATGGCGGCCAGGTGCGCGAGCACCATGGAGGCGATCATGCCGCCGGAGCAGATGCCGAGCATCGCGACCCTGTCCTGCCGCGCGATGTCCTGCGCCACCTGCATCGCGTCGAGGATCGCCTGGCCATAGGTGTCCAGGCCCCACTCGGCGTGACGGGCGTCGGGGTTGCGCCACGAGATGCAGTAGACCTGCTGCCCGCTCCTGACCAGGTGCTCCACCAGGCTGCGGCCCTCGGCCAGGTCGATCACGTAGTACTTGTTGATCGTCGGCGGCACGATCAGCAGCGGCACCTCACGGACCTTGGCGGTCTGGGGGGCGTACTGGATCAGCTCGAAGACGTCGTTGCGGAACACCACCTCGCCGGGCGTGACCGCGATGTCCTCACCGACCTCGAAGGCGTCCGGCTCGACCATCGACGGCACCCGCGGCGCCGTGGCGAAGTCGCGCACGAGCCGCTTGCCGCCCTCGACCAGGTTGCCGCCCCCGGTGTCGAGGACCCGCTTGATCACCTTGGGGTTGAGGAACGGGTTGTTGCTCGGGGCCGAGGCCTCGACGAGGTTGTCGAGGATGAAGCTCATCCGCTGGTCGTCGCCCCAGCCGAGGTCGGCGTCGTCCACCAGCCCGCGCATCGCCTCACCCCACGCGAGGTAGCCCTGCACGGTGCGCTTGAACAGCGGGTTGCCCGCCCAGGCCTCGTCGGAGAAGCGGCGATCCTTGGCGTGCGGCTCGACCGCGGAGCGGCCCAGGCCCACCTTGGCCAGCTCGACGCCGAGCCCCGCCGTACGCCGGACCACGCGGCCCGGGTGCCGGGCCAGGCCCGCCGCGAAGCGGATCCCGGACATGCCGGGGAGGAACCGCCGCACCGGGCTGGTCGCGGCGTCGGCGAGCAGGAGGTCCAGCGGCATCGACAGCTCGTCGCCGCCCACCTCGGTCGTCATGCGTCGCTCTTCTCGTCGTCGGGGGGCGAGACCTCGCGGCGCAGGATCTTGCCGGTCGGGCCCTTGGGCAGCTCGTCGACGATCCAGACGACGCGGGGGTACTTGTAGGCCGCGAGCTGCTCCTTGGCGAACTCCTTCAGCTCGTCCTCGGAGACCTCCTTGCCCTCCTTGAGGGCCACGGCCGCGCCGACCTCCTCGCCCAGCTCGTCGTGCGGGATGCCGACGACGGCGCACTCGGCGACCGCCTCGTGCTCGTACATCGCCTCCTCGACCTCGAGGGGATAGACGTTGTAGCCACCGCGGATGATCAGGTCCTTCTTGCGGTCGACGATCGTGTAGTAGCCCTCCTCGTCGACCGTGGCGAGGTCGCCGCTGCGGAACCAGCCGTCGACGATCGACTCCTCGGTCGCGTCCTCGCGACCCCAGTAGCCCTTCATCACGTTCTCGCCCTTGATCGCGATCTCGCCGACCTCGCCGTCACCGGTGACGTCCTTGCCCTCGTCGTCGATGAGCTTGAGCTCCACGCCACGCACCGCGGTGCCGATCGTGCCCGGCTTGCGCTCCAGGTCGGGGCGGTTGAACGACGCCACGGGCGAGGTCTCGGACAGGCCGTAGCCCTCGAGCACCATGCAGTCGAAGGTCTTCTCGAAGGCCTTCATCACCTCGGCCGGCATCGCCGCGCCACCCGAGATGCAGGTGCGCAGCGACGACATGTCGGCGTCCTCCGCACCATCGACGTGCAGCATGCCGGCATACATCGTGGGGACGCCCTCGAAGACGGTGACGCCGTCACGGCCGACCACCTCGAGCGCCTTGGCGGCGTCGAAGCGCGGGATCAGGGTCAGGCACGCGCCCTTGGCGACCGCGGCGTTGAGCCCGCAGGTCAGGCCGAAGCAGTGGAACAGCGGCAGGCACCCCATCACCACGTCCTCCTCGCTCAGCTCCACGAGGGTCTCGGCGCTGGTGAGGGCGTTGCTGATCATGTTGGCGTGGGTGAGCTCGGCGCCCTTGGGCTGGCCGGTCGTGCCGGAGGTGTAGAGCAGCACCATCGTGTCGTCGTCGGCGCACTCGACGACCTCGTCGTCGGGCTCGTGCTCGGAGAGCATCTCCAGGAAGCCCTCGGCCTCGACCGCGATGCACTCGACGTCGACGGCCTTGCCGCCCTTGGTGGCCTCGTCGGCCATCTCCTCCCAGGCGAAGACCAGGGAGGCGCCGGAGTCCTTGAGGTAGTACTCGACCTCGCGCGCCTTGAGCAGCGGGTTCATGGGTACGACGACCGCGCCGGCCGCGACCGCGCCGTAGAACAGCACCGGGAAGTGCGGCACGTTGGGCAGCACCACGCCGATGCGGTCACCCGGCTCGATGCCCTTGGACTTGAGCAGCGCGGTGACGCGGCGGGCACCGTCGAGCAGCTGGTCGTAGGTCAGGACCGTGTCGTCGAGCTTCACCGCCGGTCGGTCGCCGTGGGCTTGCGCGGTGTCGGTCAGGTGGGTGGCGAGGTTCGGCACGGGGCCTCCGGAGGTGGGTGACGGCGGTCACATGCCCCTTACCCTTTGGGTGAGC
>CAZKZQ010000280.1:0-4979 GCA_964557235.1 uncultured Nocardioidaceae bacterium
CGTTGACGAAGACGGACTTGACCTGCTTGTCGTTGAGGATCACGTCGAGGCCGTCCGCCATCACCTGCGCGTTGGCGCCGCCGCCGATGTCGAGGAAGTTGGCGGGCTTGACGCCGCCGTGCTTCTCACCGGCGTAGGCGACCACGTCGAGGGTGCTCATCACGAGGCCCGCGCCGTTGCCGATGATGCCGACCTGGCCGTCGAGCTTGACGTAGTTGAGGCCCTTGTCCTTGGCCTTCGCCTCGAGCGGGTCGGCCTCCTCGCGGATCTCGAAGGCCTTGTGGTCCTCGTGGCGGAACTCGGCGTTCTCGTCGAGCGAGACCTTGCCGTCGAGCGCCTCGAGCTTGTCGCCCTCCAGGCGGGCCAGCGGGTTGACCTCGACGAGGGTGGCGTCCTCCTCGACGAAGACCTTCCACAGCGCCTGGACCATCTCGATCGCCTGGTCACGCAGCTCGGCCGGGAAGCCGGCCTCGTCCACGATCTCCTGCGCCTTGGCCTCGTCGACACCGGTGCCGGCGTCGACCGGGATCTTCTTCACCGCGTCGGGGTTGGTCTTGGCGACCTCCTCGATCTCCACGCCGCCCTCGACGCTGGCGATGCAGAGGTAGGACCGGTTGGAGCGGTCCAGCAGGAAGGAGAAGTAGTACTCCTCCACCGGCGGGGTCGCCGGGGTGACCAGCACCCGGTTGACCGGGAGGTCCTTGATGGTGAGCGCGAGGATCTGCTCGGCGTACGACGCCGCCTCGTCGGGCGTCTTGGCGATCTTGACGCCGCCGGCCTTGCCGCGCCCACCCGCCTTCACCTGGGCCTTGATGACGGTGACGCCACCGATCTCCTCGGCGGCGGCCCTGGCCTCGTCGGCGGTCGTCACGACCGTGCCGAGCGTGGTGGTCACGCCGTGCTTGGCGAAGAGCTCCTTCGCTTGGTACTCCATCAGGTCCACGGGGTCTGCCTGTTCTGTCGTCAGATGGTCCCGCCCCCACGCTCGGGGAGCGCTCCACGGCGGGCTGCCGCCCCCGACCCTAGCCCCCACGACGGGACTGCGGACAGGCATCCCGTGGTCGCCTTGACGCATCTCACACCGGCGGTGACCTCGGGTGTCGCCCGAAGGGGCAGACCTATGGCCCGAGTGGCATCATCTTCGTACATTTGGGAAAATGTGATGCGACTCGCGCTCTCGGGCGGAGTCCCTGGGGACACAGAAGCGAATGGGGGGACGACCTGCCGTGGCCGACCTGAAGATCGACACCGAGACCTTGCGCGCCGCCGGGCGGTCGTTGCGCACCGTCTACCAAGAGTTCGACAAGGCCGACGACCACGCCCGTCCGGGCAAGTCCGTGATCGCCCACGACCGGTTGCGTGACCGCCTCGAGGAGTTCGCCGACTCCTGGGACGACCGCCGCAAGGAGATGACCGCCAACATCGAGGGCCTCGGCGAGTTCGCCCAGGGCGCCGGTGACGCGTTCGAGCAGCTCGAGGACGAGTTCGTCGCGGCCCTGGAGGGGAAGAAGTGAGCGCGCGCCCCGCCGACTGGTCCCCGCTGGCCTTCTCCGACCCGACGCCCGGCAACCCCGACGAGGTCTCCGAGCTCGCCACGCACTACTCCACCACCGCGACGGCCATCCGCACCGCGGTGGACGCGCTGCGCCGCATCCACAACGAGTCCGACGAGTGGGACAGCAAGTCCGGCGACGAGTTCCGCTCCAAGACCAAGGAGACGGCCGACAGCATCGACCGGGCCTACGACCGCTACCACTCGACCGCCAAGGCGCTCTCGACGTACGCCACGGAGCTGCGCGCGGTGCAGAAGCGCGCCGACGACCTGCTCGGCCAGGCGAAGGCCTGCGAGGACGACGTCCACAGCGCCAAGTGCCAGCTCGACGCCGCGAGCGACGAGGAGAAGGACGCCAAGAAGCAGAACTGGGAGACCGCCCAGCAGGCGCTCAACGAGCTCAAGGGCAAGCTCGGGCCGATCCGCGAGGACTGGGACAGGGCCGGAGACGACGCCGCCGACGACATCGACGACGTGATGGACTCCGACGACCTCAACGACTCGACCTGGGACAACATCTCCGGCGCGATCTCCGCGATCGCCGACCTGGCCGGGGTGATCGCCTCGATCGCCGGCGTGCTCGCCCTCGTGCTCGCGTTCACCCCGCTCGGCCCGATCCTCGGTGCCATCGCGCTCGCCGCGGGGATCATCGCGCTGCTCGGCCACGGGGCGTTGGCCCTGGGAGGCAAGGGCGACTGGACGACCGTGCTGCTCGACGCCGTCGGCGTGCTCAGCTTCGGTGCCGGCCGCGCCCTGACCTCCGCCGGCCGCGGACTCGCCGCCGCCACCCGCGGCCTGGCCCCCCGGGCCATGACCAGCGCCCTGCGCGGCGGCCGCCTCGGCAACATGTCGGCCAGCGCCGCGAAGTCCGCGATGCGCTCGCGCCTCGCCTCCTCCGCCATCACGGCCAGCGAGAAGCGGCTGGGCCGGCTGTTCCTGCAGGGCAAGATCTCCTGGGTGCCGGGCCGCGCCGACTGGAAGGCCGCCTTCAGCCGCCCGTGGCGCGAGATCAAGCTCCCCGACCTCAACCTGCCGCAGGTCGTGCTCGACCTGCCCAAGGTCTCCGACGCGCTGGCCAAGATGCGCCTCGCGATCCGGTCGTCCTACGCCGTCGGCGCGGTCGGCAGCGGCAACGACATCTGGGGCACCGGCTCCAACGTGCGCGACTGGGTGGGCCTGGGCGACAAGTCTCCGGTGGAGCGCTGAGTGGCCCCGGAGACGCCCCTCACGACCGACCGTCCCACCGACTTCACCTTCCTCACCCCGGGCGACTGGGTGCGCATCCGCCTCGGCGACGCCGAGCGGTCCGGTGACGTCGAGCGGCTGGTCGCCGAGCTCACCCGCACCCACCCGCAGCGCGACTCCGTCGCCCCGCAGATCAAGGCGATGGTCGAGTCCAAGCTGCGCTCGGCCGGCCAGGAGGACGGCGCCATCGAGGTGCACCTGTCCTTCAGCCGGCTGCCGACCGAGCAGGGCGACCTGCCGCTGGCCGCCTCGCTGCTGGTGCACCTCGCGCCCTTCCCGCCGGGATCGACGACCGCGGAGCTGCTCACGAGCTTCGCCGCCGGGGGCCGCGGCGCCGGCGAGGTCCTCGCCCACGACAGCGGCCCGACCGGGCGGCGCGAGTGGCACACCACCACGCCGGTCGACGAGAAGGTCGACGCCCAGACCCTCGTGGTGCAGCGACTGCTGCCCTCCCCCGACGCGACCGTCTACGTGCTGCTGACCTTCAGCACGCCGCTGCTCGTGCTGGCCGACCCGATGCGCGAGCTCTTCGAGGCCGTGACCGACTCCTTCCGCTGGATACGGTGATCCGATGCCCTTCCTGATCGACATCGACCTCCCCGACGAGGACAGCTGGATCCCCCTGCTCCTGCCCGACGAGGACGTCGAGGACTGGGTCGAGGAGGCCTGCGCCGCCTGGGAGGTGCCCGACCACCTCCTCGAGACCTATCGCACCGCCCTGGCCTGGCACGCCGAGCAGTACCGCCGGCTCGACGCCTACCGCGGCGCCCTCTTCGTGCCCGACGTCGAGGCGGGCATCATCGCCACCTGGTGGCTGGACTACGGCAACTGGTTCGAGCAGAAGACCGTCGACCTCGACCAGGTGGAGAAGGCCGCCCGCGATCGCGAGCGCCCCGGTGCGCTCCAGGAGGGCACCGTCGAGCAGGTCACGCTGCCCGCGGGACCGGCCGTCCGCCTGCGCGAGTTCGACCTCGCACCCGAGGACGCCCCCGACAGCAGTGGGAACCAGGCCGGCGCCGACACGACCCTCGTCGAGTCCGTCACGCACCTGCTGTTCCCGACCGGCGCCAGCGAGGACGACGGCCTCCAGCTCATGGTGAGGTCCACCCTCACCTGGACCGAGGTCGTGCACGGCGACGAGCTCGCGGGGCTCGCCGACGAGCTCGCCGCAGGGCTCTCCGTCCACCGGGAGGCGTGAGCCCGGCCCCGACGCACGACGAGGGCCCCGACACCGCGGTGTCGGGGCCCTCGTACGTCGTACGGCGTCAGCCGTTGCGCAGCGCGGTGCGCAGGTCCTTGTTGAGCTGGGAGATCACGTCGAGCGGGATCTCCTTGGGGCACGCCGAGGCGCACTCGCCGATGTTGGTGCAGCCGCCGAAGCCCTCCTCGTCGTGCTGGGCGACCATGCCCAGCACGCGCGAGTCGCGCTCGGCCTGGCCCTGCGGCAGCTCCCCGAGGTGGGTGATCTTGGCGCCGAGGAACAGCGACGCGGACGCGTTGGGGCAGGCCGCCACGCACGCGCCGCAGCCGATGCAGGTCGCGGTGTCGAAGGCCCGGTCGGCTTTGGGCTTGGGCACCGGGGTCGCGTGCGCGTCGGGCGCCGAGCCGGTGTTGACCGAGATGTAGCCGCCGGCCTGGATCATCCGGTCGAACGCCGTGCGGTCGACGCACAGGTCCTTGAGCACCGGGAACGCGCCGGCCCGCCAGGGCTCGATCGTGATCGTGTCGCCGTCGGAGAACGAGCGCATGTGCAGCTGGCACGTGGTCGTCACCTCCGGCCCGTGCGCCTGGCCGTTGATCATCAGGCCGCACATGCCGCAGATGCCCTCACGACAGTCGCTGTCGAACGCGACCGGCTCCTCGCCCTGAGCGTTGAGGTTCTCGTTGAGGACGTCGAGCATCTCGAGGAACGACATGTCCTCGGAGACCTCGTCGAGCTCGTAGGTGCGCATCGAGCCCGGCGACTTGGTGTTGGGCTGGCGCCAGATCTTGAGGGTCAGTCTCACTTGTAGCTCCGCTGCTTCATCTCGACGAACTCGTAGACCAGGTCCTCCTTGTGGAGGATCGGCATCCCCATGCTCACCTCGGCCGGACCGCCGTCGACGGTCTCCCCGCTGTCCCCGACGAACTCCCACGCCGCGACGTAGGCGAAGTCGTCGTCCTGACGCAGCGCCTCGCCGTC
>CAZKZQ010000281.1:0-4939 GCA_964557235.1 uncultured Nocardioidaceae bacterium
AACCTGCGGTCTCCTGCTCCCAAAGCAGGCGCGCTAGCCACTACGCTACGCCCCGGTCTCAGCGGGGTGGTGAACCCACCGGAGTCTAGTCAGGGGGCCGGGACGTGTCGAAACGGCCTGTGACAGGATGGCGTCGCGCCGGGTCCTGAGGGCCTCTCGGCAGCACGCGGATGTAGCTCAATGGTAGAGCCCCAGTCTTCCAAACTGGCTACGCGGGTTCGATTCCCGTCATCCGCTCGGAGTCGTCTGGTTGCTCTCGATGCGACGCACCAGAGCGGCAGCGCCGGGACCCGCGGCCACGTGCGGCGAGCGGGTCACCACGACCATCGCGCAGTCGTCGCCCCGCGCGCCGAGGGTCGCGACCAGGTCGTGCGCGAGCCCCTCCCCGCGGTGGTGGACCGTGCGCTCGAGCTGCCCGATGAGCCGGTCGATGCCGACCGACATGTCGCGGCCGGGCGCCTCGATCATGCCGTCGGTGAACAGCAGCAGGACGTCGCCCGGCATCACGCGCCCCACCAGTGCGTCGTACGTCTCCTCCTCCACGAGGCCCAGGACCGAGCCCTCGTAGCCCTCGTGGACGGTCCAGCGCCCGCTCCCTGCGTGCAGCTGGATCGCCGGGGGGTGGCCGGCCGAGCGGAGCACGAAGTCCCCGGTCGTGAGGTCGAGCGTCAGCTGCACGGCGGTCGCGAACCCCTCGAGCCAGTCCTGGCTCAGGACGTAGTCGTTGGCCGCGGGGAGGAAGTCCCCCGGCTCCGCACGCACCAGGAGTCCGCCGAACGCGCCGGACAGCATCAGCGACCGGGGGCCGGCGTCGACGCCCTTGCCGGAGACGTCGACGACCACCAGGTGGAGCCGCTCGCCCCGCTCGAGGTGGGTCAGCACGAAGTCGCCGGCGAACTGGGTGCCGCCCGCGGCGCGCAGCGCGCTCTCGGCGGTCCATCCGGCGGGCAGCGGCGGCATGACCGCCTGGGCGCGCAGGCGGGAGTGGAGCTCCTTGAGCAGGTCGTCCGAGGCCCAGCCGGCGACCCCGAGCTCGGTGCGCCGACGGTTGAACACCAGGACGACCGCAGCCATCGCGAGGGCGAACAGCAGCGCGACGAACCGCCGTGCGGGAATGCCGTCGAGGCCGTAGGACGCCAGGGTCTCGACGACCAGCACGACGATGACCGCGGTGGTGAAGGCCGGGATGCGCCTCGGGGACAGGGTGAGGGCGCCGACCAGGAGCGGCAGCATGATGACGATCGCCGTGGCGGGGGCGTAGAGGTACATGAACAGGCCGGCCGCGACGACGGAGGCGTAGAGCCCGAGGAGCAGGCCGCGCTCGTCGGTGCGGAGCCAACGTCCCCACGCGTCGGGCAGACCGGTGTTCACCGCAGAACCCTAACGGGTGGCGGGGCTCCCCGACCGGGGCTTGCGCTGGCAGCGGGGGCACCAGAACGAGTTGCGTCCACCCATCACCTCGGTGCGCACCCGGGACCCGCAGACCCAGCACTCGCGGTCCTGGCGGCGGTAGACGTAGACCTCTCCCCCGTGGTCGTCCTTGCGCGGGTCGCGTCCCATCGCCTCCGGCGTGTGCTCGGGGCGCACGGTGTCGATCCGCCCGGTGCGGACGCCCTCGGCCATGAGCAGGACGAGGTCGTCCCAGACCGCCCGGAACTGGGCGCGGGTCAGGCGGCTGCCCGGCCGCTGGGGGTGGATGCGCTGCCGGAACAGCACCTCGGCGCGATAGACGTTGCCCACGCCCGCGATCACGGCCTGGTCGAGCAGGAGGTCGCCGATCGGCCGGTCGCTGCGGCGGATCCGCTGCCAGGCGAGGTCGGGGTCCGCGTCGGGCCGGAGCGGGTCGGGGCCCAGCCGGGCACGCACCGCTGCAGCCTCCTGCGGTGTCACCAGGTCGCAGACGATCGCGCCCCGCAGGTCGGCGTACGACGGGTGGGCGCCGTGGCGCTCCAGGCGCAGCCTGACCGCACCGACCGGCGCGGGCGCCGGCCCGGCCACCACGTCGAAGCTGCCGATCAGGCCGAGGTGCACGTGGACCACCCGCTCGCCGGCCAGCTCGACGAAAAGATGCTTGCCGGCGGAGTCGGCCCGCTCGAGCACCGACCCGTCGATCAGCGCGGCCTCGGCCTCGAAGCGGCCCTGGGGGCTGCTCGCCCGGACCGGGTGGCCCGCGAAGGCGTCGGTCAGGTCACCCGCGAGACGGCGGAGGGTGTGGCCCTCGGGCATCTCGTCAGGAGTCGCGGCGGGCCGACTCGGGCAGCGGCGGGAGGTCGCCGGTGCGCTCGTAGTCGCCCATCATCGCGATGCGCCGCACGTGGCGCTCGTCGCCGGTGAACGGGGTGCTGAGGAAGACCTCGACGAAGCGGGTCATGTCCTCCAGGGAGTGCATGCGGCCGCCGACCGAGACGACCTGCGCGTCGTTGTGCTCGCGCGCCAGGGCCGCGGTCTCCTCGCTCCACACCAGCGCGGCACGGATGCCGGCGACCTTGTTGGCCGCCATCTGCTCGCCGTTGCCCGAGCCGCCCACGACGACCCCGAGGCTGTCGAGACCGGCCGCCCGGTCGGCCGCGACGCCCTCCGCCGCGCGCAGGCAGAAGACCGGGTAGTCGTCGAGCGCGTCGTAGACGAACGGTCCGTGGTCGACCGGCTCGTAGCCGTGGTCGGCGAGCCAGGACGCCAGGTGGTCCTTGAGCTCGAGGCCGGCGTGGTCGGAGCCGATGTGCACTCGCATGGCGCAGATCCTGTCACCCGAGACGGGCGAGCCAGGCGGCGGCCTCGTCGAGCGCCTCGACGGCTGCGTCGAACTCCGCAGGGCGTCGCCAGAAGCCGTGGATCATCCCGGGATAGAGCGTGTCCTCCACCGGAGCGCCCTGCTCGCGAGCGAGCGCGACGAACGAGGTCACCTCGTCGGCGAGCGTGTCGCACTCGGCGACCTGCACCAGCGTCGGCGGGAGGACGGCGAGGTCGGTGGCGTGCAGCGGCGCCAGGTCGGGGTCGTGCAGGTCCTGGCCCGGCGGGAGGTAGTGGTTCCAGAACCATTGCGCGTCGGGACGGTCGAGGCCCCCGTCGAGCGAGGAGTACGACGCCGAGGACGTCTCCGGGTCGAGGAACGGGTAGACCAGCAGGATGCCGGCGAGCGCCTCGGGCCGCCGCCGCGCGACCCCGATCGCGAGGTTGCCGCCGGCGCTGTCGCCGGCCACGACGATCCGTCCCGGGTCGACGCCCAGCGTGCGGGCGTCCGCGGCCAGCCCGTCGAGCGCCGCCACGGAGTCCTCCAGCGCCGCCGGGAAGCGGTCCTCCGGCGGGCGGCGGTAGTCGACGGCGAGCACGGCCCAGCCCGTGCGGTTGGCCATCCGGCGGGCCTGGGCGTCGTGGGTCTCGAGGTCCCCGAGCACGAACCCGCCGCCGTGGAGGTAGAGCACGACCGGCAGGGTGCCCTCGGCGGGGCGGTGCAGCCGGCACGAGACGCCGCCCACGGTCACGTCGCGGACCTCGTGGACCGGCTCCTTGGGCTCCCCGAGCCCGCCCTCGCGCTGCTCGTCGCGCACCTCGGCGATCTCGTCGTCGGGCAGGTCCCACAGGGCGTCGAACTGCTCCGCCTCGACGAGGGCGGCGAGCGCCTGCGGGTGCAGGCGGGGGTCGCGGTCCCGGCCGGTGCTCATCCCTGGGCCGCCAGACGCTCGAGCTCCTCGTCGACCACGGACGGGTCGAGCTTGGTGAAGACCGGCGTCGGCTTGGCGACCGGGGTGCCGGGGACCAGCTCGCGCCGGGCCCAGGCCGCGCGGCCGGTGTAGTCGCCGGTGATGATCGGGTAGCCCGGCCCGCCGTCGAGGTCGTCGGCCTCCTCGATGCGCGGCATCGGCTGGAGGTCGCCGGCCCCGCCGTACACCTCGTCGACGCGGTTGGCCGCGTGCGGGAGGAACGGGCTCAGGAGCACGTTGCAGTCCACCGCGGCCTGCGCGGCGACGAAGAGCACGGTGGCGAGCCGCTCGCGCTCGTCGTCGCCCTTGAGCTTCCAGGGCTCGCTGTCGGAGACGTACTTGTTGACCTCGGCGACGGTGCGCATCGCCTCGCCGATCGCCTGCTTCTGGCGGTGGCGGGCGATCAGGTCGCCCACGACGCCGAAGGCGGCCTCGGTGCGGGCGAGCAGGTCGCGCTCGACGTCGGTGAGCTCACCGGGCTGCGGGATCTCGCCGAAGTTCTTCGCGATCAGGCTGGCGGTGCGGTTGACCAGGTTGCCCCAGCCGGCGACGAGCTCGTCGTTGGTGCGGCGGACGAACTCGGCCCAGGTGAAGTCGGCGTCCTGGTTCTCCGGGCCGGCGGCCGCGACGAAGTAGCGGAACGCGTCGACCTGGTAGCGCGCGAGCATGTCGCGGACGTAGATCACGACCCGCTTGGAGGAGGAGAACTTGCGCCCCTCCATGGTGAGGAACTCGCTGGAGACCACCTCGGTCGGCAGGTTGAGCTCGCCGAACTTGCCCGGCTCGCCGCCCTTGGCGCCCTTGCCGGAGTAGGCCAGCAGCTCGGCCGGCCAGATCTGGGAGTGGAAGGTGATGTTGTCCTTGCCCATGAAGTAGTAGGAGAGGGCGTCGGGGTCGTTCCACCACTCGCGCCAGCGCTCGGCGTCACCGATGCGCCGCGCCCACTCGACGCTCGCGGAGAAGTAGCCGATGACCGCGTCGAACCAGACGTAGAGGCGCTTGGTCGGGTTGTCGCGCCACCCGTCGAGCGGCACCGGGATGCCCCAGTCGATGTCGCGGGTCATCGCCCGCGGCCGGATCTCCTTGAGGATGTTCTGGCTGAACCGGATCACGTTGGGCCGCCACGTGCCGCTCGCCTCACGCTCGTCGAGCCACTCCTTGAGCGCGTCGGCCAGCGCGGGCAGGTCGAGGAAGAAGTGCTGGGTCTCGATGAACTCCGGGGTCTCGCCGTTGATCTT
>CAZKZQ010000282.1:0-4936 GCA_964557235.1 uncultured Nocardioidaceae bacterium
CTGGCCCACGGCAACGCACGTCGCCTCAGCTCGCTCGACGAGCTGCTCGAGCTCTCCGACGTGGTGAGCCTCCACGTGGACGGCCGGCCCGGCAACGCCGGCTTCTTCGGCGAGAAGGAGTTCGCCCGGATGAAGCCGCGGGCGATGTTCATCAACGCCTCGCGCGGCATGGTCGTCGACAACGAGTCGCTGCGCGACCACCTGGTGTCGGGCCACATCTCGGGCGCGGCGCTCGACGTCTTCCCGGTCGAGCCCAAGGCCCAGGGCGACGAGTTCCAGTCGGTGCTGCGCGGACTCGACAACGTGATCCTCACCCCGCACGTCGGCGGCTCGACGCAGGAGGCGCAGGAGGAGATCGGCTGGTTCGTCGCCGGCAAGCTCGCCGGCTTCGTCGGCGAGGGCAACACCTCGCTGTCGGTCAACCTGCCCGACGTGGCCGTGCCCCCGCTGGAGCCCGGCCACAGCCGCCTCGGGCTGCTCCACCACAACGTCCCGGGCGTCCTTGCGCGGGTCAACGCGCTGTTCGCCGAGGAGGAGTGCAACGTCGTGGGGCAGCACCTCGCCACCCGCGGCGACCTCGGCTACGTCGTCACCGACGCGACCGGCCCGCTCTGCGAGGAGGCCGTGGCCCGGCTGCGCGCCGACGACCACTGCCTGTGGGTGCGCACCTGGGGCTGAAAGCCTCGCCCGCGACCCGGCCGCGTGCTTGGCTGAGGGCATGAGCAGCGAGCGACTGGACGTCGACTACCTCGTCGTGGGCGCCGGCGCGTCGGGCATGGCGTTCGTCGACTCGCTGATCGACCACGCCGACGTGCGGGTCGCGCTGGTCGACCGCCGGCACTGGGTGGGCGGCCACTGGCTGGAGGCCTACCCGTTCGTGCGCCTGCACCAGGCCTCGTCGTTCTACGGCGTCGCCTCCACGGTGCTGGGCGGCGCCCGCGTCCAGGCCCGCGGCCCCGAGGCCGGGCTGCACGAGCGCGCCGACCGCTCGAGGATCCTCACCTACTACGGCGACCTGCTCACCGACCGCATGCTGGGGTCCGGCAGGGTCGAGTTCCTCGGCGGGTGCGACTACCGCGGCGACCGCACGGTCGTGTCGCGGGTGTCCGGGCAGCGCTACGAGGTGCCGGAGCGCACGCGCATCGTCGACGCGCGCTACCTCGCACCGGAGATCCCCGCCGAGTCGCCCCCGCGCTTCGAGGTCGAGGCGGGCGCGCGGGTGGTCCCGGTCAACGACCTGCCGCGGGTCGAGGAGGCCCCGAGCCAGTACGTCGTCGTCGGGTCCGGCAAGACCGCCACCGACGCGATCGTGTGGCTGCTCGGCCAGGGTGTGGACCCCGACGCGATCTGCTGGGTGCGGCCGCGGGACCCGTGGATGCTCAACCGGGCGGTCATCCAGCCCGACCCCGAGACCTACCAGGGCATGCTGGCCGACCTGCTCGAGGCGTCCGCGTCGTCCACGTCCCTGCCCGAGCTGTTCCTGCGCCTCGAGGACGCCGGGATCATGCTGCGGATCGACCGGTCCGTCGAGCCGACGATGGCCAAGGCGCCGACGCTCGGGGTGTGGGAGCTGGAGCTCCTGCGGACGGTGCAGCACGTCGTACGCCTCGGGCACGTCACCTCCGTGGCTCCCGGTCGCCTGACGCTCGAGCAGGGGACCGTGGACCTGGCAGCGGACGCGGTCGTCGTGCACTGCTCCGCCGACGGGCTGCGCAACCGGCCGCTGGTGCCGATCTGGCAGCCGGAGGTCATCACGATCCAGCCGGTGCGGGCGGGGTTCCCCTGCTTCGGCGCCGCGCTGACGGGCTACGTCGAGGCGACCCGCGACGACGACGCGACCAAGAACGCGGTCTGCCGCCCGGCGCCGCTGGGCAACACGCGTGCGGACTGGGCGCGGATGAACCTGCTCGGGCTGCGCAACTCCGCGGCCTTCAACGCCGAGCCCGACCTCAAGGACTTCGCCAACCGGGTCGCGCTCAACGCCTCGCGGGTGCCGCCGGACCACACCGGGTCGGCCGCTCTCGACGACGCCCGCGCCCGGGTCCAGCGGCACCTGGCGCCGGCGGTCGAGTCGCTCGAGCGGCTCGCAGCCGGCTGAAGCACGGCGTTTCCCCGTGTGCGTCAGGATGGCGCCATGCGGCTGGTGCTCAACGTCCTCTGGCTGGTCCTGTGCGGTCTCGGGATGTGCGTGGGCTACCTGCTCGCCGGCGCGCTGATGTGCCTGACGGTGATCGGCATCCCGTTCGGCATCGCGGCGTTCCGGATCGGGCTCTATGCCCTGTGGCCGTTCGGTCGGCGAGTGGTGCAGCGTCCGACCGCCGGCCTCGGGTCGGCGGTGGGCAACGTCCTGTGGCTCGTCCTCGCCGGGTGGTGGCTGGCGCTCGGTCACCTGGTGTCGGGCGTCGCGCTCTGCCTCACGATCATCGGCATCCCGCTGGGCATCGCGAGCTTCAAGCTGATCCCCGTCTCGCTGCTCCCTCTGGGCAAGGAGATCGTCCCGGTCTGAGCTGGATCGGTGTCTCCAACGTCACGGCGCCGGGCGGGTCGGACCGGCGTAGCGTCGGAGGTGGGAGAGGAGGTCGTGATGACGTACGACGACATGACCCAACGCGCCGCTCCTGACACGGAGTTGCGCCAGCGTGCCCTGGAGAGGCTCAAGAAGCGCCATGACTTCAGGGGACACGTCCTGATCTACCTGGCGGTGAACGCCTTCCTGGTGGTGCTCTGGGCGGTGACCACGGGGACCGATGCCTTCTTCTGGCCGGTCTTCCCGATCGCCGGATGGGGCATCGGCGTGGTCGCCCACTGGTGGGACGCCTACCACGGCGACGACATCAGCGAGGACGACATCCGGCGCGAGATGGAGCGCATGGCACGCTCTCACTGACCGGAGGCCGGCCGGGCACCTGACGGCGCGCCCGTCACGGGCGCGCACGGCCTGGGCGGCCTGGGTGGTGGCAGCACTCCTGATGCTGCCGGTGGTGTCGGGCTGGGCCTACCTGGGCGTCGTCGGCGCCTCGGGGCTGCTGCTCGCGCTGGTGGTCACGCCACCGGCACCCCGCACCCCGCCGTACGGCGGCCCGCACGCGCAGCGCGACGTCCTCGTGGCTGCGGGGCTCTACCTGACGGTGGTCGCGCTGCTGCGGCTCGCGTTCGTCGGCTTCACCACTGACCACGTCGCGGGCCTGTTCCTCGCGTTCGCCGCGGCGCTCCTGGTCGGGACCGTGGGCCCGTTGGTCCACACGGTCCGGCTGCTCGGTGGCGTCCCCGCCGACCTCGGCCTCAGCCGTGACGGTCTGAGGCCGGCCCTCGGCTACGCGCTGGTGTTCGGCACGGTGCAGTTCGCCCTCACGCTGTGGGGTGTCGAGCTCCCCGAGCCGGTCGACTGGGTGCCGCTGCTGGTGATGGCGCTCGTCGTGGGCGTCTTCGAGTCGGTGTTCTTCCGCGGCTACCTGCAGGGCCGGCTGACCGCGTCGTACGGCCCGGTCGGCGGGGTCGCCGCCGCGGCGGTGCTCTACGGCGCGTACCACGTCGGCTACGGCATGGCCGTGACCGAGATCGGCTTCCTGACCGGGCTCGGGGTCGTCTATGCGATGGCCTACGCCGTCGCCGACAACCTCGTCGTGCTGTGGCCGCTGCTGACCCCGCTCGGCTCGTTCTTCGCCAACCTCGACTCCGGTGACATCGAGCTGCCCTGGGCCTCGATCGCAGGCTTCGCCGACGTCGCCGCCGTCATGGCGCTCGCCTTCTGGCTCACCGTCCGCCGCGCCCCGGGACGACACCTGGGACGACGGCACCCGAGACAACCCCTGAGGAGGATGTGATGTCGACCTATCTGGGCTCGCACGTCGTGTGGGAGGCCCCTCCGCGCCGCACCCACACCGTGACCATGCACACCGCGGACGCCGCGCGCAGGGCCACGGCGCGCACGACCGGCGTGCTCTACCTGCTGTTCTTCGTCGCGGGCATCGCGGGCACCCTGCTCGTGCGCCCGGAGCTGTTCGACGCGGACTCGGCGACCACGACCCTGGCGAACCTGACCGAGCACCCCACGCTCGCCCGCGTGGGCATCGCGCTCGAGCTGGCCATCGTCGTGCTGCAGGCCCTGACCGCGATCTGGTTCTTCCGTCTGTTCCACACCGTCGACCGCTTCGCCGCCGGCGCCCTGGCTGCCTTCGGGCTGGTGAGCGCGACCGCGATCCTCGGCAGCTCTGCTGCGATGGGGACCGCGCTCGAGGTGGCGACCGGTGACGGGTTCGCCGGCACGTCCGGCCGGGCCGCCTCGGCGCAGCTGATGTTCACCGTGAGCGAGCAGCTGTGGGCGACGGCCGCGGTCTTCTTCGGACTGTGGCTGCTGCCGATGGGCTGGCTGGTCCTGAGGTCCGGATGGATGCCCAGGCTGCTGGGCTGGACCCTCCTGGTGGGCGGCGTCGGCTACGTGCTCAGCGCGTTCGTCGCGGCGCTCGTCGCCGGCGGTGCCACCGCGGCCCAGCTGCTCACCCTGCCGTCGGTGGTCGGTGAGCTCTGGATCATGGCCTACCTGCTCGTCCGCGGGGTCCGGCGCCCGACGCCGGACGTGCTGCGGTCATCGGGCTGAGCGCCGTCAGCGGCCCTTGAACGCAGGCGGGCGCTTCTCGGTGAAGGCCCTCGGCCCCTCCTTGGCGTCCTCGGAGGCGAAGACCGCGGCGCCGACCTTGGCGTCGTCGGCCCAGCAGTCCTCCTCGTGCTTGCCCTCGGAGTCGCGGATCGTCTTGAGCACGGCCTGGACGGCGAGCGGGCCGTTGGCACAGATCAGGTCGGCGATCTCGCGGGCCTTGTCGAGGGCGGTGCCGTCGGGCACGACGTGACCGATGAGGCCGAGCTGGAGCGCCTCGGGGGCCTTGATGTGGCGGCCGGTCAGGAGGATGTCGGCCGCCACGGTGTAGGGGATCTGGCG
>CAZKZQ010000283.1:0-1770 GCA_964557235.1 uncultured Nocardioidaceae bacterium
CGGGGGCAGGATCAGGTCGGACTCCTCCAGGGAGTCGTCGTCGACGCGGTCGCCCTGCTGGCGCACGGCGTCGAACAAGGCGGTCATCTCGGCCCGGAAGGCGTGCTCGTCACCGGTGAGGACGGCCTTCTCGACGGCCTCGTCGAGGGCGTTGAGGGCGGGCAGGTGCTCGTCGGGGACGTCCCACTGCCCCTCGCTCATGATCCGGATGATCACCGCTCCTCGACCTCCGCCTCGGGCCGCTCGAGCAGCTCGGTCGAGGCGACGTCGCCGGCCTCGATGCCCTTCTTCTCGGCGGTCGGCAGCGCGCCACCGGATGAGGCTGCCTTGAGGGCGGCCAGCTCGCGCTCGACGTCGGACTGCGAGCTCATCGACTCCAGCTCGCGGGCGATGTCGTCGCCGCGGTTGAGCGACGTGGCGTCGTCGAGGGCACCGGAGGCGATCAGCTCGTCGATCGCGCCGGCACGGGCCTGCATCTGCGCCGTCTTGTCCTCGGCGCGCTGGATGGCCATGCCGACGTCGCCCATCTCCTCGGAGATGCCGGAGAACGCCTCGTTGATGCGGGTCTGGGCCTGGGCGGCGGTGTAGGTCGCCTTGATCGTCTCCTTGCGCGTGCGGAAGGCCTCGACCTTGGCCTGGAGGCGCTGGGAGGCGAGCGTGAGCTTCTCCTCCTCGCCCTGCAGCTGGGTGTGCTGGGCCTGCAGGTCGGTGATCTGGCCGGTCAGGCCGCTCTTGCGGGTCAGCGCCTCGCGGGCGAGGTCCTCGCGCCCGACCGACAGCGCCTTCTGCGCCTGGTCGGTGAGCTTGTCGGCCTGCTGCTGGAGCTGGGTCATCTGCAGCTCGATGCGCTTGCGGCTCGTGGCCACGTCGGCGACGCCCTTGCGCACCTTCTGCAGCAGCTCGAGCTGCTTCTGGTAGCTGTAGTCGAGGGTCTCGCGGGGGTCCTCGGCGCGGTCGACCGCCTTGTGCGCCTTGGCTTTGAAGATCATCATGATGCGCTGCATGAGGCCCATCTGGAGTGCCCCTTTCGAGTGGAGTCAGGCTCGTCACCGGTGGACGTCCCCACCCTAGGGGGACAACGGGTGGGTGACCCAGGAGGTTCCCGGGTGACTCCGTGCCGTCGGTACCCTGACCCCAGCTCCCCAGCAGTCCCCCGCCCGCCCCCGAGCCAGCACGAGGCCGCGTTGTTCCGTCGTACGAAGTCCGAGGCTCCTTCCACGGAGTCCGCCCCCGTCACCCCCAAGCCGGGCGGCAAGGGCCGCCCGACCCCGACCCGGCGCGAGGCCGAGGCCGAGGCCCGGGCGAGGGCCAAGGCGGCCCGCAACCCCAAGGCCGCCAAGGGGCAGAACCGCTCGATGCGGGCCGAGCGCAGCCAGGAGATCCGGGCGGGCATGAAGGCCGGCGAGGAGAAGTACCTCCTCCCCCGCGACCGCGGACCCGTGCGCCGCTTCGTGCGCGACTACGTCGACACCCGCCTCAACATGGCCGAGTTCGCGATGCCGTTGCTCATCGTGAGCCTGATCGCCCAGATGGGCGGCGCAGTCGCGCTCGGCATCGGGATCATGAACGCCACCGTCCTGGTGGTCGTCATCGACGCGGTGTGGCTGCGCTTCCGCCTGCGCCGCCAGGTGGTGCAGCGCTTCGGCAAGGAGCACGCGAAGGGCACGACGTTCTACGCGTTCATGCGCGCGCTGCAGATGCGGTTCATGCGCATCCCCAAGCCGCAGTACCGCATCGGGCAGGGCCTGCCCGGGCACTACCCCAAGCCGT
>CAZKZQ010000283.1:1870-3263 GCA_964557235.1 uncultured Nocardioidaceae bacterium
GGGACCTCAGACGCTGAGGCTCATCGGGCCGTAGACCTCGCGCTCGCCCTCGAGGAGCACGACGGACTCGACGCCCTCCTCCTTGAGGTCGCGCCACACCTCGCCGACCCAGGTCTCGGCGTCGCCCTGCGAGGGGAAGCGCGGCGCCTCCTCGCGCTCGACCTCGCCTCCGGACGCGTCGAGGCAGCGCCAGTGCCAGACCAGCTGCTCGGGCGAGGCGGTGCCGCCGAAGTGGGACTCGGTGCCGGACGGGATCATCGGTGGCTCCTCGGTCGGACGGGGTTCAGGACTCGCGCACGCCGGGCGTGACGAACGGTGGCTTGGTCACCACGAACACCTCGCGGCGCCCGCGTACGTCGACGGAGACCTCGGCCCCGTCGGTGACCTGGCTGGAGACCAGGGCCAGCCCGACGCCCTTGCGCAGCGACGGGGAGAAGGTGCCGGAGGTGATCTCGCCGACCGGGACGTCGGCGGCCAGCAGCACGCGCATGCCGGGGCGAGGGATGCCCCGCCCCGAGGAGACGAGCCCGCGCAGCAGCCGCGCCGGCCCCTCGGCCTTCTCGGCCGTGAGCACGTCCTTGCCCCAGAAGGCCGGCTTGCTCCAGCCGACGGCCCACCCGAGACGGGCCTGGACCGGCGTCACGTCGAGGGAGATGTCCTGTCCGTGGAGGGGGTAGCCCATCTCGGTGCGGAGCGTGTCGCGCGCGCCGAGCCCGCAGGGGGTGATCCCGTCGACGGTCGACTCGGCGGCCGCGAACACCGCGTCCCACACCTCGCCGGCGACGGCCGAGGGCACGACCAGCTCGTAGCCGCGCTCGCCGGTGTAGCCCGTGCGGCAGACGGTGACCTCGGCGCCGGCGAACGTCGCGACGGCGAAGGACATGTAGTCGTGACCGGTCGGGAGGCCCATCGCCTCGAGCACCTCGTCGGACTGGGTGCCCTGGACAGCCAGGACGGCGTGGTCGGTGTGCTGGTCCTCGACCGCGACGCCAGCCGGGGCGGCCTCGCGGAGGCGGCGCGCGACCTCGGCGGAGTTGGCGGCGTTGGGGATGAGCAGCACGCGGTCGTCGGAGTGGAGGTAGGCGATCAGGTCGTCGACCACGCCGCCCGACGCCTCGTCGCAGCACAGCGTGTATTGCGCCTGGCCGGGACCGATGCGCCCGAGGTCGTTGGTCAGGGTCGCGTTGACGAAGTCCGCCGCACCCGGGCCGGAGACGAGCACCTTGCCGAGGTGACTCACGTCGAAGACGCCGACGCCGTCACGGACCGCCGCGTGCTCCTTGAGGACGCCGGTGGGGTACTCCAGCGGCATCTCCCAGCCGCCGAACTCGGCGAGCTTGGCGCCGAGCGCGAGGTGGCGGTCGTGGAGCGGCGAGTGCAGCAAGGTGCGGGC
>CAZKZQ010000283.1:3363-4912 GCA_964557235.1 uncultured Nocardioidaceae bacterium
CATCGGCCCGGTGACGACCTACACCCTCCGCACCGGATCCCCCGAACGCACCGGCACCGACGCAGTCGTCGTCGGCCTCGTCCCGACCCGCAAGGGCCCCCGGGTGGTGGCGGACGCGCAGGGCGTCGCGGACGCCTACGGCCGCAAGTTCGGACCGATGCTGAGCCTGCTCGGCTTCGAGGCCAAGCGCGACCAGGTCGTGTCGGTGCCCACCGGCGGCACCCTCAAGGCCCCGGTGCTCGTGCTGGTCGGTCTCGGCGAGGCCGACGAGGACGCGGAGGGCAGCGGCGTCTCCGCCGCCGAGGTGCGGCGCGCGGCCGGCAACGCCGCGCGTGCGGTCAAGAACGCCGCGTCGGTCGCGCTGTGCCTGCCCACCGACGGCCCGGAGCACGTGCAGGCCGCGCTGGAGGGCTACCTGCTCGGCGCCTACCGCTTCGACACCTATCGCACCAAGCCGTCCGACGACGTGCCCGGCGAGATCGTCGTGCTCAGCCCGGGCGCCCGTCGCCAGGAGCAGCAGGACGCCTTCGCCCGCGCCCAGGTGCTGGTCCGCGCCGTCGCCAGCGCCCGCGACTGGGTCAACACCCCGCCCGGCGACCTGGTGCCCGCGGTCTTCGCCGACGCGATCGTCGAGCGCGCCGGCGAGGCGGGCAAGGCCGCTCCCGCCAAGGGCCGGTCCTCCTCGCGCTCCGGCAAGGTCGCGGTGGAGGTCTTCGACGAGGACGCCCTGCGCGAGAAGGGCTGCGGCGGTCTCGTCGGCGTCGGCCAGGGCTCGGTCAGCCCGCCGCGCCTGGTGCGCCTGACCTACTCCCCCGCCGGCGCGACCGCGCACCTCGCGCTGGTCGGCAAGGGCATCACCTTCGACTCCGGCGGCCTGTCGCTCAAGCCCGCGACCTCCATGGGCACGATGAAGATGGACATGGCGGGCGCGGCGGCGGTGGTCAACGCGATCACCGCGATCGCCTCCCTCGACCTGCCGGTCAAGGTCACGGCCTACGCCGCCCTGGCCGAGAACATGCCGTCCGGCTCGGCCCAGCGCCCCGGCGACGTCATCACGATCTATGGCGGCCGCACGGTCGAGGTGCTCAACACCGATGCCGAGGGCCGGCTCGTGCTCGCCGACGCCCTCGTGCACGCCGTCGAGGACGAACCCGACGCGATCGTCGACGTGGCCACCCTGACCGGCGCGTGCATGGTCGCCCTGGGCGACCGCGTGAGCGGGCTGTTCGGCAACGACGACGACCTGGTCGCGCGCGTCCAGGAGTCGGCGGTCACCGCCGGCGAGCTGCTGTGGCACATGCCGATCCCCGACGAGATGGGCGAGAAGGTGCGCGGCAACTCCAAGGTCGCCGACCTCGCCCAGCACAACTCCGAGCGGTGGGGCGGCGCGTCGTACGCCGCGGCCTTCCTGCGCGAGTTCGTCGGCGACGTGCCGTGGGTGCACCTCGACATCGCCGGTCCGGCGTTCAACGAGCGGCCGGCCTGGGGCCACGTGACCGCGGGCGGCACCGGCGTCGCCGTGACGACGCTGGTCGAGCTGGCAAGTGCC
>CAZKZQ010000284.1:0-4902 GCA_964557235.1 uncultured Nocardioidaceae bacterium
GTCAGGACGTGCCAGACGTCGAGGGTCGCCTTGCCGCTCCAGCCGGGAGCGACCTCCACGCCCTCGACCACGGCCCGCAGCTGGTTGGGGATGTGGTCACCGGTGGGGCAGCCGCCGTCGGTCTCGAGGCGCACGTGGACGGCGGTGCGGCCGAACGCCCTGACCACCCGAGGCTCCTCGAGCACCCGGGAGCGGGCGAGCTGCCGCAGCGGAGCGACGTTGTCGATCAGGCGGGACGGGTCGGTCCCGAGCGTGGTCGTCCTGCGATCGCTGCAGGGAGCGAGCCGCAGGCCGACGTCGGGGAAGAAGAAGACGGCTGCGCCGTACTCGTCACGCATCGTGCCGTCCCACCGCAGGCCCATCCCCGACTCGAACCACTCCCAGCTGTCGCTGGGGGCCTCGAAGGTCAGGGGCAGCCCGTCGTAGCTGAGCTCCTGGGGCCCGGCCATCACGACGTCCTCGCCGAGGGACTCCTTCATCTGCAAGGTGTCGTACCACGCGGTCGTCCGTGTGGGCGACGGCGGTACGGCGGGCGAGGGGCTCGCGTCCCGGTGGTCTCCGGCGGACGCGACGAACCCGGCTGCGGCGACGAGGGCCAGGGCCAGACCGCCCGCAGCCGTCGCGACCCGCCGCCGGCGCAGGGCCTGACCGCGCTGCCGGAGGACCTCGAGGTCGGGGAGCTCCACGCCGCGCTCGGCGCGCTCGCGGAACTCGATGAGCTTCACCTCAGACATGGTCGACCTCCTCGGTGGGGCTCAGCGCGTGCGCCAGTGACTCGCGGCCACGGCTCAGCCGCGACTTGACCGTGCCCTCGGGCAGACCGAGCTCCCGGGCGATGTCGATGACGGACAGGTCGGCCAGGTAGTGCAGCGCGACGACCTCGCGCTGCTGCCTGCTGAGCGACCGCAGCGCCTCGGCGACGTCCATCCGGTCGTCGAGCCCCGGCACGTCCTCGGGCGGCGTCTCCAGCCGGCTCCTGACCTTGGAGAAGTTGCGCAGCTTGCGCCAGCGGTTGCGGTGCAGGTTGACCGCGGTCGTCCTCAGCCAGGCCTCGGGGTTGGTGGTGCGCAGGAAGCGCTGCCCGGCGGCCACCGCACGGACGAACGCCTCCTGGACGAGGTCCTCGGCCTCCAGCCGGTCACCGGTGACGCCGTAGAGCTGCACGACCAGCGGCCGGTAGCTGCGGTGGAAGACGTCCTCCACGCAGAAGCCTCCGCCCGGCACGAGCTGCTCGGGGACAGGTGTGTCCATGTCGCGCCTCCTCTCCTGGGGAGGACGACCCCCGACGGGCCTCCGGGGTTCCGTGGCACACCGGCTCTCGGGGCTACCCGGTCTCGGCCGTGAGGCCCGCGGCCTCGATGCCCGCCACGGCGGCGGACTCGTCGTTGTCGCTGGTGTCGCCGGAGACACCGACGGCGCCGAGCAGGTCACCGGACGCGTCGCGCACCAGGACGCCGCCCGGCACGGGGACCAGCGCGCCGACGGAGTTGGTGACCGCCGCGATGAAGTAGGGCTGCTGCTCGGCCCGGCCCATGAGGGCGCGCGAGCCCATCCCGAGCGACACGGCGCCGTGCGCCTTGCCGTAGGCGACCTCGAAGCGCTTGGTGGACGAGCCGTCCTCGCGCTCGACGGCGAGCACGTGGCCGCCCGCGTCGAGGACGACGACGGTCAGCGGCTTGAAGCCCGCCTCCTGGCCGTGGCTGCGGGCGGCGGCGATGATGCCGCGGGCCTGGTCGAGGGTGAGGCTCACTGGGTCTCCTTCACGAGACGACGGTAGTGGTGGAGGAGGGGCTCGGTGTAGCCCGCGGGCTGCTCGAGTCCCCGGAAGACCAGGGCCCGCGCGGCGGCGAAGGCGTGGCCGTCGTACGACGGTCCCATGGGGGTGTAGCCCGGCTCGTCGGCGTTCTGCTCGTCGACCACGTCGGCCATCCGCCGGAACGCGGTCTCCACCTCGTCGGCGGTGACGACGCCGTGGTGCAGCCAGTTGGCGACGTGCTGGGAGGAGATGCGGCAGGTGGCGCGGTCCTCCATCAGCGCCGTGCCGTGGATGTCGGGGACCTTGGAGCAGCCGACGCCCGCGTCGACCCAGCGGACGACGTAGCCGAGGATGCCCTGCAGGTTGTTGTCGAGCTCGGCGCGCTTGTCCTCGTCGCTCCAGCCCGGGTCGTCCGCGACGGGGACGGTGAGCAGCTGACCCAGCGTCGTGCGCCGCTCGCCGGCGAGCTCGCGCTGTCGCTCGGCCACGTCGACCTGGTGGTAGTGCAGCGCGTGCAGGGTCGCGGCCGTCGGCGAGGGGACCCAGGCGCAGGTCGCGCCGGACTGCGGGTGGCCCACCTTGGCCTCGAGCATCGCGGCCATCTCGTCGGGCATCGCCCACATGCCCTTGCCGATCTGGGCCCGACCGGGCAGTCCGCAGGCGATGCCGATGTCGACGTTCTGGTCCTCGTAGGCCTGGATCCACGCGCTCGACTTCATGTCGCCCTTGCGGATCATCGGGCCGGCCAGCATCGAGGTGTGCATCTCGTCGCCGGTGCGGTCGAGGAAGCCGGTGTTGATGAAGGCGATGCGGTCGCTCGCGCGCCCGATGCAGGCCGCGAGGTTGGCCGAGGTGCGGCGCTCCTCGTCCATGATCCCGAGCTTGATCGTGCTGCGCTCCAGGCCGAGCAGGTCCTCGACGCGGGCGAAGAGGTCGTCGGTGAAGGTGACCTCGTCGGGTCCGTGCATCTTGGGCTTCACCGCATACATCGAGCCGGTGCGCGAGTTGCGCAGCTCGCCGCGGCCCTGGAGGTCGACCAGGCTGCACAGCGCGGTCATGACCGCGTCGAGGATGCCCTCGGGGACCTGCTCGCCGTCGAGCAGCACGGCGTCGGTGGTCATCAGGTGCCCGACCTGGCGGACGAAGAGCAGCGAGCGGCCGTGCAGCGTGACCGTGCTGCCGTCGGGCCCGGTGTAGTCGCGGTCGGGCGCGAGCCGCCGCACGAAGGTCTGGTCGCCCTTGCTCACCTCGGCCTGCAGCGTGCCGCGGTTGAGCTCCAGCCAGGCGCGGTAGCCCGCGACCTTGTCCTCCGCGTCGACCGCGGCGACCGAGTCCTCGAGGTCGATGATCGTGGAGACCGCGGCCTCGAGGAGCAGGTCCTTCACGCCGGCCGCGTCCGTGCTGCCGATCTCGTGCTCGCGGTCGACCTGGATCTCCACGTGGAGGCCGTGGTGGACCAGGAGGACGGCCTCGGGAGCCTCCGCCGAGCCGCGGTGGCCGACGAGCTGCGAGGAGTCGTCGAGCCCGGACTCACCAGTTGTTGTCGATACGACAAGAACCCCGTCGCGGACGGCGTACGACGTGGCGTCGGCGTGGCTGCCCTGCGCGAGCGGGAAGTGCTGGTCGAGGAAGGAGCGGGCGTGCGCGATCACCTCGGCGCCGCGCGTCGGGTTGTACGACGACCCGGGGGCGAGGTCGCCGTCGTGCGGGATCGCGTCGGTGCCGTAGAGCGCGTCGTACAACGAGCCCCAGCGGGCGTTGGCCGCGTTGGCGGCGAAGCGGGCGTTGAGGGCGGGGACGACCAGCTGGGGCCCGGCCTGGGTGGCGACCTCCGCGTCGACGTCGGTGGTCGTGACCGTCACGGACGAGGGCTCCTCGACGAGGTAGCCGATCTCGCGGAGGAGGGCCTCGTAGGCCTCGGGGTCGGGCCGGCCCGGGTGCTCGCGGTGCCACTCGTCCAACGTCGACTGGAGCTCGTCGCGCCGCGCCAGGAGCTCGCGGTTGCGCGGCACGAAGTCGTCGAGGATCGACTCGACCCCCGACCAGAACGCGTCCTCGTCGACACCGGACCCGGGCAGGGCCTCGTCGCGGACGAAGGCCAGCAGCTCGGGGGCGACGGTGAGGCGGTCGTGCCAGCTCATCTGCGGCTCCTAGGGACTAGAGGATGGCGCCGGGGTTGAGGATCCCCTGCGGGTCGAGGGCCTGCTTGACCCTCCGGTTGAGCTCGAGGGCGTCCTCGCCTATCTGCTCCCCGAGCCACGCCTTCTTCAACCGTCCCACGCCGTGCTCGCCGGTGATCGTGCCCCCCAGCGAGATCGCCAGCGACATCACCTCGCCGTAGGCCTGCTGCGCCCGCTCCTGCTGGTCGGCGTCGGCGGGGTCGAAGACGATCAGCGGGTGCGTGTTGCCGTCGCCCGCGTGCGCGATCACCGCGATGACGACGTCGCGCGCCTCCGAGATGTCGGCGATGCCGTCGACGAGTGCGCCCAGCTGCGGCAGGGGGACGCCGACGTCCTCGAGCAGCAGCGCACCGGTGCGCTCGACGGCCGGGATCGCCTGCCGACGGGCCACGACGAAGGCCTCGCCCTCCTCGGGGTCGGTGGTGTGGAAGACCTCGGTGGCCTTGTGGTCGTGGCACAGCTGCTCGATCTGGGCGATCTCGCGGCCGGCGTGCTCGGCGGGCTCGTCGGACTGGATGACGAGCATCGCCGCGGCCTCGCGGTCGAGCCCCATCTTGGTGAGGTCCTCGACCGCGTTGATCGTGGGCCGGTCCATGAACTCGAGCATCGAGGGCCGCATCACGCGGGTGATCGCCAGGACGGTGTCGGTCGCGTCGTCGAGCGTCGCGAAGGTCGCGACCAGCGTGGCCGGCGGGCGCTGGGCCGGGATCAGCCGCAGCACGACGCGCGTGATGATGCCCAGCGTCCCCTCGCTGCCGACGAACAGCTTGGTCAGCGACAGCCCCGCCTTGTCCTTGAGTCGCGGCCCGCCCAGCTCGACCGCCTTGCCGTCCGCGAGCACCACGGTCATGCCGAGGACGTAGTCGGTCGTGACGCCGTACTTCACGCAGCACAGGCCGCCGGCGTTGGTCGCGACGTTGCCGCCGATCGAGCAGATCTCGTAGGACGACGGGTCGGGCGGGTACC
>CAZKZQ010000285.1:0-4860 GCA_964557235.1 uncultured Nocardioidaceae bacterium
ATGCTCAACCGCCACGGCCTCGTCGCCGGCGCGACCGGCACCGGCAAGACCAAGACGCTGCAGCTCCTGGCCGAGCAGCTCTCGTCGGCCGGGGTGGCGGTGTTCGCCGCCGACATCAAGGGCGACCTCTCCGGGCTGTCCACCCCCGGCACCCCCAGCGACAAGCTCACCGCCCGCACCACGTCGGTCGGCCAGCAGTGGGAGGCCAGGGGGTTCCCGGTCGAGTACTTCGCGCTCGGGGGCGAGGGCACCGGCATCCCGCTGCGCGCCACGATGACCGCCTTCGGCCCGACGCTGCTGTCCAAGGTGCTGGGCCTCAACGAGACCCAGGAGTCCTCGCTCGGGCTGGTGTTCCACTACGCCGACCGGGCCGGACTCCCGCTGCTCGACCTCGAGGACCTGCGCTCGGTGGTGTCGTTCCTCGTCTCCGACGAGGGCAAGCCCGAGCTCAAGGGCCTCGGTGGGCTGTCCGCCGCGACGGCCGGCGTGATCCTGCGCGAGCTCATCACGTTGTCCGACCAGGGCGCCGACGCGTTCTTCGGCGAGCCCGAGCTCGACACCCGCGACCTGATCCGCCTCGCCCCCGACGGCCGCGGGATCATCTCGCTGGTCGAGCTGCCCAACCTGCAGGACCGGCCCGCGCTGTTCTCCACCTTCCTGATGTGGCTGCTGGCCGACCTGTTCCACGACCTGCCCGAGCTCGGCGACCCCGACAAGCCGTCGCTGGTGTTCTTCTTCGACGAGGCGCACCTGCTCTTCGCCGACGCGTCGAAGGACTTCCTGTCCTCGATCACCCAGACCGTGCGGCTGATCCGGTCCAAGGGCGTCGGCGTCTTCTTCGTGACCCAGTCGCCGACCGACGTGCCCGACGAGGTGCTCGCCCAGCTCGGTTCGCGGGTCCAGCACCAGCTGCGGGCGCACACCCCCAACGAGGCCAAGGCGCTCAAGGCGACCGTCGGGACCTACCCCACCAGCGACTACGGCGACCTCGGCGGCGTGCTGACCACGCTCGGCATCGGCGAGGCCGTCGTCACGGTGATGAACGAGCGCGGCGCCCCGACCCCCGTCGCGTGGACGCGGCTGCGCGCGCCCGAGTCGCTGATGGGCCCGGCGGACCCGACCACGATGCAGGCCGTCGTGACCGCCAGCCCGCTCCACGCGAAGTACGCCGCCGCCGTCGACCGCGACTCGGCCCACGAGATGCTCGCCCGCAAGGTCGAGGCGGGCGCCGAGAAGGCCGCCCAGGAGTCGGCCCCCGCGCCGGCGCCCTCCGGTGGTGGCGACAAGGTGTCCTACCCCAAGCAGTCCCGAACCCGGGCCCCCAAGAAGGAGAAGAGCGTGGTGACCGAGGTGCTCCAGTCCTCCGCGGCCAAGCAGTTCATGCGCACGGCCGCCCGTGAGATCGCCCGCGGCCTGTTCAAGACGGGCCGCCGATGAGCGAGGGGGGCCCCGCAGCCCGGGCCCGCGACCACGACGACCACGAGGCGATCCGGCAGCTGAAGTACGCCTACCTCCGCTGCCTGGACCTCAAGCGCTGGGACGAGTTCGCCACGCTGTTCGTCCCCGAGGCGACCGGGGCCTACGCCGGTCTCGACTTCGCCTCGCGCGACGAGCTGGTCGCCTACATGCGCGAGAACCTCCCGGCCGACCGGGTCACGCTGCACCAGGCCCATCACCCCGAGATCACCGTGGACGGCGACACCGCCGAGGCGGTCTGGTACCTCCACGACAAGGTCTTCGTGCCGGAGTACGACGTCGCGATCGAGGGCGCTGCGTTCTACCGCGACCGCTGCGTCCGCACGCCCGAGGGGTGGCGGCTGAGCCACGTCGGCTACGAGCGCACCTTCGAGGCGTCGTGGCAGCTGTCGGGCCTCCCCGGCTGGTCGTTCAAGCGCGGCAAGGCCTACGACGCCTGACGGTGCGGCTCCCGACCCTGGTCATCTGACCAGGGACCGGGTTAATGTCCTCGGGCCATCGGGGGAGGGAGCACCCACCGAGGAGAACAACCGCACATGCATCGCATCCGCGCCGCGCGCCCCCGCGCGTTCGCCGTCCTGCTCGCTGCCCTCACGACCCTGCTCGGCACGCTCGTGCTCGGTGCCACCACGGCTCCGGCCCGCGCGGACGGGCCCGGCGTCGGCGCCCCGTGGATCGCCACGCTCGGCGACTCCTACATCTCCGGCGAGGCCGGCCGCTGGGCCGGCAGCTCGAACACCTCCTCGTCGTACGCCGACGCCCTGGGCTCGTCGGCGTACTACGACAACGGCAGCAGCGAGACGATCAACCGCTGCCACCGCAGCAGGTCGGCCGAGGCCTACATCGGCGGCGGCGTCAACGGCGTCAACTTCGCCTGCTCCGGGGCGAAGGCCGCGACGGCGACCGACTCCAACGGCTACTTCAAGCCGGGCCTCGACTTCTATGCCAGCGGCTCGCAGCTCGGCCAGGCGCGGATGCTCCAGGACTTCGCCGCCGGCCACAACGTGAAGATGGTCGTGGTCTCCATCGGCGGCAACGACTTCAACTTCGGCTCGATCGTGCAGCAGTGCGTGACCGACTGGGCGACCTCGCCGACCTGGGCCAAGGACTACTGCCGCGACGACTCGTCGGTGACGGCCAACTTCACCTCGGCCAACGTCGCGGCCGTCCGCAGCCGCATCGCGACCGCCCTGACCAACGTGCGCACGGCGATGCGCAACGCCGGCTACGCCGACTCCGCGTGGACGATGCTCGTGCAGACCTACCCCTCCCCGCTGCCCAACGGCTCGGGGATCCGCTACTCCGAGAGCGGCTACAGCCGCCAGAGCACCGGCGGCTGCGGGTTCTGGAACGGCGACGCCGACTGGGCCAACGCGACCGCGCTGCCGACGATCAACTCGACCGTCATCGGCGCGATCGGCACCGCGGGCATCACCAACGCCAAGACGCTCGACCTCTCCACCGCCTTCAACGGCCGTCGCCTCTGCGAGAACACCGTCGGCCTCTACGAGGAGAAGGGCCTGACCTCGTGGACCCAGGCCGGCGCGGTCGACAGGACCGAGTGGATCAACCAGATCCGCACGGTGTCGACCTGCTGCTCGAGCAGCCCGTACTACATCCAGGAGTCGCTGCACCCCAACTACTGGGCGCAGCTGGCGACCCGCTCGTGCGTGCGGCAGGCCTACAACGCGGGGGTCCCGCGTGGCGGCAAGTGCTCGATCGCGGGCACCGGCCTGGTCAACGGCGAGCCCAGGATGACCCTCGGCTGACGTGCCTCGTCCGGTTGCGGACGCGCCATAGCGCGTCCGCGACCGGACGCGGCGTCAGACCTCGTCGCGGAGGACCGGGCACGACATGCACCTCGGTCCTCCGCGTCCCGAGCCCAGCTCGGAGCCCGCGATCGCGACGACCTCGATGCCGGCCTCCTCGAGGCGGCGGTTGGTCTGGGTGTTGCGCTCGTAGGCCACGGCCAGCCGCGGCGCGAGCGCGAGGGTGTTGTTGCCGTCGTCCCACTGCTCGCGCTCGGCGGTGACCGGGTCGAGGCCGGTGTCGATCACCTTGAGCTCGTCGATGCCCATCGCCTCGGCGGCGGCATAGAGGAACGGCTCCGCCTCGGAGACCTGCAGCTCGAGCTCGATCGCGGGCGTGCCCGCCGGCGACTCCGAGGTGACGGTGAGCGCGCGGAGCTGGTCGGCGACGTTGGGATACATCACGACCTTGTCGACGTCGACCATCGTGCAGATCGTGTCGAGGTGCATCGTCGCCCGCTCCTGCGTGATGGGTACGGCGAGCACGGTCGTCGCGATGCCGCCCGAGATCAGCTGCCGGGCCAGTCCCTCGACGCCGGCGGGGGTCGTGCGCTCGCCGACGCCGACCGCGACGACGCCGGGCGCGAGGAGCAGGACGTCGCCGCCCTCGACGTACTCCCGGTCCCAGCCGTGCAGTCGTTGCACGGCGGCGAAGCGCGGGTGGTGGCGATAGACGAGCTCGGTCAGCTGCGTCTCGCGCGCCCGTGCCGGCATCGCGAGCGAGGTGATCGTGACGTGGTTGCGCACCCACACGCTCGAGTCGCGGGTGAACAGCAGGTTGGGCAGCGGGTCGATGAGGAAGTCGTCGTCGGCGAGGAGGCTCGAGACGAGCCCGGGCATCGGGTGGTGAATCTCGTCGTTGCGCAGGCCCGCGCACAGCGCGAGCGTCAGGTCGTCGGGCGCCATGTCGAACAGCAGCGCGGAGAGATAGGCGCGCAGCGACTCGCCCAGGTGCAGGCTCTCCATCGCGCTGCCGATGGCGAGCTCGCGGGCCTCCTCCGACGACAGCGCCTCCTCGAGCAGGTCGGTGAGGTAGAGGACCTCGACGTCGCGCGAGCGCAGCGCCTCGGCGAAGGCGTCGTGCTCCTCCTGCGCGCGGCTCACCCACGGGATGCCGTCGAAGAGCAGTCGGTCGTTGTTGCGCGGCGTGAGCCGGGTCAGCTCGGGGCCGGGACGGTGCAGCAGGACCGTGCGCAGGCGCCCGACCTCGGTGGTCACTCCGACGGGGGGCAGCCCGGACAGGTCCTGCTCGGTCATGCTGTCTCCTCGGGTACGGCGGGGGTGGTGTCGACCTGCACCGGCGCCGCGGCCGCGGGGTCGGAGAGCTCGAAGAAGTCCTTGCGCGTGAACCCGAACATCCGGGCGATGACGTTGGAGGGGAACGTGCCCACGCGGGTGTTGAGCGCCCGCACGTTGCCGTTGTAGAACCGGCGTCCCGCCGCGATGCGGTCCTCGGTGTTGGTCAGCTCCTTCTGGAGCTGCAGGAAGTTGATGCTCGCCTTGAGGTCGGGGTAGCCCTCAGCGACGACCATGAGGCCGGACAGCGCCCCGCCGACCTCCTCCTCGAACGGCTTGC
>CAZKZQ010000286.1:0-4853 GCA_964557235.1 uncultured Nocardioidaceae bacterium
CGGTGGCCCCGGCCACACGCGGTCCCTAGGCTGCGAAGCATGTCCGACCACCTGTCCCTGCTGGCCGGCGGAGCGCCCCACACCCGCGAGGAGTGGGAGAAGGCCGCCGCCGACGTCCTCCGCAAGACCGGCCGCATGAAGGACACCGACTCCGACGCGCTGGTCTGGTCCAAGCTGACCCGCACCACGCTCGACGGGATCGAGATCTCTCCGCTCGGCACGCCGATCCTCGTCACCGACGTGCCCGAGCCGGGTCTCCCCGGTGCCGCGCCCTACACCCGGGGCGCGGTCGAGACCCCGCCGCAGGAGGGCTGGGACGTCCGCGCGCACGTCGCGGACCCCGACGCCGCCCAGAGCGCCAAGGACGTCCTCACCGACCTCGAGAACGGCGTCACCAGCCTGTGGCTCCAGCTCGGCGACGCCGGCATCGCGGTCGCCGACCTGCCGACCGTCCTCGACGGCGTGCTCCTCGACCTCGCCCCGGTGGTGCTCGACGCCCCTGGCGACCCGGTCGCAGCGGCGACGGCGTTCGCGGACCTGCTGGACGAGAAGGGCGTGGACGCCGCACCCGGCACGAGCCTGGGTGGCGACCCGCTCGGCGCCGCCGTGCGCCACCACGCCAACCCTGCGGCCCCCGAGCCCGGAGCGGTCGAGGAGACCGTCCGCGCGCTCGCCGAGATCGCGCGCGAGCGCGGCACCCACGCCCTCACCGTCGACGCCACCGCCGTCCACGACCTCGGCGCGACCGACGCGCAGGAGCTCGGCTACAGCCTCGCGGTCGGGGCGGCGTACCTCCGGGTCCTGACCGCCGGGGGCCTCGACGTCGCCACCGCCGCAGGGCTGATCGAGTTCCGCTACGCCGCGACCGACGAGCAGTTCCCGACGATCGCCAAGCTGCGCGCGGCCCGCCGCCTGTGGCACCGCGTGCTCGAGCTGTCCGGCGCCCCCGAGGCGGCCGGCCAGGTGCAGCACGCCGTCACCAGCCGGCCGATGATGACGAAGTACGACCCCTGGGTGAACATGCTGCGCACCACGGTGGCGGCCTTCGCGGCCGGTGTCGGCGGCGCCTCGTCGATCACGGTCCTCCCCTTCGACAGCGCGATCGGCCTGCCCGACGCGCTGGCCCGCCGCAACGCGCGCAACACCTCGTCGCTGCTCATCTCGGAGTCCCACGTCGCGCGGGTCACCGACCCCGCCGGAGGGGCGTACGCCGTCGAGCGGCTCACCGACGACCTCGCCCACGCGGGCTGGGCCGAGCTGCAGCAGCTCGAGGCCGAGGGGGGCGTGCTCGCCTCGCTCGGCGCCGAGGACGGGCTGCTGGTCCGGGTGCAGGAGCAGGCCGTCGCCGCGCGCGACCGCCAGGTCGCCACCCGCCGCCGTCCGGTCACGGGTGTCAGCGAGTTCCCCAACCTCAACGAGACCCTGCCCGAGCGCAAGCCGTGGCCGGCCTCCGCGGTGCCCGTGCGGCGCTACGGCCAGCCGTTCGAGGAGCTGCGCGACACCGCCCCCGAGCGCCCGGTCTTCCTGGCCACGCTCGGACCCGTGGCGCAGCACACCGCCCGTGCGACCTTCGTCGCCAACCTGCTGGCGGCCGGGGGAGTCGACACCACCGTCGCCGGCGCGACCGAGGGCCCCGACGACCTCGTCGCGGCCTACCAGGCCCAGGAGGCGCCGACCTCGGTCGTCTGCCTCGCAGGCACCGACAAGGCCTACGCCCAGTGGGGCGCCGCGGCGCTGGCCGCCCTGCGCGAGGCCGGCGCGTCCTACGTCATCCTCGCCGGCAAGCCGGGCGAGAACACCGTCGACGGCGTCGACGACAGCTGTGCGATGGGGGTGGACGCCTTGGCGTTCCTGACCCGCGTGCGAGAGGAGCTGGGCAAGTGAGCGTTCCCGAGAGCTTCGCCGACCTCGACCTCGGAAACGGGGCCCCGACGACGACGGGCGGCACCGACGGCGAGGGCGGGGTCTGGACCGCGCCCGAGGGCATCGACATCCGCAGCCTCTACACCGAAGGGGACTTGGAGGGCCTCGACGCGCTCGACACCTTCCCGGGCCTCGCGCCGTTCCTGCGCGGGCCCTACCCGACGATGTACACCACCCAGCCGTGGACGATCCGGCAGTACGCCGGCTTCTCCACCGCCGAGGAGTCCAACGCGTTCTACCGCCGCAACCTCAAGGCCGGCCAGAAGGGCCTGTCGGTCGCGTTCGACCTGGCGACCCACCGCGGCTACGACTCCGACCACCCGCGCGTGCGCGGCGACGTCGGCATGGCGGGCGTGGCGATCGACTCGATCTACGACGCGCGCACGCTCTTCGACGGCATCCCGCTGGACGAGATGTCGGTGAGCATGACGATGAACGGCGCGGTGCTGCCGATCATGGCGCTCTACATCGCGGCGGCCGAGGAGCAGGGGGTCAAGCCGGAGCAGCTCGCGGGGACCATCCAGAACGACATCCTCAAGGAGTTCATGGTCCGCAACACCTACATCTACCCGCCGCAGCCGAGCATGCGGATCATCAGCGACATCTTCAGCTACACCGCCGCCAAGATGCCGCGCTTCAACTCGATCTCGATCTCCGGCTACCACATGCAGGAGGCCGGGGCGACGGCCGACCTGGAGCTCGCCTACACGCTGGCCGACGGGGTGGAGTACATCCGCGCGGGCCTCGACGCGGGCCTGGAGATCGACAAGTTCGCACCGCGGCTGAGCTTCTTCTGGGCGATCGGCATGAACTTCTTCATGGAGGTCGCCAAGATGCGCGCGGCCCGCGCGCTCTGGGCCCGGCTGGTCAGCGACTTCGACCCGCAGAACCCCAAGTCGCTCTCGCTGCGCACGCACAGCCAGACCTCGGGCTGGTCGCTCACCGCCCAGGACGTGTTCAACAACGTGCAGCGCACGTGCATCGAGGCGATGGCCGCGACCCAGGGCCACACCCAGTCGCTGCACACCAACGCGCTCGACGAGGCGATCGCGCTGCCCACCGACTTCTCCGCGCGCATCGCCCGCAACACTCAATTGTTGCTGCAACAAGAATCTGGCACGACGGGCACCATCGACCCGTGGGCGGGCTCGTACTACGTCGAGCGGCTCACCCACGACCTCGCCGAGCGCGCGTGGGGCCACATCCGCGAGGCCGAGGAGGCCGGCGGCATGGCCAAGGCGATCGAGGAGGGCATCCCCAAGATGCGCATCGAGGAGGCCGCCGCGCGCACGCAGGCGCGGATCGACTCCGGTGCGCAGAAGGTGATCGGCGTCAACACCTACCGCCTGCCCAGCGAGGACGCCCTCGACGTGCTCCGGGTCGACAACGCCGCGGTCTACAAGTCCCAGATCGCCAAGCTCGAGCGCCTGCGCGCCGAGCGCAACGACGACGACGTACGCCGCACCCTCGAGGCGATCACCAACAGCGCCGAGCGCGGTCCGACCAAGGGCTCGCTCGACGGCAACCTGCTCGCGCTCGCCGTCGACGCCGCCCGCGCGAAGGCGACCGTCGGCGAGATCTCCGAGGCGATGGAGAAGGTCTACGGGCGCCACCAGGCCGTCATCCGTACGATCTCGGGTGTGTACAGGTCCGAGGCCGGGGAGTCGAACACCTCGGTGGAGAAGGTCCTCGCCGCGACCGACAAGTTCGAGCAGGAGGAGGGCCGCCGCCCTCGCATCCTCGTGGCCAAGATGGGCCAGGACGGGCACGACCGCGGCCAGAAGGTCGTCGTCTCGGCCTTCGCCGACCTCGGCTTCGACGTCGACGTGGGCCCGCTGTTCTCCACGCCCGAGGAGGTCGCCCAGCAGGCGGTCGACGCCGACGTCCACATCGTCGGGGTCAACTCGCTCGCGGCCGGCCACCTCACGCTGGTCCCGGCGCTCAAGCAGGCGCTGGCCGACCTGGGGGCCGAGGACACGCTCATCGTGGTCGGCGGGGTCATCCCGCCCGACGACGTGCCGACGCTGCTCGAGATGGGCGCCGCCGCGGTCTTCCCGCCCGGCACTGTCATCGCCGACGCCGCCCTCGGTCTGCTGGAGAAGCTGTCGGAGAAGCTCGGTCACGCCGCCTGACCCTGTCTGAGAGCGGTCTGGTCAATACCTGAAAGATCCACCCAATCCCTGGTTGGCTCGGGACCGAACTGCGTATGGCCCACGTCACAGTGATCGGCCACGTGCCGACGCGTAGGGCATCCAGGAAGGGATTCGGGATGGATATCCGTTCACCAATCAGGAGCAGGCGCGCAGCGCTTGCCCTGACCGCCGGAGGTGGCCTGCTGGCCACGGCCGGCATCGTCGGCCTCGGGCCGATCGGGGCCGAGGCCTCGAGCCACAGGGAGGCCCCGCTCATCGCGGGCTTGCCGCAGTACGACACGACCGACCTCTACGCGTTCCGCAGCCCTGAGCGCCAGAACACGGTCACCCTGGTCGCCAACTGGCTGCCGTTCGAGGAGCCGGCGGGCGGTCCGAACTTCTACACGTTCGCGACCGACGCTCACTACGACATCAACGTCGACAACAACGGTGACGCCAAGCCCGACGTCATCTACCGCTGGAAGTTCACCGACCACTACAAGTCCGGCGAGACCTTCCTCTACAACACGGGCAAGGTGACCTCGCTCGGCGACCCGGACCTCAACTTCTGGCAGACCTACACCCTGAAGAGGATCGCCGGTGACAAGGTCACCACGCTGATCAAGAACCGGCGTGCGGCTCCGTCCGACGTGGGCGAGGGCTCGATGCCCAACTACGCGGCGATCCGCGCCCAGGCGGTCCGCGACATCGGCACGGGCCCCTCGCGCGCCCGGGCCTTCGCGGGCCAGGCCGAGGACCCGTTCTTCCTCGACCTGCGCGTCTTCGACCTGCTCTACG
>CAZKZQ010000287.1:0-4853 GCA_964557235.1 uncultured Nocardioidaceae bacterium
GGTCCCCATACCGGGGGAGGGGGCTCAGATCGGCTCCTGCGGCGTCTGGCGGCGCCGGCGTCGACCCGGGCGACCCAGGCCACTCAGCCGTAGGTGTCGCGCGGTCCGCGGCCCCCGCGGACCGACCTCGGACCCTTCTTCCACGACGGTCCCGAGGGCGCCTGGACGTCGATCAGGCCGACCGTCCCCTCGCCCAGCTCCTGGTTGAGCCGCTTGACGACCGTGGCCGCGAGCAGCCGCATCTGCGTGGCCCAGGCGGTGGAGTCGGCCTGCACCAGCAGGCGGCCGGGCTTGCCGTCCTCCCCCTGCTCGAACGAGACGGGGGAGACGTGCTGGGCGACCTCGGGCCCGACGATGGAGCCCCACCTCGCCAGGGCCCCGTGCATGCGCAGGTCGGTGCCCCAGCCCTGCTCGGCGACGAGCCGGCCGAGGGTCGAGTCGAGCGGCTGGGGGTCGCGGTCGTCGGGGTGGGCGCCGGAGAGCCTGGGGTCGATCCGGCGGGTGCGCGGACGCCGGCGGGCGGCGGGGCGCAGCCCGGACAGCGACCGGGCGACCGCCTTGGCCAGCTCGAGGCCGCTCTCGTCGTGCTGCTTGTCCTCCGGCTCGGGTCGCTCGGGGGTGGTCGGCTCGCCTGGGTCGCTGGGCACGGTCACCCCTCCCGTCGCACGTGCACGCGCGCGCCGGCCAGCGCCGCGGGGACGTCGTCCTCCACCGCCGCGGTCACGAGCACCTGCTCGGCCCCGGCCGCGATCTCGGCGAGCCGGGTGCGGCGGTCGGTGTCGAGCTCGGCGAAGACGTCGTCGAGGATCAGGATCGGGTCGTCGCCGTCCTCCCGCAACAGCGAGTACGACGCCAGCCGCAGCGCGAGCGCGTAGGACCACGTCTCGCCGTGGGAGGCGTAGCCCTTGACCGGGAGGGTGCCGACGGCCAGTGCCAGCTCGTCGCGGTGCGGCCCCACCAGGGTGAGCCCCCGCTGCACCTCGTCACGGCGGCGCTCCTCGAGCATCGCCGCGAAGGCGGCCGCCACGGCGTCGCGGTCGCGGGACTCCTCGGCGACGACCGAGGGCTGGTGGGTCAGGGTCGCCTCGTCGCGCCCGGCGTCCCCCGCGGACCCGCGGGCGACCTGGGCATAGGCCTCCGCCAGCGGGGGCAGCAGGTCGTCGCAGAGGACGGCCCGCGCGACGGTCAGCTCGCTGCCGAGCCGCACCAGCTGCTCGTCCCACACCGCCAGGGTGCTCTCGAAGTGCTCGTCGGGAGTGCCCCGGCGACGGCGGTCGGAGCCGGCGGCCTGCTTGAGCAGGGCGTTGCGCTGCTTGAGCACCCGGTCGTAGTCGGCGCGGACGCCGCTCAGCCGCGGCGTGCGCAGGACGAGCAGGTCGTCGAGGAAGCGCCGGCGCTCCGACGGGTCGCCCTTGACCAGCGCGAGGTCCTCGGGGGAGAAGAGCACCGTGCGCAGCAGGCCGACGATGTCGCGCGCCCGCGGCAGGGGGGAGCGGTTGACCCGCGCGCGGTTGGCGCGGCCGGGGTTGATCTCGACCTCGAGAACCGCGGTGCGCCCCTCCTTGACCACCGAGGCGCGCACGAGGGCCTGGTCGCTGCCCTGCGCCACCAGCGGTGCGTCGGAGGCGACCCGGTGGGAGGCGAGCCGGGCGAGGTAGTCGACCGCCTCGACGATGTTGGTCTTGCCCTGGCCGTTGGGTCCCAGGAACGCGGTCACCCCCGGCTCGAGCGCCACCTCGAGGGCGGCGTGGGAGCGGAACTGGTGGAGGGTGAGGTGGGAGACGTGCACGCGCCCCCCGGGTCAGCCGTCCGCGCGCTTCTGCTCACCGGCAGAGCGGGCGTCGGCCTTCGTGGCGTGCCCGCCGAACTGGTTGCGCATCGCGGCGACGGCCTTCATCGCCGGGCTGTCCTCCTGGCGCGAGGCGAACCGCGCGAACAGCGAGGCCGCGATCGCCGGAGCGGGCACGGCGTGCTCGATGGCCGCCTCGACGGTCCACCGGCCCTCGCCGGAGTCCTCGGCGTAGCCGCGGATCGACTCCAGGCCCGGGTCGTCGTCGAGCGCGGCGACGAGCAGGTCCAGCAGCCAGGAGCGGATGACCGTCCCCTGGCGCCACGACCGGAAGACGTCGGTCACGTTGTCGACCATGTCGACGGTCTCGAGCAGCTCCCAGCCCTCGGCGTAGGCCTGCATCACGGCGTACTCGATGCCGTTGTGGACCATCTTGGAGAAGTGGCCGGCACCCGTGCCGCCCGCGTGGACCCAGCCGAACTCACCCTCGGGACGCAGCGCGTCGAAGATCGGCTGTGCCTTCTCGATGTCCTCCGCGTCACCGCCGGCCATGAGGGCGTAGCCCTCCTCGAGACCCCACACGCCACCGGAGACGCCGCAGTCGACGAAGCCGACCTTCTTCTCGGCCAGCAGCTCGGCGTGCTTCTGGTCGTCGCTCCAGCGGGAGTTGCCGCCGTCGATGATGATGTCGCCCTCGTCGAGCAGGTCGCGCAGCGCGAGCACCGTGTCGCGGGTCGGGTCGCCCGCGGGCACCATCACCCAGACGATGCGCGGCGACTCCAGCTCGCCGACCATCGCCTCGAGCGAGTCCGCGTCGCGCACGTCGGGGTTGCGGTCGAAGCCGACCACCTCGTGGCCGGCGTTGCGCAGCCGCGTCCGCATGTTGCCGCCCATGCGGCCGAGTCCGACGAGCCCGATCTTCATGTGGCGATCCTAGGTCGGGGCTGCTCGGTCGCTGTCAGCCGGGATCAGCTGAGCAGGCGACGCGGCATGAGGAGGTACTGGAACGAGGAGTCCTTCTCCCCGTCGAGGTCCGGCACGCCGGAGATCACCGCCGGCTTGCTCGGCTGGGTGAACGCCAGCTCGACGACGGGGTGCTCGATCGCGGTGAGGCCCTCGAGGAGGAACTGCGGGTTGAAGCCCGTGGTGATGCTGTCGCCCTTGACCTGGGCCTCGATCACCTCGGTCGCCAGCGCCTCGTCGCTGTGGCCGGCGTCGAGGGTCAGGCCGGTGTCGTCGAAGCGCAGCTGCACCGCGGCGTTGCGCTCGGCGACCAGCGCCACGCGCTTGACCGCCTCGACCAGGGCGGCCCGGTCGATGCGGACCGTGGTCAGGTGCTCGCTGGGGAACAGCGTGCGGACGCGGGGGAACTCGCCGTCGAGCAGGCGCGTCGTCGTACGACGGAAGCCGCCGTTGACCTCGCCCTCGAAGCCGATCAGCCCGTCGCCGGAGCCCGTGCCGGAGAGCGCGATGGTCACCGTCGTGCCGGTGTTGAGCGCGCGGGCGGTCTCGGCGAGCACGCGGGCCGGCACCAGGGCGTTGGCCTGGGCGTCGGTCGTGCCCGGGTCCCAGGTGAGCTCGCGCAGCGCCAGACGGAAGCGGTCCGTGGCGAGCAGGGCGATCTGGCTGCCCTCGATCTCGATGCGCACACCGGTCAGCACGGGGAGCATGTCGTCGCGCCCGGCCGCGGTGACGGCCTGGAGGACCGCCTGGGAGAAGACCTCGCTGCTCACGCTGCCGGCCGCCTCGGGCATCGCCGGGAGGGTGGGGTACTCCTCGACCGGCATCGTCTGGAGCGTGAAGGTGGCCGAGCCGCAGCGCAGCGTGACCTTGGCGCCGTCGATGGCCATGTCGACCGGCTTGTTGGGCAGGCTGCGGCAGATGTCGGCGAGCAGGCGGCCCGAGACCAGGGCGCGGCCCTCGTCCTGGACGGTCGCCGGGATGCTGACCCGCGCGGAGGTCTCGAAGTCGAAGGTCGAGAGGACCAGGCCGTCGCCACCCTCGGCGGTCTCGATGAGCAGACCCGCCAGGACGGGGATGCTCGGACGGACGGGCAGACCGCGGGCCGCCCACGCGACGGCCTCGGTGAGCACGTCTCTCTCGACACGGAACTTCACGGCGCGGTTCCTCCTGGGTCTGCAGCGGGGAGTTGCATCCTGCCACGCCGCGGGGACGAACAGGAGAGCGGCAGACGGTGCTGCTCCCCCTCGAGGCGAGTTGTCCCCAGGTCGAGGCCCGAGGAGAAGTTCACTCCCGATCGATCAATTGGTAATTCGGTCTTCGTCATAGGCACGGTGGAGACTGGGGATAACCGTCGTACCTGCAGGTCAGAGGCAATTCGGGGCTGAGGATCAATTGTGGACGGACGACCGGCCAACTGCGTCACCCTGTGCAGCGAATGACAAGTTCCCCAGGGGGCCGGCCGGTTGTGCACAGCGAATTCCTGTCGTTCGGCCCGTTGTGCACACGGTCGTCCCCAGCCCGGTCACTGCTGCCGGGCCTGCTGCTTGATGCGATTCGTCAGCTCGGTGACCTGGTTGTAGGTGCTGCGACGCTCGGCCATCTCGTTGAGGATCCGCTTGTTGGCGTACATCACCGTGGTGTGGTCGCGGTCGCCGAACTCGCGGCCGATCTGGGGCAGCGACAGCGGGGTCAGCTCGCGGCAGAGGTACATCCCGATCTGGCGCGCGGCCACGAGGTTGCGCGTGCGCTTGGGTCCGCAGACCTCCTCGATGCTCAGCCCGAAGTACGACGCGGTCTGGGCGATGATCAGCGACGCGGTGATCTCCGGCTCGCCGCCGTCCGGGATGAGGTCCTTGAGGACGATCTCGGTGAGGACCAGGTCGACGGGCTGCTGGTTGAGGCTGGCGAAGGCCGTGACCCGGATCAGCGCGCCCTCGAGCTCGCGGATGTTGGTCTGGATCTTCGAGGCGATGAACTCCAGCACGTCCGGAGGTGCGGTCAGGCGCTCGATCGCGGCCTTCTTGCGCAGGATCGCGATGCGGGTCTCCAGGTCGGGCGGCTGGACGTCGGTGATCAGGCCCCACTCGAACCGGTTGCGCAG
>CAZKZQ010000288.1:0-4837 GCA_964557235.1 uncultured Nocardioidaceae bacterium
CGCGCGTCAGGCGCGGAGGTACTCCAGCTGGGCGCGGACGGAGAGCTCGGCGGCGCCCCAGAGGACGGGGTCGACGTCGGTGTAGACGTGCTCGACGACCTCACGCGCCGAGGCGTCGGGGCCGAGGACGGAGAGCGCCTCGCGCACCTGCTCCAGGCGCTGGGACCGGTGGGCGAGGTAGAAGTCGAGCGCGCCGAGGGCGTCGCCGATCACCGGGCCGTGGCCGGGCCACACGGACTCGATCGACCTCGCCGACGCCAGGGCGTGCAGCCGCTCCAGCGAGTCGAGGTAGGCGCCGAGCTTGCCGTCGGGGTGGGCCACGACGGTGGTGCCGCGGCCCAGGACGGTGTCGCCGGTGAGCACGGCGCGCTCGGCGGGCAGCACGAACGACAGCGAGTCCGAGGTGTGGCCCGGGGTCCCGACCACGCGGATCTCCAGGCCGTCCACGTCGACGACGTCGCCGTCGTGCAGGCCCTCGGAGCCCAGCCGGTGCTCGGGGTCGAGCGCGCGCACGCCGCAGCCGACGGACTCGGCGAAGTCGCGGGCGGCCTCGGAGTGGTCGAAGTGCCCGTGCGTGAGGAGCACGACGGCCACGTCACCGGCGACCGAGCGGACCCGGTCGAGGTGCGCCACGTCGAGCGGGCCCGGGTCGACGACGACCGAGCGGGCGGAGGAGTCCTCGCGCAGCACCCACGTGTTGGTGCCGTCGAGCGTCATGATCCCGGGGTTCGGGGCCAGCAGGCAGGTCGCCCGGGAGCCGAAGGACCCCCCGGCCCAGGGCTCAGCCACGGAGCCCCGGCACGTCGTCGAGGGAGCGGCCCACCTCGTCGCCGAGCGCGACCAGCCGGTCCGGGAGCCGGAGGTAGCCGCCCGTCTCGTCGACCTGCATCTCGGGGAGGATCGGCGTGCGGTCCCGCTGGTCGGCCGACGCGATCGCCGAGGCGACCGACGGCGCGGAGTACAGCTCCAGGCAGGTGGCGTACGTCGGCGGCAGCATCGCCAGGCGGTCGGCGTCGACGTCGGCGATGACCTCGCGGACCGGCTTCCACAGCACGTGCGAGGACTCCGAGGACACGTCGCGCGTCACCTGCCCCTCGGGCAGGGCCGCGACGAAGAAGCGGGTGTCGTAGCGCCGCGGCTCGAAGACCGGCGTGATCCACGAGCCCCAGAACCCGAGCAGGTCGGTGCGGAGGACGAGCCCGCGGTCCGCGAGGAACGAGGTGAACGACAGCTCGCGCGCCTCCAGCGCCTGGCGGTCGGACTCCCAGTCGTCCCCGGTCGTGTCGGCGACCACCGAGGACGCGGTCGGCCCGGCCAGCAGCACGCCGGACTCCTCGAACGTCTCGCGTACGGCGGCGCACACGAGCGCCCGCGCGTGCTGCTCGGTGGTGCTCAGCAGCGACGCCCACTCGGCCGTCGTCGGGCCGGCCCAGCCGATCTCGTGGTCGAAGTCGCGGGGGTCGACCCCGCCACCGGGGAAGACGCAGAACCCGCCGGCGAAGGCCATCTGGTCGACCCGTCGCAGGAGGTAGACCTCCAGCCCGCCGGGCTGCCCGTCGCCGTCGCGGAGCAGCACGACCGTCGAGGCGTCGCGCGGCTCGGCCACCGGCTGACCGCTCTCGACGAACGTGCGGACGTGCTCGACGAACGCCTCGGGGAGGCGGCGGGTGGGGTCCATCAGACCTCCACGACGATCTCGACCTCGACCGGTGCGTCCAGGGGCAGCACGGCGACGCCGACGGCCGAGCGCGCGTGGACGCCCGCGTCGCCGAACACCGACCCGAACAGCTCCGAGGCGCCGTTGGCGATGCCGGGCTGGCCGGTGAAGGACGGGTCGGAGGCGACGAACACGACGACCTTGACGATGCGCTTCACCTGGTCGATCGGCACCAGCGAGTTGACCGCGGCGAGGGCGTTGAGCGCGCACTGCTGGGCGCACTCGACGGCCTCCTCCGGGCTGACCGAGGCGCCGACCTTGCCGGTGTGGATCAGCGAGCCGGAGCGCAGCGGCAGCTGGCCCGCGGTGAAGACGTGGTCGCCGGACCGCACGGCCGGGACGTACGCCGCGAGCGGGGCCGCGACCTCGGGGAGCGTGTGGCCCAGCTCGGCGAGGCGCTCGGTCGCGGTGCTCACTGCTTGGGCCGCTTGAGGTAGGCGACGAGGTTCTCGGGGTTCATCCCCGGGACGATCTGCACGAGCTCCCAGCCGTCCTCACCCCAGCTGTCCAGGATGTCCTTGGTGGCGTGCACGAGCACGGGGACGGTCACGTATTCCCATTTCGTCATGCCGCCGACTCTAGGAGATGGAGCCGCCCGGTGTCGGGGCCGCCGGTGCGAGGAGGCCCTCGGCGGCCTCCACCGCCTCCGTGGCGGTGGTGGCGACCAGGTCCGCGCCGACCCAGGCGCCGAGCGTCGGCGCGTGGCGGAACGGCTCCCCGCCCACCATCACGCGTACGTCGTCGCAGCGCGGGTCGGCCCGCACCTGCTCGACGGCCTCGCGCAGCCCGGGCAGGTGGAGGGTCATGCTCGCCCCCAGCAGCAGCAGCGAGGCGCCCGAGGAGGCGACCGCGTCGAGGACGTCGGGCACCGGGCACGAGGTGCCGAGCCAGACGGTGTCCCAGCCGTGCAGCCGGAGCAGGTCGGTGACGATGCGCAGGCCGACCTCGTGGGTGTCGCCCGGCGGCGTGGCGGCGACCAGGGTGCTGCCGGCCCGTGGCTCCCCGACGAGCCGCAGGTGCAGCGAGGACATCGTGACCTGGGTGACCGAGGTGGCGACATGCTCCTGGGCGACGTCGAGGACCCCGCGCTCCCAGAGGCGACCGAGCTCCTGCTGCGCGGGAGCGATCACGTCCATGAGCAGGTCGCCGACGGGCATCCCGCGGTCGGCGAGCCGCAGCAGGTGGTCGATCGCTCGGTCGTGCCGCCCGGCGACCGCGTGCCCGAGGTAGGCCTGCACGGGTCCGGTCAGCGCGGTCAGCCCGGCCCGTCCGCGCTGCGCCCACGCCCGGCCCTCGTCCGAGTCGGCGCCGGCCTCGGCGGCGTCCAGGTGGCGCACCACCGCGGAGCAGGTCAGCTCGTCGAGCCGGTCAGTGAGCACCTCGACGACGGCCTCCGACACCGAGGTCCACCGGGGGCCGGGGGCGACCTGGGGCCAGCGCGTGAGCTCCCAGCGCAGCTGCGGGACGAGCAGGGCCGGCGACCCGACGTCGAGCGAGACGTCGAGGGTCGCCAGGTGCAGCTCGACGACCTCGCGCGCCTCCGGGGTGGACGGCAGGCCGCAGCGGCGCACGACCTCCTCGACCAGCTGCGCCGGGCCGAGGTCGAGGCGGGTCAGCGCCCACGAGGTCCAGCCGACCGGCATCTGCACTCCTCACCCCCCGCGCCCACCCGGGAGCGAGGCCACCCCGAGCACACTGTCGCACCGCGCGCGGGGGTACGCCGGGCAACGGCGCGCCGCCGACGAGGTGGGTCGGTCAGCCCTGCAGGAGGCGGGTCGCGGCGGCGACCGAGGCGGCCAGGCCGCCACAGCCGTCGTCGGCCCCGAGCCGGGCCGCCAGCGTGGGGACGGCCCTGAACGGGCGCCCCTGCGCGAGGATCCGGGCCGTCGGCGCCTCCTCGCGCACGGCGGCGATCCGCTCACGCGCGTCGTCGAGGTCGGCCGCCCGGGTCGCCTGGACCACGACCACGTGGGAGGCGTGGGCGTCGGCGGCCTTGCCGAGCGTCTCGGCGCACGCGTCGGCCATGACGGTGTCGACGTGCCACCCGGCGGACTCGAACACCATCCGCGGCAGGCCGGCCCTCCACCCGGCCGGCAGGCGGACCTCGGTGAGGAGCACCCGCCTGGTCTCCAGCGGGAAGGTCAGGTCGGGGGCGACGACGCTGAACAGCAGCGTCCGCACCATCTCCTGCTGCCGCTCGGCTTCCGGCCGCGAGAGGGGCGCCTCCTCCTGGCGCGCGATCAGCACGCCGTGGAAGGGGAGCAGCACGTCCTCGAGCAGGACGTGCGGCGCGCAGCCCTCCTCGAGCGCGCGGACGATCTCGCTCCTGGTCCGGTCGTGGCGGCCCTCGTCGACCGCCGCGACCAGACGCGCGAGGAGGCCCTGGGTCTGGGCGTCGGGCAGGCGCTCGGACGGCAGCGGCGGTCGCTGACCGGCGATGAGGACGGTCTGGCTGACCAGCGTGTTGACCATGACCCGCGTCTCGGGGTCGACGTGGCGGCCGAGCACGTCGCACAGCGACCGGAGCAGCGCCGCGCGGTCCAGGCCCGGGGTCAGCTCGGCCAGCCGGGAGCGGTAGCGGGCGAAGTGCTCGGCGAGCAGCGCGGGGGCGTCGTAGGCCAGCGCGGCGTCGAGCGACTGGTAGTAGTCGCCGGCCATCTCGGCGACCGGCTCACGCACCTGCTGCGGGAGGACGGCCGTCGCCTCGGCGACGACGGTGTCCAGGTCCGCGTCGGCTCGGCGCAGGGTCCATGACCCCCACGATGTCTCTCCCACGCCCCACACGATGCTTCATGGGGGACGCGTTCAAACCGCCCCGGCCCCGAGTCGGGACGAACCTCCCGCGGATCAGGACGTAGCGACTGGGTCGCCCGACCAGGTCGGGCTACGCCGGCGCTACCCGAGGGGTGGCTCCGTGGCGGCCTCGACCTGGTCACGAGTGACCCCCGGGGCGGTCTCGACGAGGACCAGTCCCCCGCCCTCGGACGCCGGCCTCACGTCGATGACGGCCAGGTCGGTGATGATGCGCTGCACGACGCCCTTGCCGGTGAAGGGCAGCGAGCACTGGTCGACGATCTTGTAGGACCCGTCGCGCGCGGTGTGCTCCATGAGCACGATGAC
>CAZKZQ010000289.1:0-4816 GCA_964557235.1 uncultured Nocardioidaceae bacterium
TTGCCCATGACGGTGTTGATCTCGCCGTTGTGCGCGATGAAGCGGAACGGGTGCGCCAGCGGCCAGCTCGGGAAGGTGTTGGTCGAGAAGCGCGAGTGGACGACCGCGACCGCGGACTCCATGCGCTCGTCGACCAGGTCCGGGAAGAACCGGTCGAGCTGGTCGGTGGTGAGCATGCCCTTGTAGGCCAGCGTGCGCGAGGACAGCGAGGGGAAGTAGACGCCCGTGTCGCGCTCGGCGCGCTTGCGCAGGCAGTAGGCGCGGCGCTCGAGCGCCATCTGGTCACCCGCGCCGGTCGATCCCGGGGTCGCGGAGACGAAGAGCTGGACGAAGGTCGGCATGACGCTGCGGGCGGTCGCGCCGAGCAGGTCGGGGGTCGTCGGCACCTCGCGCCAGCCGAGGACGGTGAGCTCCTCCTCCGCCGCGATCTCCTCCATGCGCTTGCGGGCGGTGGCCACCTCCTCCGCGTCACCGGGGATGAAGGCGGTGCCGACGGCGTAGGTGCCGGCCTCGGGGAGGTCGAACCCGGCCACCGCGCGCAGGAAGCGGTCGGGGACCTGGAACAGGATGCCCGCGCCGTCGCCGGAGTCGGGCTCCGCGCCCACGGCACCGCGGTGCTCGAGGTTGCGGAGGGCCTGGATGGCCTGCGCGACGATGTCGTGGCTGGGGACGCCGGTCAGCGTCGCGACGAACGCGACACCGCAGGCGTCGTGCTCGAAGCGGGGGTCGTACAGCCCTTGGGGCGAGGGGTAGGCCTGCATGGCACGCCCTTTCCTTCGTCGTGTGGATCGTCGAGTCCGCGCGCTCACTGCCGAGACGAGCGCGGGGGCGGGCACGCCTCAGCCGTGGGGTGCGTGCGGGGCGTGGAGTCCGTGGAGGCAGGGTGCGGGACGACGTTGGCCCGGGCGAACCGATCTTAGGGCATCGTACGGCGGTCGCCACCGTCGTTCTCAGCGCTGGAGCGGACGCCGGCCGGCCACCTCCGCAGGGGTGGGCCGCTCAGGCCTGGGTCGTGCCGACCAGGGTGCCCACGACGTAGGTGATCCCGGCCGCAGCACCGCCGAGGACCATCTGGCGTGCGCCGCCGAACGACCAGTGCCGACTCGTCACCTGCGTCACGACAGCCCCACAGATGAACAGGGCCGCCATGGTCAGGATCACCGCGGGCCACACCGACGTGGCGCCGAGGAGGTAGGGCAGCAGCGGGACGAGCGCACCGACCGTGAAGGCGATGAACGAGGACACCGCGGCGAGCATCGGCGAGGTCAGGTCCTCGGGGTCGATGCCGAACTCCTCGCGGGCGTGGACGGCCACCGCCTGCTCGTGGTCCTCGTGGATCTGCTCGACCACCTCGGCGGCCAGCTCGGGCGTGAGCCCCTTGGCGACGTACATCGCGGCGAGCTCGGCCTTCTCACCGCTCTCGTTGCGCAGGATCTCGCGCCGCTCCTTGGCGATCTCGCGCTGGGCGGCCTCGGCCTGGCTGGCGACGGAGGTGTACTCCCCCACCGCCATCGAGAACGCGCCGGCGCTGAGGCCGGCGAGCCCGGCGAGCACGATGGGTTGCGAGCCCGCGGACGACGCCGTGCCGCCGGCCACACCGGCGATCAGGGCGACGTTGGAGACCAACCCGTCCATCGCGCCGAACACGGCGGGCCGCAGCCAGCCGCCCGTCACGTCGGAGTGCTCGTGGCCGATGTCGCCGTCGGAGTCCTCGGGGACGCCCGGTGCCAGGTCCTCGCTCATGAGGGCAGGCTAGTGGCGTCGTCGTCGCCCGTCGCGGGCCCGGGCTCCGCGTCCGCCTCGGGCTCGGGGTCGACCAGCGCCGACTCCTCCCGGCCGGGGTGGCGCCGGCCCTGGATGACGAAGTACGCCATCGAGAGCACGAACAGCACGATCGAGGTCCAGACGTTGAGCCGCAGGCCGAACACGTCGTTGGCCTGGACCGGGTCGATCCGCAGCATCTCGATCCAGCCGCGGCCGACGCAGTAGCCCGCGACGTAGAGCGCGAACGCGCGGCCGTGGCCGAGCTTGAAGCGGCGGTCGGCCCAGATCACCAGGCCCGCGACGCCGATGTTCCACACGAACTCGTAGAGGAACGCCGGGTGGAAGGTCGCGCTGTCCTCGTAGCCGGCCGGCCGGTGCTCGAGGTCGATCTCGAGCCCCCACGGCTTGTCGGTGGGCTTGCCGAACAGCTCCTGGTTGAACCAGTTGCCCCAGCGGCCGATCGCCTGCGCGAGCACGATGCCGGGGGCGAGGGCGTCCGCCAGCGGCCCGAAGCGTACGCCGGCCCGCCGGGCCCCGATGTAGGCGCCGAGGGCGCCCAGCGCGATGGCGCCCCAGATGCCCAGCCCGCCGCGCCAGATGTAGAGCGCGGTGACCGGGTCCTTGCCCTCGCCGAAGTACTTCCCGTAGTCCGTGGCCACGTGGTAGAGCCGGCCGCCGACGATGCCGAACGGCACCGCGAAGAGCGCGATGTCCTGCACCATGCCGGGCTTGCCGCCGCGGGCGACCAGGCGGCGCTCGCCGAGCCAGACGGCCACGACGATGCCGAGGATGATGCAGAGGGCGTAGCCGCGGACCGGGAACGGCCCGAGGTGCCAGACGCCCTGGTCCGGGCTCGGGATGGACAGCGGCGCCGTCAGCAGCATGGGGAGGGTCACGCGGGCTCCAGGAGGTCGGGATCGGCGAGGGCGGCCTCGACGTCGGCGGCCATCTTGGCCGCCGACGTCCCCTCGGTCCACACCACCCGGACCGACGCGCCGTCACCACCGTCGGCGGAGGTGGGGACCACGCCGAGGACGGGCGTGCTGTGGGTGACCTCGTAGCCGCCGGTCGGCAGCCGCTTGCCCTTGTCGATCGCGATGTGGAAGGCGTTGCCCGCGGCGACGACGTCCTTGAGCGGGCCGGTGAGCCCGTCGAAGGACTTGTCGAAGCGGTCGAGGTAGGTGCGCAGGGTGGCGGGGTCGTCGCGGGCCGGGTCGGTCGTGACGAGGAGGACCTGCACCTGGGCGGCCTCCTCCTCGCTCAGCCGCGTCATCGTGCTGGCGAGGTCGGACATCACCGCGATGCAGATGTCGGGGCAGTTGGTGTAGCCGAAGAAGACCAGGGTCAGCTTCTTGTCGAAGCGCTCGGTCAGGGGCGCAGTGGAGCCCTCGGTGTCCTCCAGCGCGACGGCCGGGACGGGGTAGGGCTGGTCGAGCACCGCGCCGTAGAGGCCGTCGTCGGCTCGGGCAGGGTCGTCGGCCGCCGGGGAGGTGCCCCCGCAGGCGGACAGCAGCAGGACGAGGGCGGTCGCGGCCGCCCACGGGACGCGTCTAGGCACCGGCACGCTCCGGCGCCGCTCGGCGCACTCCCCCCGCCAGGTCCTCGGTGAGCGCCCGCAGGTCGGCCAGGGCGCGCTGCTCGTCGCCCTCGGCGTCGAGCACGCGGCGGACGAAGGCGGAGCCCACGATCACGGCGTCGGCGAAGCCGGCGACCTCGGCCGCCTGGGCGCCGTCGCTGACCCCGATGCCCACTCCGATCGGCAGGTCGGTCACCGCGCGCGTGCGCGCCACGAGCGGTCCGGCGAGGTCGCTGGTCGCGGTGCGGGCACCGGTCACGCCCATCACGGCGGCGGCGTAGACGAAGCCCGAGCAGTGCTCGGTGGTGTAGCGCAGCCGCGCCTCGGTCGACGACGGCGCGACGAGGAAGACGCGGTCCAGACCGTGGGCGGCCGAGGCCTCCAGCCACGGGCCGGCCTCGTCGGGGGTCAGGTCGGGGGTGATCAGGCCGGAGCCACCGGCGCCGGCGAGGTCGGCGGCGAAGCGCTCGACGCCGTACCTCTCGATCGGGTTCCAGTAGGTCATCACCAGCGTCGCGACGCCCGTGGCCGCCACCGCCTCCGTCACGCGGAGCACGTCGGAGGTGCGGGTGCCGGCCTCGAGCGCCTGCTGGGCGGCGGCCTGGATCGTGGGTCCGTCCATCACCGGGTCGGAGTAGGGCAGCCCGATCTCGATCAGGTCGCAGCCCGCGTCGACCATCACCTCGAGCGCGCGGATCGAGGCGTCGACGGTCGGGAAGCCTGCGGGGAGGTAGCCGACGAGGGCCGCACGCTCCTCGGCGCGGGCACGCGCGAAGGCGTCGTCGATGCGGGTCACGCGTCACCTCCGACCGGCGAGGCGTCGCCGGGGTCGCCGGTCGCCTCGTCGGGGTCGCCGAGGCCGAACCACTCCATCGCGGTGCCCATGTCCTTGTCCCCACGACCCGACAGGTTGACCAGGATGGTCGCGCCCGGCATCTGCTCGGCCAGGCGCATCGTGCCGGCGATGGCGTGGGCCGACTCGATCGCCGGGATGATGCCCTCGGTGCGGGCCAGCAGCTGGAAGGCCTCCATCGCCTCGGTGTCGGTCACCGGGAGGTACGACGCCCTGCCGGAGCTGGCCAGGTGGGCGTGCTCCGGGCCGACCCCGGGGTAGTCGAGCCCGGCGGAGATCGAGTGCGACTCGGCGGTCTGGCCGTCCTCGTCCTGCAGGACGTAGGTGCGCGCCCCGTGGAGCACGCCGACCTCGCCGGCGTGGATGGTCGCCGCGTGCCGCTTGGTCTCGACGCCGTCACCGGCGGCCTCGAACCCGACGATGCGCACCGACGGGTCGTCGACGAACCCGGCGAACAGGCCGATCGCGTTGGACCCGCCGCCCACGCACGCGGTGACCGCGTCGGGCAGGGCGCCGGTGAGCTCCAGGCACTGGGCGCGCGCCTCGTCGCCGATGCCGCGCACGAACGAGCGCACCAGGCTCGGGAACGGGTGCGGGCCGGCGGCCGTGCCGAAGAGGTAGGC
>CAZKZQ010000290.1:0-4810 GCA_964557235.1 uncultured Nocardioidaceae bacterium
CGCACAGACTGCTCACAGGAAGCCCACAGCGAGCGACGGCACAGTCAGGGCACAGTGGGGTCATGGCCGCAGACAACGCTGAGACCCTCACCCGCCCGGACGGCTCTCCCGTGCAGGTGCTCGTGGTCGACGACGAGCCCAACATCGCCGAGCTGCTCGGCATGGCGCTGAGGTACGAGGGCTGGTCGACGACCCTGGCCCACACGGGCATCAAGGCGGTCAACGCGGCCAAGGCGGTCAAGCCCGACGCGGTCGTGCTCGACATCATGCTCCCCGACATCGACGGCCTCGAGGTGCTGCGGCGCATGCGCGAGCACGTGCCCGACGTGCCCGTCCTGTTCCTCACCGCCAAGGACGCGGTCGAGGACCGGGTCGCCGGGCTCACCGCGGGTGGCGACGACTACGTCACCAAGCCGTTCTCGTTGGAGGAGGTCGTGGCCCGGCTGCGTGCCCTCATGCGCCGCTCAGGCGTCTCCGCCCGCCAGTCCACCTCGGTCCTCACCGTCGGCGACCTCACCCTGGACGAGGACAGCCACGAGGTCACCCGCGGCGGCGAGGAGATCAACCTGACCGCGACCGAGTTCGAGCTGCTGCGCTTCTTCATGCGCAACCCGCGCCGCGTCCTGTCCAAGGCCCAGATCCTCGACCGCGTGTGGCACTACGACTTCGGCGGACAGGCCAACGTGGTCGAGCTCTACGTCTCCTACCTGCGCAAGAAGATCGACGCCGGCCGTGCCCCGATGATCCACACGCTGCGCGGGGCGGGCTACGTCCTCAAGCCGGCCGAGTGACCCAGGGATGAACCTCCGCCCGCGCATGCCGGTCACGCTGACCGCGCGGCTGCTCGCCATCCTCGTGACCCTGCTGGCGGTCGCGGGGCTCATGGTCGCGATCTCCACCACGCTGGCGATGCGGAACTACCTGACCGACCAGCTCGACGCGCAGGTGCTCCAGGCCGTCAGCCGCAGGCCCGGTCCGGACGGCGACGGCGACGGTGACGGCAGTCCCCGGGGTCCCGGCTTCGGTCCGGGCGACCAGGTCGGGCTGCTGCGAGCGGTCTACGTCGGGGGCAAGTGGTACGGCGAGACGATCGACGACGACGGCACCCGTGAGTCGATCACCAGCGCCGAGGCCAAGGCGCTCAAGAGCCTGGATCCCGACGACCGCGGCGTGCAGGAGGTGCAGGTCGGCAGCGAGGGGGAGTACCGCGTCGCCGTGCAGCGCGTCACCGTCAACGGGCAGTCGGCGATCCTGTTCAACGGACTCCCCACCCGCGACCTCGACGGCACGATCCAGCGGATGCTGCTGGCCGAACTGCTCCTCACCGCCGCCGCGGTGCTCGTCGCCGCCGTGGTCGGGCAGCGCGTGGTCCGTCGTACCCTCCAGCCGCTGAAGGCGGTCGCCACCACCGCCCACGAGGTCGCGGGCATGCGCCTCGACACCGGGCAGGTCGGCGAGACCGCCCGCGTGCCGGAGGAGTACGTCGACCCGCGCACCGAGGTCGGTCAGGTCGCGGGCGCGCTCAACCTCCTGCTCGGCCACATGGAGGGCGCGCTCGACGCCCGGCACCGCAGCGAGCAGCAGGTGCGGCAGTTCGTCGCCGACGCGAGCCACGAGCTGCGCACGCCGCTGGCGACGATCATGGGCTACGCCGAGCTCGCCCGGCGCAACCCCGACTACGACAACCGCGAGGCCCTGGTGAAGGTCGAGGCCGAGGGCGAGCGGATGCGCGGCCTGGTCGAGGACCTCCTCCTGCTGGCGCGGCTCGACTCCGGTCGCCCGCTCGCGCGTGAGGAGGTCGACCTCACGCTCATGGCGCTGGAGGGCGTGCAGGACGCGCAGGTCCTCGCCCCCGACCACGAGTGGGTGCTCGACCTGCCCGACGAGCCCGTGGTCACCGTCGGGGACGGCCCGCGCCTGCACCAGGTGCTGACCAACCTGCTCACCAACGCCCGGCGTCACACCCCGCCCGGGACGCGGGTCACCGTCTCGGTCTCGCGGGAGCCCACCGGGGTGCGGCTGCGGGTCGCCGACGACGGCCCCGGCATCCCCGAGGAGCTGCGGGCGCGCGTCTTCGAGCGCTTCACCCGCGCCGACTCCTCGCGCACCCGGGACTCCGGCGGCGCCGGCCTCGGCCTCGCACTGGTCCAGGCGATCGTCGCCGCTCACGGCGGTCTGGCCTACGTCGAGTCCCGCCCGGGATCGACCGTCTTCACCGTCGACCTGCCTGGAGCGCCTGCGTGATTCCGCACCCGCTCTGAACCTTCCCGGGCCGCCGCAGCGTCATCCACACTGAGACGACAGACGCGAGGCGACCATGGCTAGACGTGACGACGCGGAGTTCACCGAGTTCGTGCGGGCCCGTTCCGGGGCGCTGCTGCGGACGGCGTACCTCATCCTCGGCGACCACGCCCTTGCCCAGGACCTCGTGCAGGAGGCCCTGACCAAGGTCTACCTCGCGTGGCCGCGCATCCAGAAGCGCGAGGGCGTCGAGGCCTATGCCCGGGTGGTCGTGGTCAACACCGCCATCTCGTGGAAGCGGCGCAAGGGCTGGCACAACGAGCAGCCCGTCGACGAGCTGCCCGAGTCGGTCGACGGGGTGGACGAGGGGCCCGAGGAACGCCTCGCGGTGTGGCGGACGTTGCTGACGCTGCCGCCTCGCCAGCGCGCCGCCCTGGTGCTGAGGTTCTACGAGGACCTGTCGGTCGCGGAGACGGCCCGCATCATGGGGTGCGCCGAGGGCACGGTGAAGAGCCAGGTGTCGCAGGGGATAGCCCGCCTGCGCGAGCTGGGTCACGACAGCAAGGCGGTGTCCTGAGATGACGACGGACCTGGTGCGCGTGCTGCGCGAGCAGGCGGACACGGTGAGCGTGGAGTTCGACGCCGCCGACGTGCTCGCGAGCGGTCGTCGGCGCCTCCTGCGGCGCAGGCTCGTCGGCGGGGTCGCGGCGGTCGTCGTGGTCACCGGCGTCGCCCTGGCCGGCGCGAGCATCGTGCGCCCGGACGACCGCGAGCCGCCGCCGGTCGCCACGCAGTCGATGGCGGCGGCGAGCTACTCGACCGGCGCGGTCCTCATCCGCGACGACCGGGTCATCGACGTCCGGGAGCCGGTGACCTCCTTCGTCAGGGTGCCGGCCGGGACGGTCTTCACCTCGGGGGACGGCCGGGTGCGCCTGCTCCCGGCCCGGAGCGTCGACGCGGTGGCGATCGGCCGGACGTCGCCTACCGCCCCGCACCTGGTGGCGGACCCGGCGCACGACCAGGTCGCCTGGGTGGACGAGGACGCAGGGTCGATGCCGGCGTACGTCGTCTATGACGTCGCCCGCCGCTCCATCCGGTCCTCGCAGGCGGGGCCCACCGGCTCCGGGACGTTCACGCCCGACCGAGCGCGGGTCTACGCGCTCGACGGCGACGTGCTCTATCGCAGGGACGCCAGGGGTGCGGTGCGCGTCGACCTCCGCACGGGCGAGGAGGACGTCCTCACCCCGGCCGCCGACGAGGCCACGATCGCCTCGGCGTCGGGCGACGCGGTGGCGTGGCTCTCCGCCGCGCCCGGCGAGGGCTACGTCGTGGGCGAGCGCTTCGGCACCGGTGTCCCCACCGGGCGGCACTCGCGGCCGCTGCTCTCCACGGACGGCACCTATGTCAGCACCGACGACGACCGGGGCGTCCACGTGCAGCGCACCAGCGACGCCTCGGTCGTGACGCCGACGCTGCCCGCGTCGTACACCCGGGCGGTGGCCTATGCCTGGGCCGACGACGACCACCTCCTCGTCGCGGCCGTGCCCGGCCAGTTCGACGACCGGCACGTCGTGGACCTGGTGTTCCTCACGTGCTCGGTGGCCGGTGGCGACTGCGAGCAGACCGCCGAGGGGCACTCCTTCCCGGCGACGCTGAACCTGCCCGTCGGCGAGCCTCCGGGCTGGCTCACGAGGTGAGCGGGACGGCTGGCTAGCGGCTGGACTCCTCCGCGGCCATGTCGGTCCGGGCCGCGCGCGACTCGTACGCCGCCCGCGACGGGTCGTGGGAGGCGTCGGTGAACACGCGGTCGGCGCCCATCTTCTTGGCCAGCCAGAGCCCGGCACGACGGGGGAGCAGTGAGGTGCTGGTGAGCAGCGGGCCGGCCGAGCGGGGCACGAAGACGTAGAGCCGCGGCTTCTCGAGCGCGGTGGCGATGCCGTCCGCGACGTCCTCGGGGGTGATCGCCTTGAAGGCGGGCAGGTCGGGGACGCCGACCGACAGCTCGGTCTTCACGATGCCGGGCATCACGCACGAGACGTGGACGCCGTGCTCGGCCAGCTCCATCTCGATGCCCTCGCAGAACGCGATCACCGCCGCCTTGGAGGCGCAGTACGTCGCACCGCCCGCCAGCCCGGTCTTGCCCGCCGTCGAGGCGACGTTGACGATGTGGCCGCCCTGGCCACGGGCGACCATGCGGCGGGCCGCCTCGCGGGAGGCGACGATCACCGAGCGGACGTTGAGGTCCAGGATCCGGTGGGTCGAGGCGTCGTCCTCCTCCAGCAGCGTCGCCAGCGGCATGATCCCGGCGTTGTTGACCACCACGTCGACCGGGCCGAGCTTCTGCTCGGTCTCGTCGAGGAACGACGCGAACGACTTGGGGTCGGTCACGTCGAGGCGTACGGCGATCGTGCCGCCCCCGATGCGCTCGGCGGTCGCCTGCGCGACGTCGAGGTCGAGGTCGCCGATCGCGACCTTGGCGCCGCCGCGCGCGAGCCGGGTCGCGGTGGCCGCGCCGATGCCGCGGCCGCCTCCGGTGATCGCGACGACCTTGCCGTTGAGGGTGCTCATC
>CAZKZQ010000291.1:0-4803 GCA_964557235.1 uncultured Nocardioidaceae bacterium
TGGAGGGCTTCCTCGGCGACCTCGACGCGGCGCGTGCCCACGCCGAGAGTGCGCTCGCGGTGGCGGAGCCCGAGGGCTGGAGGCTCTACGTCGAGTGGCTCGAGCGCCATCGGGAGCGGTTCGGCTTCTGACGACCGGGGTTGTCGCTCCTGGGACGCCGTCGGGGTCGTGGGGCGACCCGGCATGATGGCCACCATGCCCGTGGACCCGCACATCGCCGGACTGCTGCAGGTCATCGCCGACTCGGGGTACCCGCCCATGCACGAGGGCACCCCCGAGACCGCCCGCAAGGCGTTCCGCGCCATGACCTGCGACCTGGTCACCGACGAGACCCGCATCCCCGTCGCCTCGGTCGAGGACCGCCGCCTGCCGTCCGGCGACGGCGAGCAGGACGCGCGGGTCTATCGCCCCGAGGGCGAGGGCCCGTGGCCGACGGTGCTCTACCTCCACGGCGGCGGCTTCGTCATCGGTGACCTCGACACCCACGACCAGACCTGCCGCCGCGTGGCGCGCGACTGCGGCGCGGTCGTCGTCGCGGTCGACTACCGCCTGGCCCCGGAGAACCCGTTCCCCGACGCCGTCGACGACGTCCTGGTCGCGGCATCGTGGGTGGCTGACCACCTCGACGAGCTCGGCGGCACCGAGGTGCTCGCCGTCGCCGGCGACAGCGCGGGCGGCAACCTGGCGGCGATCGTGGCCCAGTCCATGCCCGAGCGGCTCGCCGCGCAGCTGCTGCTCTACCCCGCCACCGACGTCTTCGGCGACTACGACTCCCGCGACGAGAACGCCCACGGCTACTTCCTCGAGCTCGCGACCATGGAGTGGTTCTTCGACCACTACGCCGGCGGCACGGACCTCGAGGCCGCCGGTGCCGACCCGAGGCACTCGCCGCTGCACGCCGACCTCACGGGCCAGCCCCCGGCCATCGTGGTCACCGCCGGCTACGACCCCCTCCGCGACGAGGGCCTGGCCTACGCGCGCAAGCTCGAGGCGGCCGGCGTGCTCGTCGAGGAGCTGCACTTCGACGAGATGATCCACGGCTTCTTCGACATGGGCTTCAGCCCCGGGGCCGACCAGGCGATCACCGCCACCCTGGCCAGGTTCGCCGACCTGCTGCACACCGACCGAGAGGACCACCGATGACCGACTCCCCGCTCGAGGGCCACACCGTCGCCGTGCTCGGCGGCACCGGCCCCCAGGGCCGCGGCCTCGCCCGACGCTGGGCGACCGCCGGCCTGCCCGTCGTGATCGGCAGCCGCAACGCCGAGCGCGCCGAGGCCACCGCAGCCGAGCTCGCCGAGGCGACCGGGGGACGGGTCACCGGTGCCGACAACGCCGGTGCGGCGGCCCAGGGCGACATCGTCGTCGTCGCGGTCCCGTGGGACGGCCACAAGGAGCTGCTCGAGCAGCTCGCCGGCGACCTGGCCGGCAAGGTCGTCGTCGACTGCGTCAACCCGCTCGGCTTCGACAAGCAGGGCGCCTACGCCCTCCCGGTCGAGGAGGGCTCGGCGCTGCAGCAGGCGACCGCCGTGCTGGCCGAGTCGCGCGTGGTCGGCGCGTTCCACAACGTCAGCGCCGTCCTGCTGGACGACCCCGAGGTCGACAAGGTCGACACCGACGTGCTCGTGCTCGGCGACGACCGCGAGGCCACCGACCTGGTCCAGGCGCTCGCCGACGCCATCCCCGGCGTCCGCGGCATCTACGGCGGCCGCGCGCGCAACGCCCACCAGGTCGAGGCGTTCACCGCCAACCTGATCTCGATCAACCGGCGCTACAAGGCCCACTCGGGCCTCCGCGTCACCGACGTCTGAGCCGAGGAGTCGCGTGTACCCCGCCTACCCCGCCCCCAGTGACCGTGCGCTGAGCCTCGAGCAGGAGCTGCGCGACTTCCTCGACACCGACGTCCTGCCCGCCGAGGCGGCGTACCTCCGCCACCTCGAGGTGCACGGCCACGCCGTCACGCACGCGCCGCCGGTGGTGGAGGACCTCAAGGTCAAGGCGCGCGAGCGCGGGCTGTGGAACCTCTTCCTGCCCTCGGAGTCCGGCCTCACCCAGCTGGAGTACGCCGCCCTGGCCGAGCTCACCGGCTGGTCGCAGGAGCTCGCCCCCGAGGCGCTCAACTGCGCGGCCCCCGACACGGGCAACATGGAGCTGCTGCACCTGCTCGGCACCGAGGAGCAGAAGGAGCAGTGGCTCGAGCCCCTGCTCGACGGACGGATCCGCTCGGCGTTCGCGATGACCGAGAAGGCGGTGGCCTCCTCCGACGCGACCAACATCGAGACCTCGATCGTCCGCGACGGCGACGAGTACGTCATCAACGGCCGCAAGTGGTGGATCAGCGGCTCGGCCGACCCGCGCTGCAAGGTCCTCATCGTGATGGGCAAGACCGACCCGACCGCCGCCACCCACCGGCAGCAGTCGATGGTGATCGTGCCGATGGACACCCCCGGCATCGAGGTCGTGCGCAACCTGCCGGTCTTCGGGTTCCTGCACTGGCAGGGCCACTGCGAGCTGCAGCTCACCGACGTGCGGGTGCCGGTCACCAACATCCTCGGCGAGGAGGGCGGCGGCTTCGCGGCCGCCCAGGCACGGCTCGGACCCGGCCGCATCCACCACGTGATGCGGGCCCTCGGTGCGGGCGAGCGGGCGCTGGCGACGATGGTCCAGCGGGCCTCCTCGCGGACGGCGTTCGGCAAGACGCTGGCCGAGCAGGGCGTGGTGCGCGAGCGGATCGCGGAGGGCCGGATCGCCCTCGACGCGGCGCGCGCGCTGTGCCACCTCGCGGCGTACACGATCGACAGCCAGGGCAACAAGGCCGCGCGTCACCTGGTCTCCGAGGCCAAGGTGATGGTGCCGCGCACGGTGCTCAAGATCATCGACGACGCCATCCAGGTCCACGGCGGTGCGGGCGTCTCCCAGGACACCCCGCTGTCGGAGATGTACGGCTGGCACCGGGCGATGCGGATCTTCGACGGGCCCGACGACGTGCACCTGCTGACGCTGGCGCGCGCCGAGCTGCAGAAGGAGCCTCTGGTCAGGCTCCCGATCCGCTGACGCGCACCCTCGGCGTGGACCGGTGCCGGCCTAGCCGACCCCGCCGTGCGGGAGTCCCTGGACCAGTGACGTCCCGGTGCGCAGGTGCTCGAAGATCAGGTGCGTCTCGGTCGAGGCGACGTCGGGCGAGGCGCTGAGGTTGTCGACCACGAAGTCGCGCAGGGCGCCGGGCGAGGCGGCGGCGACGTGCACCTGGAAGTCGTCGGTGCCGGCGAGGAAGAACACGTTGAGCACGCCCGGCAGGCCGGCCAGCCAGCCGCCGAAGTCGCCGATGCGGGTGCGTGCCCCGGCCTGAAGGCGCACCACCACGATCGCCTGGAGGCCGAGGCCGAGGGCATCGGGGGAGAGGTCGGCGTGGAACCCGCGGATGACGCCGTCGGCGACCAGTCGGCGTACGCGCGCCAGGCAGGTGGAGGGCGCGATCCCGACTGCGGCCGCGAGCGCGTTGTTGGGGGTGCGCGCGTCGGCGGCGAGGACCCGCAGCAGGGCGCGGTCGGTGTCGTCGAGGCTTGACGGCGACGGGGTGAGCGGTCGAATGTCGTTCACGTCACACCCTCTCCGAGGCGCACGTGTCGAACATCTGGACGGTTCGGACGCCTCTGCGCCGAACATCCTGCCACGGATTGCGGACCCGACGGAACAAGACGACAATGGGCGCGATCTCGCGACCAGGAGGACCCACCCCATGAAGATCGGCATCCCCAAGGAAGTCAAGAACCACGAGTACCGCGTGGCCATCACGCCCATCGGCGTGCACGAGCTGGTCAAGCACGGTCACGACGTGGTCATCCAGAAGGACGCCGGCATCGGCTCGCAGATCCCCGACGAGGAGTACGTCGCCGCCGGCGCGACCATCCTCGACACGGCCGACGACGTGTGGGGCGAGGCCGAGATGATCATGAAGGTCAAGGAGCCGATCGCCGAGGAGTACCCCCGCATGCGCGAGGGCCAGCTGCTCTTCACCTACCTCCACCTCGCCGCGGACAAGCCCCTGACCCACGAGCTGATCAAGCGCAAGGTCACCGGCATCGCCTACGAGACCGTCCAGCTGCCCTCGGGCGCGCTGCCCCTGCTCTACCCGATGTCCGAGGTCGCGGGCTGCCTCGCGCCCCAGGTCGGCGCGCACTCCCTGATGAAGGCCCAGGGCGGTCGCGGCGTGCTCCTCGGCGGCGTCGGCGGCGTCGCCCAGGCCAAGGTCGTCATCATCGGTGCCGGTGTCTCCGGGCAGAACGCCGCCAACATCGCGCTCGGCATGGGCGCCGACGTCACGCTGCTCGACACCGACCTCGACAAGCTGCGGATGTCGTTCTGGCGCTACAACAACCGCGTCCACGGCCTGGCGTCCTCGTCGCTGGCGATCGAGCAGCAGGTCACCGAGGCCGACCTCGTCATCGGCGCGGTGCTCATCCCCGGCGCGGCCGCGCCCAAGCTGGTCAGCAACGAGCTCGTCTCGCGGATGAAGCCCGGCTCGGTGCTCGTCGACATCGCCGTCGACCAGGGCGGCTGCTTCGAGGACACCCGTCCGACCACGCACGCCGACCCGACGTACACCGTCCACAACTCGGTGTTCTACTGCGTGGCCAACATGCCGGGCGCGGTGCCCAACACCTCGACGTACGCCCTGACCAACACGACGCTGCCCTACGCCGTCGCGCTGGCCAACAAGGGCTGGCAGCAGGCCTGCCGCGACGACCAGGCGCTCGCCCTGGGCCTCAACACCCACGCCGGCCACCTCACCAACGGGCCGGT
>CAZKZQ010000292.1:0-4771 GCA_964557235.1 uncultured Nocardioidaceae bacterium
CGTGGCACGATCGGCTCCATGGACGCCGTGACGCACACCCCGCAGCCGGTGAACGAGCCGAACCTGACCTACGCGCCGGGCACACCCGAGCGCGAGGCGCTGCTCGCCGAGCTGGTCCGCCAGGAGGCGGAGACCCCCGACCTCCCCGCCGTGATCGGCGGGGAGCACCGCATGGGCGGTGGACCCGAGCACCGGGTGGTCCAGCCGCACGACCACCAGCACGTCATCGGCGTGACCAAGGGCGCCACCCGCGCCGACACCAGGGCGGCGATCGCCGCGGCCACCGAGGCGGCTCCGGGCTGGCGGGCGCTGTCCTTCGACGACCGCGCGGCGATCCTGCTCAAGGCCGCGGACCTGCTGGCCGGCCCGTGGCGCCAGCGGCTCAACGCGGCGACCATGCTCGGCCAGTCCAAGACCGCCTTCCAGGCCGAGATCGACGCCGCCTGCGAGCTGATCGACTTCTGGCGCTTCAACGTCCACTTCGCCCGCCAGGTCCTCGCCGAGCAGCCGATCGCCAACAGCCCCGGCATCTGGAACCGCACCGACCACCGGCCGCTCGAGGGCTTCGTCTACGCGATCACGCCGTTCAACTTCACCGCGATCGCCGGCAACCTGCCCACCGCCCCGGCGCTGATGGGCAACACGGTCATCTGGAAGCCGTCGCCCACCCAGCAGCTGGCCGCGTCGCTGACGATGGAGCTGCTGGAGGAGGCCGGCATGCCGCCCGGCGTCATCAACATGCTCCCCGGCGACGGGCTCGACGTCTCGAAGGTCGCGCTGTCGCACCCCGACCTCGCGGGCATCCACTTCACCGGCTCGACCCCGACCTTCCAGCACCTGTGGCGCACGGTCGGGGAGAACATCACCGGCTACCGCTCCTACCCGCGGATCGTCGGCGAGACCGGCGGCAAGGACTTCATCGTCGCCCACCCCAGCGCCGACCCCGACGTGCTGCGCACCGCCCTGATCCGCGGCGCCTTCGAGTTCCAGGGCCAGAAGTGCTCCGCCGCGTCGCGGGCCTACGTCGCCCGCTCGGTCTGGGAGAGGATCCGCGACGAGCTCGTGGAGGAGACCGAGGCGATCGCCATGGGTGACGTCACGGACCTGTCGAACTTCATGGGCGCGGTGATCGACGACCGGGCGTTCGACAAGCACCGCAAGGCGATCAACCGGGCCAAGCGCTCCAGCAAGCTCGAGGTGCTGGCCGGCGGCAAGGTCGACGACAGCGTGGGCTGGTTCGTGCGCCCGACGGTCATCGAGTCCTCGGCGCCCGACGACGACATGTTCCGCACGGAGTACTTCGGCCCGATCCTCGCGGTGTCGGTCTTCGACGACGACCGGTTCGAGGACGCGGTGGACCAGATGGAGTCCTTCGCGCCCTACGCCCTGACCGGCTCGATCATCGCCCAGGACCGCAGGGCGGTCGCGTGGGCGCAGGAGCGGCTGCGCTTCGCCGCGGGCAACTTCTACGTCAACGACAAGCCGACCGGCGCGGTCGTCGGGCAGCAGCCGTTCGGTGGTGGACGAGCCTCGGGCACCAACGACAAGGCCGGTGCGGCGAGCAACCTGCTGCGCTGGACGTCGCCGCGCAGCATCAAGGAGACGCTGGTGCCGCCGACCGACTACCGCTACCCCTACATGTCGTGAGCGTGCTGCTGGTCGCCCCGTGGCTGGCCCAGCACCTCGGCGCTCTCCACGGCTACGAGAAGCTCCTGGTGCTGCTGATCGCGTTCGGGCCGTTCGTGGTGCTGACGCTCGTCGTGCGCTACGCCAACCGGCGCAACGCCGACGAGGACGAGGTCGAGGGCCCCGACGTCAGCGGTCGCCCGCCAGCCACCTGAGCCCGGTCTCGCGCTCACGGCGCAGGCCGCTGCCGAGGATCTTGCCGATCAGCGCCTCGAGCTTGCCGCCGACCAGCGGGATGTTGACCTTCACCTCGGCGTCGAAGCGCTCGGTGCTCGTGCCGTCGCCGTTGTCGACCAGCGTGATGCGGCCGCGCAGGTGCCCGGGCTTGCCGGGGATCGAGATGTCGAGACTCGCCCGGTCGGCGGACTCCCACTCCTCGCGCTGGACGGTCTCGACGGAGTCGCCGATCACCTTGCGCGCCGGGCCGGGGGCGTCGCTGGTGTCCTGCCGCTGCCGGACCTCCACGGTCGACGGCGGCTCCGAGGAGCTCACGCTGACCGAGTGGTGGGTCGCGTCCTGGGCCGCGCAGACGGCCTCACGGAAGGCAGGGTCCAGCAGCATCGCGAGGACCTCGGCGGCGGGGGCGGGGAACTCGTGGACCCGCTCGAACCTCACGCGCGGTCGCCCTTCAGCCACGCGGCGCCCGCCGCGGCCTCCTTGTCGCGGCCCTGGACGAACAGGTCGCCCATGACCTTCTCGAGCTTGCCGCCGATGAGCGGCACGGAGACCTTGCACTCGCCCTCGAACTGCTGGGTGGTGCGGCCGCCGATCTCGCTGAGGCGGTAGCCGCCGGTGATCCGGGTCGGCTTGCCGGGCGTGGTGATCTCCAGGTCCGAGCTGGAGCGACTCGTCCACGTCTCGACGATCGTGGCCTTGGTGGTGTCGCCGGCGAACTTCGTCGCGAAGGACGGGACGCCCTGCAGGGGCTGCACCTGGTCCATCCGGACCTGGGCGCCGTCACCCTGGGCGGTGACCTCGACGTCCACCTCGAGGACGCCCGACGCCCGGGCCGCCCGCTCGCGGAAGGTCGGATCGGTGAGCATCGCGTAGACCTCGTCCAGCGTGGCGTCGTAGGTCGTCGTGTGGCTGAGCTTCATGGCTCGCATCCTGCCGCATCGGGCGCTCCCACGCCGGGGTTCGGGGGGTGGTTGGCAGCGGGTCGGTCGGGCAATAGTGTCGAAACGCCGACGCAACGACGCGTGCAGCGACAGGAGTCCCACCGTGCCCACCAAGTCCACAGACCCGAAGGACGAGCTCATCGTCAAGGCCGCCGCGGCGGCCGGAGGGAAGAAGGGCACGGGCGCCCCGCCCAGGGCGACGCTGGAGTCGCTCCTGCGGCAGTACTACCGCCACGTCGCGTTCGAGGACCTGGCCGACCGCGCCGACACCGACATCCTCGGCGCCGCCCTGAGCCACCACCGCCTGGCGGCCGAGCGCCTGCCCGGGGTGGCCAACGTCCGCGCGTTCACGCCGACGGTCGCCGAGCACGGCTGGTCCGCCGGTGGGCACACCGTCGTCGAGGTGGTCACCGACGACATGTCGTTCCTCGTCGACTCGGTGACGATGGAGCTCAACGACGAGGGCCGCAGCGTGCACCTCGTGGTGCACCCGCAGCTGATCGTGCGACGCAGCATCACCGGTGAGCTGGTCGAGGTGATCGACGACGAGTCCACCCAGGTGGAGGGCGTGCACGACGTGCTGCGCGAGTCCTGGATGCACGTCGAGATCGACCGCGACGCCAGCCAGGCCGAGCTGGACCGCACGGTCGCGCGGCTGCAGAAGGTCCTCAGCGACGTGCGTGAGTCCGTCGAGGACTGGGCCAAGATGCACCAGCAGGTGATCGACGTGATCCAGGACCTGCGCGCCCACCCACCCGCGTCGCTGGACCAGGACGAGGTCGACCAGGGGGTCGAGCTCCTGGAGTGGCTGGCCGACGACCACTACACGTTCCTCGGCTACCGCGAGTACCTCCTGGCCGAGCGCGACGGTGAGGAGGTCCTGCGGGCCGTCACCGGCACGGGACTCGGGATCCTGCGCGCGGACCAGGACATGTCGCCCTCCTTCGGCAAGATGCCGCCCCTGGTGCGCGACAAGGCCCGGGAGAAGCACCTGCTGGTGCTGGCGAAGGCCAACTCCAAGTCGACGGTCCACCGCCCGGCCTACCTCGACTACGTCGGGGTCAAGACCTTCGACGAGGCCGGCGAGGTGGTGGGGGAGCGGCGCTTCCTCGGGCTCTACTCCTCGGCCGCCTACACCGAGTCGCTGACCCGCATCCCGCTGCTGCGGGAGAAGGCCTACGCCGTCATCGAGGCCGCGGGCGTCGAGCGTGCCAGCCACACCGGCAAGGCGCTCATGGACGTGCTGGAGAACTACCCGCGCGACGAGCTCTTCCAGACCCCGCTGGAGGACCTGCAGCGGATCGCCATGGCGGTCCTGCAGACGCGCGAGCGGCGTCAGCTGCGGCTCTTCGTGCGCCACGACGCCTACCGCCGCTTCCTGTCGTGCCTGGTCTACCTCCCGCGCGACCGCTACAACACCAGCGTGCGCGAACGGATCTCCGCGATCCTGCTGCGCGAGCTCGGCGGCGACACGATCGAGTACACCGCCCGCGTCTCGGAGTCCATGCTGGCGCGGCTGCACTTCGTCGTGCGGCCCGCCAAGGGCGAGACGATGGAGGGCGAGGTCGCGGTCGCCGAGCTGGAGCAGAAGCTCGCCGAGGCCGCACGGTCGTGGGAGGACGACTTCGTCACCGCCGTCCGCGAGGAGTACGGCGAGTCGCAGGGCTCCGCGCTCGCGCGCAAGTACGCCGACTCGTTCCCCGAGGCCTACAAGGAGGACTACAAGGCACGCACCGGAGCCGTCGACATCGGCCAGCTCGAGGCGATCGTGGGCGAGGAGGGCATCGGCCTGTCGTTCTACCGGCCGATGGACTGCGGGGCCAACGAGGCGAGGCTCAAGATCTATCGCATCGGCGGGCCGCTCTCGCTGAGCCAGGTGCTGCCGATCCTGTCCTCCATGGGCGTCGAGGTGGTCGACGAGTGGCCCTACGAGCTGGAGGACCTCGACCGCGAGAACCACATCTACG
>CAZKZQ010000293.1:0-4752 GCA_964557235.1 uncultured Nocardioidaceae bacterium
GTCACCGGCGGCACCGACAACCACATCGTGCTGCTCGACGTGAGCTCGTTCGGGCTCACCGGCCGCCAGGCCGAGTCGGCGCTGCTCGACGCGGGCGTCGTGACCAACCGCAACTCGGTCCCGAACGACGCGAACGGCGCGTGGTACACCTCCGGCATCCGCTTCGGCACCCCCGCCCTGACCACCCGTGGCTTCGGCGCTGCGGAGTTCGACCGCGTCGCCGAGCTGGTCGTCGAGGTGCTCAAGAACACCGAGCCGACCACCACGTCCAAGGGCGACCCGAGCAAGGCCAACTACAAGCTGGCCGACGGGGTCGCCGACCGCGTGCGCGCGGCGTCGGCGGAGATGCTGGACGCCAACCCCCTCTATCCCGGGCTCGAGCTGAGCTGACTAGCGCAGCCACTCACCGAGGTCGCCGTCGGTGAGCAGCTGACGCGCCTCGTCCTCACGCTCGTCGGGGACCAGGACCCGCATCTGGACGAAGGCGATCGACCCGTCGATGACGCTCGAGTTGCGGTCGGCCACGAGGTAGGGGATCTCCGCCATCGTGAGCAGGCCCTCGATCGCCGAGATCAGACCGACGTTGTTGGTGCGCACGAGCTCAGCCATGCGCCCAGCATGCGCCACGGGTGGGAGACGGGTCCTCAGCCCTCGACGCGGGCGCCGTGGGCCTCGGCCAGCAGCACGGCGCCGGCGAGGTCCAGCCTGGTCTCGCGCAGGTCGGCCGCGGTGAGGTCGCAGCGGTCGAGCGTGGCTCCGCGCAGGTCGGCGGAGTGCAGCACCGTGTGGCGCAGCGTCGCGCCGGTCAGGTCGCAGCGCCCCAGGTCGGCTCCGGTGAGGTCGGCGTCGGTCAGGTCGGCCTCGGCGAGCACGAGGCCGGACAGGTCGAGGCCGGTCAGCCTCGCGCGCCGCAGCGTCACCCCGCGCCACTGACCGCCACGCACGGTGAGCGGCCGCAGCGTGCAGTCGACGAAGACGCTGCCGCTGAGCTTGCAGCCGTCGAGGGTCGCGCCGAAGAAGCTGGACTGGCGGAACTCGCACCCGGCGAAGACGCTCGCGACGTGGGTCGAGGCGTTGAGCCTGCTGAACGCGAAGGTGCACCCGGTGAACGTCGTGCCGTGCGTCGTCGCCTCGGTCAGGTCCACGTCGGTGAAGGTGCAGTCGCGGAAGCTCACCCGGCCGATCTCCTCGGCGTACCAGTCCTCGTCGCGGAACTGCCGTCCCACGACCTCCTCGCCGTCCTCGAAGTCCATGACCGGGATCGTGCCAGGAGTCACCGACCCTGACGCCGGAGCACGTCCCGGACGACCTGCACCGCGTGCGCCTGCTCGGCGGCGCGGGCGGAGTCGGCCCGGGCGAGCTGCTCGAGCGTCACCGCCACCGCGTCGAGCCCGGCCTGGGCGACCGCGAGCTCCTGCTCCTCCTGGGCTGCCGCGGCCTCGGCGTTCTCCAGCTCGTCCAGCACGCTGCGGACCACCGCGGCGACCGCGACGTCGCGGTCGCGGCGGGCGTCGAACAGGAGCGCGCGCAGGCGGGCCCGGAGCTTGGAGTCGTGGGTCTCGGGGGTGGGGTCGTCGGCCATCAACGCACCACGGTGAGGTCCACGTCGGCCGAGATGCGATAGGGGCCGGTGGTCACCAGGGCGCCGACCGTGCGGCGCAGCCGGCTGATCTCGGCCCGCACGGTCACCTGGTGCGCGTCGTCGCCGTACGTCGTGCGGCTGAGCGAGGCGGCGCTGACGCCTTCGCGCCCCGCGGCCGCGAGCTCGGCCAGCAGGCTGGCGTGCCGCCGTGACAGCGGCGTGCGCCACGCGCCGTCGGCCGACGACACCTCGAGCAGGGCCTCGTCGCCGCGCAGGTCGAGGGTCGCGGTGATCCTGCCCGCGGCGGGGGAGGGCCGCACGAGCCAGCCGTCGGTGAGCCGCTCGGGCACGCAGAGACCCAGGCCGGGCACGGCGAGGGTGCGGTGCTCGTCGGGCACGGCGATGCGGTCGCGGGCGGCGACGCCGGAGTGGTGCGCGACCCAGCCGTGGTCGTCGACCAGCAGCAGCGGGCCGGACGTCGTCGCGAGCAGGGGTCCCGCCGAGCGGCGCAGGCGCTCCAGCCGCTCCTGGTGGCGGCGCCACAGCTGCGCCTCGGCGAGCCGGGTCGCGGTCTCCACGAGGGCGACGAGCGCCGGGTGGAGGGTGAGCGCCGGGCCGCTGACGTCGACGACGCCGAGCAGCTCGCCGGTGCGGGGGTCGTGGATCGGGGAGGCAGTGCAGTACCACGGGATCTGCCCTTCCTCGAAGTGCTCGGCCGAGAACAGCTGCACCGGGGCCGCCTCGGCCAGGGCGGTGCCGATCGCGTTGGTGCCGACGTGCTCCTCGGTCCACACCGCCCCCTCGGAGAACCCGAGCCGGTCGGCCTCCATGAGCACGCGCGCCGAGCCCTCCCGCCACAGGATCGTGCCGAGGGCGTCGGTGACCACGACGATGAAGCGGGAGGCGTCGGCGACGCTGCACAGCACCGAGCGGACGTCGTCGATCACCAGCGCCAGCCCGGACTCCCGCCGACGGGTCTCGACGACGGTGCGGGGGAGCGGGTCGCGGGCGTTGGGCCGCGTCGGGTCCAGCCCCAGACCCATGACGCGCTGCCACGAGCGGGCCACGAGGGCGCGCGGCTGGTCCGGCGGCCGCACCCCGCCGAGCACGGCGTCGTGCACGCGGCGCAGCGCCCGGGCGTGGTGGCCGAGGTCCGTGCCCGGCTGCACCGCGGCGTACGAGGGGGTGGTCACCTGCCCAGGCTAGGTCGTGGTGTGACGGGCGTCACCCGCCCAGGTGGGCCGGATGCAACCCGATGCAACCCTTCCGGCGGATGGGCGTCCAGCGGTCTGCTGGGCCCGACGTGACCGGGGTCACGTCCCGAGAGGAGTCCCGACATGACCAACACGCTGGAACGTCCCGCCGGCACCGAGGCGTCCGCGCAGGACCGGGCCGAGGCCTGGCTGGGGGCGTTCGAGTCCGCCCTCCACGCGCAGGACGCCGAGCGGGCCGCGAGCCTGTTCGCCACCGAGTCCTACTGGCGCGACCTGGTGGCGTTCACCTGGAACATCACGACCGTCGAGGGACGCGAGGGAGTGAGCGACCTGCTCGGTGCCACCCTCGAGCAGACCGACGCCTCGCACTTCGCGACCAGCGAGCCGGCGACCGAGGACGGCGGGGTCGTGACCGCCTGGTTCACCTTCGAGACCGGCGTCGGCCGGGCCAGCGGGCTGCTGCGGCTGACCGAGGAGGACGGCGTCGACGTGGCGTGGACGTTCCTCACCAGCCTCGAGGAGCTCAAGGGGTTCGAGGAGCCGCTGCGCGAGCGCCGGCCGATGGGGGCGCAGCACGGCGCCGACAAGCACCGGACCACGTGGGCCGAGCAGCGCCAGGCGGAGGCCGAGAGCCTCGGCTCGACCACGCAGCCCTACGTGCTTGTGATCGGCGGCGGCCAGGGCGGCATCGCGCTCGGATCCCGGCTGCGGCAGCTCGGCGTGCCCGCGCTGGTGATCGACAAGCACCCACGACCCGGCGACCAGTGGCGCAACCGCTACAAGTCGCTGTGCCTGCACGACCCGGTCTGGTACGACCACCTGCCCTACCTCAAGTTCCCCGACAACTGGCCGGTCTTCGCGCCCAAGGACAAGATCGGCGACTGGCTCGAGTCCTACGTCAAGGTCATGGAGGTGCCCTACTGGTCCTCCACCGTGGCCAGGTCGGCGACCTGGAACGACGCCGCAGGCGAGTGGGTCGTCGAGGTCGAGCGCGAGGGCAACCCGCTGCGCCTGACTCCCAAGCACGTCGTCTTCGCGACCGGCATGAGCGGCAAGGCCCGCATGCCCGAGGTCGAGGGCCTCGACGTCTTCAAGGGGGACGTCCACCACTCGTCGCGGCACCCGGGCCCGGACGCCTACGCCGGCAAGAGGTGCGTGGTCATCGGCAGCAACAACTCGGCGTTCGACATCTGCGGTGCGCTGTGGGAGAACGACGCGGACGTCACGATGGTGCAGCGTTCGAGCACCCACATCGTGAAGAGCGACAGCCTGATGGAGATCGGTCTCGGCGCGCTCTACTCCGAGGAGGCCGTGGCTGCCGGCGTGACCACCGAGAAGGCCGACCGGATCTTCGCGTCGCTGCCCTACCGCATCCTGCACACGTTCCAGATCCCGCTCTACGACCAGATGCGCGAGCGGGACAAGGACTTCTACGACCGCCTGGAGAAGGCCGGCTTCGAGCTCGACTGGGGCGCGGACGGCTCCGGGCTGTTCATGAAGTACCTCCGGCGCGGGTCGGGCTACTACATCGACGTGGGTGCGGCCGACCTGGTCGCGAACGGGGAGGTCAAGCTGGCGCACGGGCAGATCAGCCGGCTCACCGAGGACGCCGTCGTCCTCGAGGACGGCACCGAGCTCCCGGCCGACCTCGTGGTGTTCGCCACCGGCTACAACTCGATGAACGGGTGGGTCGCGGACCTGATCGACCAGGAGACCGCCGACCGGCTCGGCAAGTGCTGGGGCCTCGGCTCCGACACCCCCAAGGACCCCGGTCCGTGGGAGGGCGAGCAGCGCAACATGTGGAAGCCGACCCAGGTCGACAACCTCTGGATGCACGGCGGCAACCTGCACCAGTCACGGCACTACTCGCTCTACCTCGCGCTCCAGCTCAAGGCACGCTTCGAGGGGCTGGACACCCCGGTCTACGGGCTGCAGGAGGTGCACCACACGGGCTAG
>CAZKZQ010000294.1:0-4747 GCA_964557235.1 uncultured Nocardioidaceae bacterium
GACGTTCATCGGGATCTCCCTCCTCCGGGCCCTTGCGGACCCGGAGGAGCAACGATCCGGACGGGAGTCACGTCACGCGGAGTCGGTCCATCGGCGCGACCCTCGCGGAGCCGCGCCGGCTCAGGCCGGCTCAGCGGCAGCCGCGCTCCTCGAACTGCGCCGTCGTCGAGTACCGGGAGGTGGGCAGGTAGTCCCTCATGACGGCCCGCTCGTCGCCGGGGACCCGGGTGTCCTGGATCGCGTGGTCGAACCCGGGCGAGGGCAGCATGTTGCGCATCAGCAGCAGGTTGTCGCCGAGGTTCCCGGCGCCGTCGCCGCGGACCGGCGCCTCGAGCCAGGTCACGCCGCAGCGGGCGACCGCGTTGGCCGGACGATCCTCGGCCCGGGTGACGACGATCGTGTACCAGCCGTCCGCGTCGGTGAGGACGTCCTCGTCGTACACGCAGTCCTCCACCCGGGTGGTTGCCATCGACTCGTTGGTGCACAGCGACCAGTAGCGCATGTCGACCTGCGCGGCCATCCGCGGCTGCCGGTGCAGCGTGCGCGGGGTGACCGGGAGCTTGCCGCGCAGCGTGAGCACCTCGCCGAAACCGGTGCTGGCCTGGGCGCTGACGTACTTGTTGTCGATGTTGGCGTACTGCTGGTTCACCCGTGCCGGAGCGCCCGTGCACAGGCCGAAGTAGATGCACTGCACGTTGAACTGGAGGTTGTAGTAGGACAGCCACTGCGGGTCCGGGAGGGCCGGGAAGGTCGCCGGCTTGCCGGGCTGGTTGCGCAGGGCGAGGTAGGTCGCCATCGGGAACATCGCGACCGCCGGCTTGTCCTGGCTCGCCTGCAGGGCCGCACACGCGTCCGCCCCGGTCAGCACCACGCCGTCGGCGAGCGTCAGTCGCGGCTGCGGGACACCGGTGCCGCCGGTGATGTCGCGGCCCATGTCAGGCAGGTAGACCCGATAGAGGAGCAGTTGAGCGACCTGGCCCGGCACCCCGGCGTACAGGGTGTTGGCGGCGCGGTCCGAGGCCGGCGCCTGCTCGGTCGAGACGTGGACGGTGTAGCCGCGGCCGGTCTCGCCGGCCCGGGTCGCGCCGGGCAGGAAGGGGTTGCGCGCGCCGGGGTCGGGTCGGGTGGCGACGTCGTTGAGCGCGTCGACGGGCGCATTCGTGGCGATGTCGTAGGAGTTGAGCGACTGGTAGCGGGCGTGCGCGAAGCGGCCGACGAGGTCCAGCCGGGCGCCCTCGGGGATGGTGAACTCGGCGGCCCAGTAGTGCGCGCCACTGTCGGGGAAGGCGTAGTTGTCGTCGGTGTCGTCGGCCGTGAAGGTGTGCACCCACAGGCAGTCACCGGCACTCGGGCGAGGGGTCGGACCGGTCGGGCCGAGGTCGGCGGATGCGGGCGACGCGGATGCGGCGCCGAGGATCGTGGCTGCGGCGCCAAGGGCGGCGGCAGCCCTGCGGAAGGCGAGCTTCAAGGGGTTCTCCTGATGTGGTGGCGAGCCCGCTCAGACGGCGGGGACGGTGGGACGTGCGGGAGGTTCCGGCACGGAGAGCGGGTCGACCGCGGGGGTACGACGCAGCGTCATCACGCCGTCGTCGAGGGCCCGGTGCCGCAGCGTGACCAGGTCCGAGAGGTAGTTCATGCCCAGCCGCCACGGCGGGTTGGCGCCCGCGCGTGGCAGTCGGTCAAGGGCACGGTTGACGTAGCCGGCCTGGAAGTCCAGCAGCGGCCGGGTCTCCAGGTCGGGGTCCGCGTTCACCGGCACGGCGACGTCGTTGCCGGTTTCGTCCATCCGGCGCAGCAGTCGGACGACGTACTCGGCCACCAGGTCGGCCTTGAGCGTCCAGGACGAGTTGGTGTAGCCGACGGTGAAGGCGAAGTTGGGGACGCCGCTGAGCATCATGCCCTTGTAGGCGATGCACTGGGGCACCTCGATCCGCTCACCGTCGGCGAGGAACTCGAGGCCGCCGAAGGCCCGCATCTCCAGACCAGTGGCCGTCACGACGATGTCCGCCTCGAGGTGCCGGCCCGACGACAGGCGCAGCCCGGTCCGGTCGAAGCGCTCGATCTGGTCGGTGACGATCTCGGCCCGGCCCTCCGAGAGCACCCGGAAGAGGTCGTTGTCGGGCACCGCGCACAGCCGCTGGTCCCACGGCCCGTAGGACGGGTTGAAGTGGGTGTCGATGTCGTAGCCCGCCGGCAGTTGGCGGCGCTGCAGGAAGCGGATCACCCGCCGCATGGCGCGCGGGCAGGCCTGGCTGAACCGGTAGACACCCCACTGGCGCAGCACGTTCTTCCACCGGGTCACCGCGTAGCCGGCGCGGTCACCCAGGAGACGGTGGGCGGCCACCGCGAACCGGTCGACGGAGGGCAGGTTCATGACGTACGTCGGCGAGCGCTGCAGCATCGTCACCGCGGCACCTCGCTCGGCGAGGGCCGGCACCAGGGTGATCGCCGTCGCGCCGGAACCGATCACGACGAGCCGGCGGCCGGAGACGTCGAGGTCCTCAGGCCAGGACTGCGGGTGCACGACACGGCCTGCGAACTCCTCGCGCCCCGGGAAGTCCGGTGTGAAGCCGGCCGCATAGTCGTAGTAGCCGGCGCACGACCACAGGAAGGCGCAGCGGTACCGGTGCTCGCGGCCCGCGCGGTCGACGGCGAGAACCGTCCAGCGGCCCTCGGCCGAGGACCAGTGCGCCTCGCGCACGTCCAGCCCGAAGGCGATGTGCTGGTCGATGCCGGCGTCGGCCGCGGCCCCGCGGACGTAGTCGCGGATGGCCGGGCCGTCGGCGATGGACTTCGCCGCGGTCCACGGCCGGAACCGGTAGCCGAGGGTGTGCATGTCGGAGTCGGAGCGAATGCCCGGGTAGCGGAAGAGGTCCCACGTGCCGCCGATCGCGTCGCGGCCCTCCAGGATCCGATAGGTGCGGCCGGGGAAGGCGGTCGCGACGTGGTGCGCGGCGCCGATGCCGGACAGCCCGGCGCCCACGATCAGGACGTCGACCTCATCGACGATCTCGACCGGCTCGTTCATGGCACTCCTCCATTGTGACCAGTGGTCATATGACCAGTGGTCACTGTAAGGTCCGTCACAGGTTCGGCGCAAGCCCTGCGCGAACCGACCCACCGACCCGAGGAGAACCGTGACGATCGCCCCCACCCGCCATCGGGACCTCGAGGTGCTCACGGCGGGCACCGACCACGACCCCGCGCTGCCGCCGCTGCTCTTCGTGCACGGACTGGCGCACGAGGCTGGTTGCTGGTCGGCCTGGATGGCCTCCGCGGCCGCCGAGGGTCGCTCCGCGTGGTCGGTCTCGCTGCGCGGCCACGGCAACAGCGGCGGCGACGTGCGCACCGCACGCCTGTCCCACTACGTCGCCGACGTCCGCTCGGTCATCGACTCACTGCCCGGCCGGCCCGTGCTCGTCGGCCACTCGATGGGCGGCCTGGTCTGCCAACAGGTCGCCGCACGCGAGCAGGTGGCCGGCTTGGTCCTCGTCGCCTCGGTCGGCCACCGCCCGGCGCTCGGCTGCCTCGCCTCGATCGCCCGGCGACACCCGCTCGACGCGCTGCGGGTCCTGGCCGGGTCGACACTGCCCCTGCGCCACGAGTACCTCTTCGAGGGGCTGTCCGAGCCCGATGCGGAGCGACTCGTGGCGCGCTGCGGCCCGGAGTCGCCCCTGGTCCAGCACCAGCTCGTGCTCCACCGCCGGCCCGCTCTGCCGCTGGGCCGGCCGCCCGTGCTCGCCCTCGCGGCCCGCTCGGACCGCCTGGTCCCCCTGGCCGCCGTACGACGGACCGCGGCTCGCTACGGCGCCGAGCTCCACGAGTTCGACCGGATCGGCCACAACCTGATGCAGGACGCCGGCCAGGAGCGGGTCTGGCAGGCGCTCTCCGGCTGGCTCGGGCGCGCTCAGCTGCGCGCGTAGGCGGCCTCCAGACCCCGCAGCATCCGGTCCGCGCCGTCGATCGCCTCCTGCACGTCGGCGCCGCCGATCCCCAGCACCGGATCGAGACCCTCGACGTGAGGGGCCATGGCGAAGTGCGGGAGCATCAGGATGAGGTGCGCCAGCAGCGCATCCTCGTCGGCCCCGGGCACCAGCTGTCCGGTCGTGGCCGCGAGGCGGATGAGGGGACGAAGCATGCCCTCGTACTCCAGGGCGGCTGCCGCGCGCACGGCGGGCCGAGCGCTGCGGTCCGGCTCCAGGTTGGCCGCGGCGGTCAACGCCAGGTCGACCGGGTGGTCGTAGAAGTAGCGCACCCACGAGGCGTTGAGTCGCCGCAGGGCACCGAAGAAGTCGGAGTCCCACGGAAGCGCGGCGCCCACCTCCTCCATGTGCGCGCGGATCCGCGCGCTGGCCAGGCCGGCGACGTGGACGAACAGGTCCACCTTGTCGGTGAAGTACTGGAACAGGCTGCCCTTCGAGACGCCCGCCTCGCGGGCGATCACATTGAGGCTGCCCTGGCTGAAGCCGCGCGCCGCGAACTCCTTCTCAGCGGCCGCGACCACGGCGTTCCGGCGTGCTGCGGGCAGGCGCTCCCAGGTGGGGCTGGGCATGGTCCTCCTCGCGTCCGCTTGCTGTCGGCGCAGCGTATCGCGGCGGTTTCGTGGCCCCCGGTGCGCTTCGGCCACCCGCCGCGGCCCGCCGCTCAGGCGGGCACGAGGCGCACGTGGCCGGACACGGTCGTCGCACGGATTTCCACGTGGTCGGCCCCGGGCGCGGGCTGGCCCACGGGCGGAAGGGTCGAGCTG
>CAZKZQ010000295.1:0-4744 GCA_964557235.1 uncultured Nocardioidaceae bacterium
CCGGCGTCGAGGGATGAAGGCGCAGAACAGTCCGGTGTGCTCATCTGCCGAACCGGGCAACGTCAGCCCGTGACGGCCACGAAGGCCGACGCGCGGCCGGTGACGCGGGTGTCCGAGGTCCAGCCCGGAGGCACCAGCGGCAGCTCGAGCGGTGCGTGCACCACGACCTCGACGGAGTCGCCGCGGACCGTCACCACCGGCACGAGTCCGGGGTAGTCGCGGGCAGCGCCGAGCCGGCGGAGGTAGTCGGCGACGTAGGACCGGGCGAGCTCGGGGTCGATCGCGGCCCTCTCCCCCAGCCCCTCCTCGTAGACCTGCGAGCCCTGGATCCCGTCGGCAGCCGCGAGAGCGGCGCCGTCGGCCAGGGCGTCGAGCTGCTGGCGCCGGAGGTACGCCGCCGACGCGTCCACCACGACCACGGTGAGCAGCAGGGCGACGAGGAAGAACCCGATGATCAGCAAGGAGGTCTGACCGCCCTCGTCCCGCCTCACCGGTCCTCCCGGAAGGTGCCGTAGGGGACCGAGCTCTGCGCCTCGACGCGGAAGCTCGGTGCCTGGGACCCCAGCGCCGACGGGACGAGCGGCAGCACCACCTGGTGGCGGACGACTGCCGTGATCACGCTGCCCGGCGCGAGGCAGTTGGACGGGTCGGGCCGGCACGAGACCGTGACCTGGGTGTCGGCGGCGTCGATGTCGTGGTCGGCCAGCGCGACGGCCGCAGCGGCGCGCGCCCGCTCGCGGGCGGAGGCCTCGTCGGGCGCCAGGGAGTAGGCGCGGGCAGCGGCCCGGGCGGCGCCGCTCACCGCGAACGACCCGCGCTGCACGGCGAACACCGACAGCAGGACGTAGACCAGCGGCACCAGGAGCAGCAGCGACAACCAGGTGACCTCGACCAGGGCCGAGCCCCTCTCGGTCCGACGCCTCACCGGACCGTCTCCTTCACCGCGTGTCCGGCGACGTCGAGGTGGACGGCCGGGCCCCAGATCCCGAGCGCCGGGACGTCGGCCGAGATGCGCACCTCGACCCCGGGCTGTCCCGCCACGGTCGTGTCGCGGGCGGTGACCGCGGTGGCGAGGTCGCCGGTGAGCGCGGCGGCGGCCTGCTCCCGGGCCCGCGCTCTGCCGTCCTCGAGCCCGCGGTCGACGCGGGCGGCGTACCTCGCTCCCTCGGACGCGGCGGACGTCAGGGTGTTGCGGACGTGCAGGACGAGCCCGACCTGCAGGATGCCGAGGAACAGCGGCACCAGCACGACGAGGACGAGCACGAAGTCGACGACGGCCGCGCCGTCCTCGGCGCGCCGCCCGCGTGCACCGGGCATCAGTTGACGGACTGCAGCGCCTCGCGCAGCATGCGCTCGAGCTCGGGACCCGCGACCGCCCAGAGTCCGGCGACGAGGCCGGCGGTCATCACGGTCACGAGGACCCAGCCGGGCACGTCGCCGCGCTCGTCGGCCGTCCGACGCCCCGCGCGGGCGAAGAGACTGGCGAAGAACGCCATCAGGTGGGTGACGATGAGCTGCACTGCTACCTCCAGGGTCAGGGAGTGACGAGACGGAGTCCGACCAGGCCCGGCCAGAACGCGAACATGACTGTTGTCGGAAGGACAAGAAAGACGACGGGGACCATCATCGCGATCTCGCGACGGCCGCCCGACTCGATGAGTGCGCGACGTTGCGCCTCGCGCACGTCGGCCGCCTGGGCGTGCAGCACGTCCGCGAGCGGCGTGCCTCGCTCGACCGCCACGGCGAGCCCGCTGGCGAAGCGTGCGACCACGGGCACGCCGGTGCGTGCGGCGTAGTCGTCGAAGGCGACCGCGACCGGGGTGCCCGTGCGCACCGCTGCCAGCACGGAGGCCAGCTCGCGTGACAGGGCTCCGCGGCTGCGGTCCACGACGCGGTCGAGGGCTGCGACCGGCCCCTCCCCCGCGGCGACCGCGAGGGCCAGCAGCTCGGCCAGGGCGGGCAGCTCGGCGAGCACCTGGCGCTCGTGCGCACGCACCTGGGCGGTGAGGCGGTTCTCCCGGAGCAGGACGCCGAGCACGCCTGCCAGCAGCGTCAGCACGACCATCGGGACCGCGCGGGACGGGCTGCGCAGGGCGACCACGACGGACAACGCGCCGAAGGAGCAGAGCGCCACCAGCCCCCAGAGCGCCTGCTGCACGCGGAACTCGGCGACCGTGAGGTCCAGGTCCGCACGCTCCAGCCTGCGCCGCACGGATGTCGCACCGCCGAGCACGTCACCGATCCACGCGGCCAGCATTGCGAGGAGGCGGCGCGGCACCGGGGCCGCAACCGGGATGCGGCCTCCGCCGAACTCCGGCAGGTCGGAGAGGTGACGCAGCACGCGACCGGCGAAGTCGGGCCGTCGACGGGCCTGGACGTGGGCGACCACGAGCAGCACGCCGCAGCCCAGCGCGAGTCCGGCCAGGCCACCGACGACCGACCAGGTCATGACAGCACCCGCTTCTCCGTCGGCAGCCGCCCGATCCGCAGCATCACGCGATAGGCGACCAGGCACAGCGAGGCGCCCAGCACGAGGACGACGACGCCGCCGGGCGAGGAGTAGCGCGCGATCACGTCGGGCTGGAAGGACATGAGCAGGAGCACCAACCAGGGCGCCGCGACCGCGAGCCGTGCCCCGTTGACCGCCCAGCTCTGCCGGGCGACGAGCTCGGAGCGGGTGCGCGCGTCGTCACGCAGGTGGGCCGAGAGATTGCGGAGCAACCGGCCGAGGTCGCCGCCGCCCACCTCCCGCGCCACGCGCAGACCTTCGACGACACGGTCGCCGACCGGGTCGGCCAGGCGCACCTTGAGCGCGTCCAGCGAGTCGCCGAAGCGCCCGGACGCCTGGTAGTCGCGAGCGAAGACCTGGAACGGCTCCCGCAGCGGCTCGGGCCCGCGCTCCCCCAGCCCGGCCAGGGCGTCCGGCAGCGACAGTCCGGCTCGGACGGCGGAGGCCAGGTTGTCGACGGCATCCGGCCAGACCTCGGCGAGGTCGTGCTGGCGGGAGCGCACGCGCGCGCCGACCCAGGCGATCGGCGCGTAGGCGGCCATCGCACCGAACACGAGAGCCACCGGGACGGTGTGCGACACGAGCAGCACCGCGAGGAACGCGACCACGAAGAGGCCGCAGGATGCCGCGACCACGGTCCTCGGTGAGGTGCTGGCGAACCCGGCGCGGTCCAGCTGCTCGCGCAGCCGGGAGGTACGACGGGTGGTCGCCTCGGGCGCGGGCGTGGCGAAGGCGCTCCACACCAGCAGCAGCCCGATCCCGAGGAGGAGACCGATCGCAGCGCCCATCAGCGGCTCCCGAGGATGCGGGTGAGGTCGATGCCGGCGCGCTCGAACCGCTCGGGCCGGGGTGGCATCCCGCCGGCTCGGACGAGCTCGTCGCCGCGTCGCAGGAAGACCGGCTCGGTCTCGATCACGTCTCCCTCGACCCGGCCCGGGACGGCGACGACCTCGTGCACGGCACGCCGGCCGTCGTTGCCCAGGCCGAGGTGCACGACCAGGTCGACCGACGAGGCGACCGTCGGCACGACGAACCGGGCGGAGATGTTCTCGCCGGCGAGGAGCGGCAGCGTGCACATCTTGACCAGTGCCTCGCGGGCGCTGTTGGCGTGCAGCGAGGCCATGCCCGGCAGTCCGGCGTTGAGGGCCAGGAGCAGGTCGAGGCACTCCTCCGCCCGCACCTCGCCCACGATCAGGCGCGAGGGCCTCATCCGGAGGCTCTCCTTGACGAGGTCGCGCAGCCGGATCTCGCCCGTGCCCTCGAGGCCGCTCTGACGCGTCTGCAGCGCCACCCAGTCCGGGTGCCGGAAGTCCAGCTCGAAGACCTCCTCCGCGCTGACCACCCGCTGCCCGCCGGGGATCGCGGCGGCGAGGGTGTTGAGCATCGTCGTCTTGCCCGCCTGGGTGCCCCCGCTCACGACGATGTTGAGCCCGGCGGCCACCGAGGCTCCGAGGAAGTCGGCGGCGTCCGGGGTGAGGCTGCCGAGCCGGACGAGGTCGGAGAGCCTCGCCGCCTTGACCACGAACTTGCGGATGTTGACCGCGCTGAAGCCGCGCGAGATGCCCTCGAGCACGACGTGCAGCCGGTGTCCGCCCGGCAGGAGCGCGTCGACGAAGGGCTGGCTGATGTCCACGCGGCGACCGCTCGACTTGAGCATCCGCTCCACGAGCTCGGAGACCTGCGCCCGGGTGAGCACCACCGAGGTCAGCTCGTGCCGGCCGTCGCGAGCGACGAACACCCGAGCCGGGTCGTTGATCCAGATCTCCTCGACCGACGGGTCGTCGAGGTACCTCTGCAGGGGTCCGAAGCCCGCGAGGTTGGCAACCAGCTCCTCGACCAGGGCCTCGGAGTCCGTGACCGGCAGGACCGCCCCGGTGAGGCTGCGCTCGTCGTGGTCGCGCACGACCGAGGCGGCCAGGCGGCGTACGGCGGCGTGGTCGCGCTGCGGGTCGACGCCGTCGCGGCGCACGACCTCGCGCAGGGTCGCGTCGAGCGCGTCGCGGATCGCCTCGTCAGGCGTGCTCGTGCCAGTGGTGTGCAGGCTCATGTCCCCCGGGCCCTCACGTGTGGTGCGTGGGGACACTCTGACCCGATTTCGGACGGATCACACGTGGCGTCTGCGGAGCTGTGGAAAACGCGTCACACGGGTCGCACTGCGTCCCATCCGTCAACGGCCGTGTGACCGATGCCACACGGCCGTCGACTCACGTGCGAGTCAGGTGCCCGGCTCCAGCA
>CAZKZQ010000296.1:0-4677 GCA_964557235.1 uncultured Nocardioidaceae bacterium
GAGAGCTCAAGCTGGACCTTGTCGTAGCGGGCCAGCTCGGTGCCACGGTCCCAGGTCAGGGAGCGACGCAGGTGCTCGGGCAGGTCGGCCATCTCCCGGATCATCGCCGCGGCCACGGTCTCCGCGTCGTGGCGCCCGGGCAGGTGCAGCAGGATCGTGAACCGGGTCGAGCGTTCGACCAGAGTCCCGACCGCGACACCGCCGGCGACGCCCATCACCAGGTCGCCCTCCCAGTGGCCAGGGACCGCACGGGCGGCGACCTCCGCGGGACGTTGGCTGATCGTGAACGCCTCCCGATAGGGGCTGCTGGCCCGCTTCGCACCACCCTGGGCCTTGCGGGCAGCTCGTTTGGTCGAGAGGTACTGGTGCAGGTCCTTGCGCAGGCTGCCCCGGGTCTGGACGTAGAGCGCCTGGTAGATCGTCTCGTGGGACACGCGGTCCATGATCATGTGCGGGTGCTCGATCGCGAGCATCGTGGCGATCAGCTTCGGTGACCAACCGTCGTCCATCCAGCCCTCGATCCGGCGACACAGCGCCGGGTTCGCGTGCAGTCGGAACTCCTTGGGCCGGCGCCGTTTCGCTCGGGCCGACAGGTCGGCCAGGTCAGCGAAGTAGGACCCGTCCGGACCGCTGTTGCGGGCGACCTCGCGGCTGATCACCGACTTGTCCCGCCCGATCAGCTCGGCGATGTGCGTCAGCGTGATCGACTGTCCGGCCGCCCGCAGCTGCAGGCATGCCCCGATCACCGATCGGTCCTCGCGGGTCAGCGGTCTCCGAGTCCGCTGGCCCCTTTCAGCCTCCGGTGGCTCCACTCGCCGCTGATCGAGAAACCCACCGTTGTGACCGATCGCCAAGCCCAGGTTCATGGGCGAAGACTTCCGCCACCAGGACCACGCCGACGACCGATGCACGCCCACGACCTCGGCCGCTGCCGACACCGACGACCCGTCATACATCAGCTCGAACAGCCGAGCACGGTCCTCATAGGTCCGGCGCTTGAACCGGAAACCCTTCTTCGGCACTGCAACACCTCCAGGTGGATGGTGTTGCTACGACCACTTGAGCCTGCCCCGATTTGTCCAGCACGTACGTCGGAGTACGCGCCCGGGCGGCAGGGAAGTCGGTCAGGGCTGGGGCATGAACTCCTCGAGCCCGACCGTGAGCCCGGGGTGCGAGGCGATCTCGCGCAGGCCGAGGAGCACGCCGGGCGTGAACGACGCGCGGTCCATCGAGTCGTGGCGGATGGTCAGGGTCTCCCCCACGCCGCCGAGCACGACCTCCTGGTGGGCGACCATGCCGCGGATGCGCAGGCCGTGCACGTGGATGCCGTCCACGACCGCGCCGCGGGCGCCGTCGAGCGAGGTCGAGGTGGCGTCGGGGACGGGTCCCACGCCGGCGTCGGCGCGGGCGCGCGCGACCAGCTCCGCCGTACGCCGGGCGGTGCCGCTGGGTGCGTCGGCCTTGGTCGGGTGGTGCAGCTCGACGATCTCGACCGACTCGTAGAACGGCGCAGCCTCGGCCGCGAACCGCATCATCAGGATCGCGCCGATGGAGAAGTTGGGGGCGATGAGGACACCGGTGGACGAGTCCCCGAGGAGCGACCTCAGCTCAGCCAGACGCGACTCGTCGAAGCCGGTCGTGCCGACGACGGCGTGGATGCCGTGCTCGATGCAGAACCGCAGGTTGTCCATCACGACGTCGGGGTGGGTGAAGTCGACGACCGCCTCGGCGCCGGCCGACACCAGCGAGTCCAGCGAGTCGTCGGCGTCGACCTGCGCGACGAGCTCGAACCCGTCGGCCTCCTCGACCGCCTTGCACACCTCGCGCCCGACCTTGCCGAGGGCACCGAGCACTCCGACCTTCATCGCCTCACTCACGCCTGGAACCCTACTCAGCCGACGTATCGTCACCGCATGAGCAAGGTCCTCGTGGTCGGTCTGGATCCCCACCGCGTGCCCGGTCCGTGGGACCCGGAGCCGATCGCGAGCGCTGTGCGCGCGGGGATGGCGGAGCTCGCCGAGGCCGGCTTCGACGCCCAGCCGTGCTGGGTCGGCCTCGACGGCAGCGACGACGTGCCGGCCGTGGTGACCGCGGCGCTGCGGCGCGAGCGGTGGGACTGCGTGCTGCTCGGCGGCGGCCTGCGCAACGGCGACGTCGAGCTGTTCGAGGCGCTGGTCAACCTCACCCGCGAGCACGCTCCCCAGGCCCGGATCGCGTTCAACGCCTCGCCGGACGGCCTGCTCGCCGCCGTACGCCGTCAGCTGGGATAGACGCCGAACGCCCCGCCGTCCGGGTCCGCGAGGAGGACCCCCGGTCCGGGGAGCCGGGTCGCACCGAGTCCGAGCAACCGGGACACCTCGGCGTCCACGTCGTCGGCCGCGAGCTCGAGGCGTTGACGGGCGGGCGTCGGCTTCTCCATGTAGGGCGGTCCGCCCCAGCTGATCTTCGTCCCGCCCTCGGGGGCCTGGATCGCGGTCTCCTCGCCCTCGTCCCAGACCAGCGGCCAGCCGAGGGCCTCGGACCAGAACACCCCCACGGCGTGCGACCCGTCGGAGGACAGGCACCCGGTCAGCCCGCAGCCGGCGAGGAAGCCGTTGCCCGCCTCGACGGCACACATCTCGTTGCCCTCGGGGTCGCCGAGCGGGACGTGCCTCTCCTCGGGCAGCTGCCCGACGTCGATGTGCGAGCCGCCCAGCGACAGGGCTCGCGCGACGAGCTCGGCCTGCCCCTCGTCGGTGCCCGGGTTGAGGTCGAAGTGCATGACGTTCTGCAGGGTCTTGGGCACGTCGGTCCGCTCGAACCGCACCGGGAACCCACCGAGCCAGCCGGGTGGCGGGGCGATCGCCGGGGCACCCGCGCCGAGCGGGTCGTCGACGCGTTCCCAGCCGAGGAGCCCGGCCCAGAAGTCGGCGAGCCCGTCGGGGTCGAGCGCGAGGAAGGTCAGAGCCAGCAACCGAGAAGCCATGGGCCATCCTGCGCACGCCCCCGCGCGCGACGCACACCCATTTCCGCCTCGTCCGGTCGCGGACGCGCTCCAGCGCGTCCGCAACCGGACGAGGCCGCGGGGGCGTCAGCCCAGCAGGGGGAAGCGCTCCGCGAGCGGACCCAGCGCGGCCCGGTCCTCGTCGGTGAGCGGCACCCGCCCCGTCCCCTTGAGGGCGTAGTCCTCGTCGCTCCACGACGGCACGCTCCCGCGGAGCAGCCCGTCGAGCACGCGACGAACCTCGGCGAGCGCCTCCGGCGGGACGGGCGGGCCGGGCACGTGCCCGGTCAGGTCGAGCTGGTGCACCGACCCCTCGACGACGAAGGTGCTCAGCAGGTCCGGCAGCGCGAGCCGGTGGCCCTGCGTCTCGAGCACGTCGTCGACGTGCGCGGCGAGCGCGGCACGACCCGCGGCCGCGGCGGTCTCGGCCCAGTGCTCGACCAGCACCCGCGGAGAGGAGTACGCCGACGCGGCGGTCCGCACGAACCTCGCGTGGGCCGCTCCCCCGTCGCCCTGCCCGGGGTTCCAGTCGTGCCAGTAGGACACCGCGTCGGTGTCGGGCGGCTGGTCGGCCGGCGTCGCGAGCGCGACCAGCACGCGTTGGGCGTCGAGCAGCAGGTGGAACAACAGCTCGGCGACGGTCCAGTCGGTCCGCGTCGGGGCCGCGAGCGCGTCGTCGTCGAGCTCGCGCGCCCAGGCCGAGATGCCGTCGTACACCTGGAGCAGGAGGTGGCCCGGCGAACCCATCAGGTCGTGGGGGCGTCCGGGTCGCTCGGAGGCACCTCGCCGGGCGCGACGGCCGGGTCCGTGCCGGCCGCGGGTGCGGCAGGCGCAGCGGGAGCAGCCGGCGCAGCAGGCGCGGAGGAAGCGGATGCAGCCGAGCGGGAGCCGCCCTGGGCCGAGGCCTCCGCGGCCGCGATCGCCTTCTGCACCTCGGCCTCGGCGCTGGAGGCCTCCTTGCGCTGCTTCTCCATCTGCTCCAGCGAAGGACCCATGTCGACGCGGTGGCGGACGCCGCCGGTGTGCTGCGGGATGCCGGCGACCTCGTGCACGGCGGAGCCGAGCCCCTCGAGCGCCTTGGTGATCTCCGACGGCACGACCCACACCTTGTTGGCGTCGCCCTCGGCGATCTTGGGCAGCATCTGGAGGTACTGGTAGGCCAGCAGCGACTGGTCCGGCTGCCCGTCGTGGATCGCCTGGAACACGGTCTGGATGGCCTGCCCCTCGCCCTGGGCCTTGAGGATGGCCGCCTCGCGCTCGGCCTGCGCGCGCAGGATCCGCGCCTCGCGCTCGCCCTCGGCGTTGAGGATCGCGGCCTGCTTGTTGCCCTCCGCGGTGAGGATCGAGGACTGGCGCTGGCCCTCGGCGGTGAGGATGACGGCCCGCTTGTCGCGGTCGGCGCGCATCTGCTTCTCCATCGAGTCCTTGATCGACGGCGGCGGGTCGATGCCCTTGATCTCGACGCGGCCCACGCGGATGCCCCAGCGCGTGGTCGCCTCGTCGAGCACGCCGGACAGGCCGCGGTTGATGTCCTCGCGGGAGGTCAGCGTCTGCTCCAGGTCCATGCCACCGACGATGTTGCGCAGGGTGGTCATGGTCAGCTGCTCGACGGCCGAGATGTAGTTGGCGATCTCGTAGGTCGCCGCCACCGGGTCGGTGACCTGGAAGTAGATGACCGTGTCGATCGAGACCAC